>JBJEUL010000001.1:0-1855 GCA_051883835.1 Aristaeellaceae bacterium
CTGCTGCCCGGCTCCAACGGCGAGGACGCGCCCATCGTGGATACCGATGACATGAACCGCATCCTGCCTGCCATTGACCCTGCGGATTCCGACAGCCTGCTGGCGGCCATGGCCGATGCCGGCGTGTTCGTGGAGCTGTACAAGGCGTGGGGCAAGGCCATCCGCGTGGCTCTGACCCGCATGGGTGGCCGCACCGTGGGTCTGGTGGTCGGCAATGCCAAGGAGAATGACGGCATGATTACTCCCGCCGCCGCTGCCAAGGCTGCCCGGTTCATCCGCATGTGCGACTGCTATTCCATCCCCGTGGTGTCCCTCATCAACAGCAAGGGCGTGGCCGTGCCCGAAGCCTCCAGCCAGTCCTGGACGATGATTACCGCCGCCCAGCTGCTCTATGCTTACGCCGAGGCCACCACCCCCAAGGTGTCTGTCGTGGTGGGCAACGCCATCGGTCAGGCGTATGTCGCCATGGGCGGCAAGGCCAATGCCGATATGACCTATGCCTGGCCGGGCGCGGTGATTTCCGCCCTGACCCCCGAAGCGGCTGTGCAGGTGCTCTACACCGACGAGCTGAAGGCTGGCAAGAAGCCCGCGCTGGAGACCCGCGCCGAGCTGGAGAACAAGTTCGCCTCCGATGTGGCTGACGGCGTGGCTGCCGCGCAGGCCGGCATGATTGACGATGTGGTGGATCCCGCCCAGACCCGTCAGTATGTCATTGCCGCCCTGGAGATGCTCTCCTCCAAGCGCGAGAGCAATCCGCCCAAGAAGCACGGCAACCTGCCGCTGTGACGGAAAGGAACGTGTAAGCTATGGATACTTTGATTTTCGGCCTGACAGTCACCGTCGTCGGCGTGCTGGTCGTGTTCTTCGGCCTGGTGGTGCTGATTGGCCTAATCAAGCTGATGGAGATCGCCACCAGCGGCATGGGCAAGAAGAAGGCCCCCGCGCCCGCTCCGGCCCCGGCTCCCGCGCCTGCCCCCGCGCCCGTGGCGGAGGCTGCTCCGGCCCAGAATGACGATGCCCTCATCGCTGTGATTACCGCTGCCGTTGCCGCCATGATGGAGGACAATACCGGCTTCGTCGTACGCCGCGTGCGCCGCATTTCCAACACCCCCGCCTGGAGCAAGTCCGGCCGGGAGGAACAGGTTTACAGCCGCTTTTGAAGCTCAACGATGGATTGAATAGGAGGAACTATCATCATGCGTACCTTCAATATTACTGTCAATGGTCAGACCTATGTGGTGGATGTTGAGGAAGTCGGCGGTGCTGTGACCGCTGCTCCCGTGCGTGCTGCTGCCCCCGTTGCTGCGCCTGTTGCTGCTGCTCCTGCTGCCGCGCCTGCCGCTGCGCCTGCCGCTGCCCCCAAGGCTGCCGCTCCCGCGCCTGTGGCTGGCGGCACCCCCGTCAAGGCTCCCATGCCCGGCACCATCCTGGACGTGAAGGTCAAGGCTGGCGACGCGGTGAAGGCCGGTCAGTGCCTGTGCGTGCTGGAAGCCATGAAGATGGAGAACGAAATCCCCGCTCCCAAGGACGGCACTGTCGCGCAGATCGTGGCTGCCAAGGGTGCGTCCGTGAACGCGGGCGATACCCTGGTCGTGCTGGCGTAAGGCGGAACCGCCCAAGGAAAGTGAGTTGATACGATGCAAATCAATGTGGGCGAAACCCTGATGGGGCTGGTCACAACGTCCGGCATCTATCAGTATATTGCCGACCCCAAGGCCCTGATCATGGTCGGCATCGCTTGCGTGCTGCTGTACCTGGCCATCGTCAAGCAGTTTGAACCCCTGCTGCTGCTGCCCATCGCCTTCGGTATGCTGCTGACCAACCTGCTGGGCAGCGAGGTGTACCACGAGGAGCT
>JBJEUL010000002.1:0-1852 GCA_051883835.1 Aristaeellaceae bacterium
GCGAGTTTCCAAGCAGACGACGCAGTTCGTCCGCGCCGGAAACGGCAGGTTCCATAGACTGCACAAGGAACGCCCCCATCCAACCTCGTTGCGCTCGGCGGAGGAATGCGCTGCCCCGTGAAAGCCCCAGACATATCAACTGCTTCCCTGACCGACAGGCTCCGGCATGGTACAGACCAGCCGGAGCCTGTGTTATGATTGAATGAAAATACAGCAAGAAAACATGACAACCTTTACTGCCTATGGTATGATAGCACCATCATGATGACGCAAAGGAGCAATGCTTCTGATGAATCGAATCTTTTATCCCGCTCAGCTCAAGGGTGTTCTGGCCGCGCCTGCATCCAAGTCCGAGGCGCACCGGCGCATGATCTGCGCGGGCCTGACCCATGCCACCACGGTGCTGTCCGGCTTTATGGATTCCGCGGATATGGCGGCAACCGCCCGGTGCCTGACAGCCCTGGGCGCGTCCTTGAGCAGGCAGGGCGACCAATTGACCCTCACCGGCTGGACGCATACGCCACGGTATCTGCCTTCGCTGGATTGCGGCGAGAGCGGCTCCACGCTCCGCTTTTTTGTGCCCATCGCCATGGCGGTAACGGGGGGCGGCGTGTTCCGCATGCATGGCAGGCTGGGCCAGCGGCCCATGGATGTGTACCGCGACCTATTCGTGCCCCGTGGTGCGCAGTGGTTCATGGGCGCAGGGGCAGACGGCGCGGCGGAGCTGACCGTTCGCGGCTCGCTGGCGGCAGGAAATTATCTGCTGCCTGGGAATGTGTCCAGTCAATTCGTATCGGGGCTGCTGTTTGCCCTGCCGCTGCTGGAGGCGGATTCCACCCTGACGGTTCAGCCCCCCGTGGAATCGGCCGGATACATCCGCATGACCGTGGAAGCCCTGGAGCAGAGCGGCATCCTTGTCGAGGAAATGAAGCCTTTCAGCTGGCGGATTCCCGGCAGACAGACCTATCAGGCCAACAGCGGCAGCCTGTCCGGCGATTACTCGCAGGCAGCCGTGCTGCTGTGCGCCGGTGCGCTGGGGCATGATGTCACCGTCACCGGCCTGCGCACCCAAACCACGCAGGGAGACCGTGCCGTGCTGAAGCATCTGGCTGCGCTGGGCGCGGATATCACGGAGGATGAAACAGGCCTGACCGTGCGCGGCAACGGTCTCCACGGCGCAACCCTGGACATGCGCGACTGCCCGGACATTGCGCCTGTGCTGGCCCTGACCTGCCAGCTGGCCACAGGCGAGAGCCGTCTGACCGGCTGCGGCCGCCTGCGCCTGAAGGAATGCGACCGCCTGAATGCCACGGTGGAGCTGCTCAACGCGCTGGGCGGAAAGACCCATGCTGACGGGGACGACATCGTGGTGGAGGGTGTGCCATCGTTGAAGGGCGGCGTGACGCTGGACAGCTGCAACGACCATCGGATGGTCATGCTCCTGTCCCTGGCCGCCACACTGGCGCAGGAGCCGGTCACGGTGCAGGGCGTGGAAGCCCTGAACAAGTCCTGGCCGGATTATCTGGCAGCCTATGCAGCCTTGGGAGGAAAATACGCATGAGCAGCTTTTTCGGGGGGCAGTTGAAGCTCTCCCTTTTCGGCCAGAGCCATGGGGACGCCATCGGTATCACCATGGATGGCTTTCCCGCAGGCATGGTCATTGACATGCCCCGTCTGCTGACAGCCATGGCCCGCCGCGCTCCCGGCCAGAGCAAAATGACCACCAGCCGCCGGGAGCCGGACACGCCGGAGTTTCTCTCGGGCGTTCTGGAAGGACGCACTACGGGCCAGCCCCTGTGCGCCATCATCCGCAACACCAACACCCGCAGCCAGGATTACGGCGAGGGCGTTG
>JBJEUL010000003.1:0-3272 GCA_051883835.1 Aristaeellaceae bacterium
GAAGAAGGCGGATGATTTTGAGAAAGCGGATTATTCTGATAGCGGCAGCCCTGCTGGCTGCATCCGGTATTCTGACAGCGTTGGCCCCTGACACGCTGTCCATGCTGATTTTGATGGTGATGTGCCTGATTCTGGCCCTGGGCTTCATGCTGGGGCTGCTGCCCAGCATCCTGTACGCCATGGGCTTTTCCACCGCGCGTCAGTCCATCGACCAGGCCCTGGAAGTGCAGACGGCTGAGCCCTGGTATGCGGTGTTCAAGCTGGACAGCCCCTTCCGCAAGAAGGATCTGGACATGCTCTTCCGGCTCTACCGGGACGAGGCGGAAGCCCAGCGGGAGGACGGCGAGGTGGTCAGCGACATTGAGGAATGGATGAACGAGGACATGCTGGGCCTGCATACCTGGCAGGGCCTGATGACGCAGATTCCCGGCATCCTGACGGGCCTTGGCATTATCGGTACCTTTGTGGGTCTGCTGATGGGCATCAGCAGCATTGGCTTCAGCTCGGTGGAGGCTGCGCTGGAAAGCGTGTCGGTGCTGCTTTCGGGTATTGAAACGGCCTTCTATACCTCCATTGCAGGCGTCATCCTGTCGATTATGTTCAATATCTTTTATCGCATCCTCTGGAACATGATGCTGCGGGAATACGGGCTGTTCTGTGAGTATTTTCACCGCATGGTGGTGCCGCTGGCGGAAAAGCAGCTGCGCACCGTGCAGCAGCAGGCCATGCGGGATATCCGGGACAAGCTGGACCGCCTGCCCAGGTACGGTGCATCCGCCGGCGTGTTCGGCGGCGGCGCACAGGCGCAGAACCAGGGCAACGAGCAGATTCTCATGCCGGAAATCCTCTCAGGCATGAAGAACGATGAGTTCACCTTCTACTTGCAGCCCCGCGTGGAGCTGCAAAGCCGCAAAATCATCGCGGCAGAGGTGCTGGTGCGCTGGCAGAGCGGGAAATTCGGCCTGCTCTCTGCGGCGGACTTCGTGCCGGTGCTGGAGCGCAACGGCTACATCACCCGGCTGGATCAGCACATCTGGGAAAAGGTCTTTCAGACCATCCGGCAGTGGATTGACGCCGGTGTGCGTCCGGTGCCGCTGGCCATCAACGTGTCCAAGACCGATATCCTGGCCATGGATGTGGCGTCCTGTTTCTCCAGCCTGCTGGAACGCTACCGGGTACCGCCGCGCTATATCCAGCTGGAGATTTCCAAAACCTCCTACATCCAGACCCCCAATGCCACCCTGGAGGTGGAAACAGCCCTGCGCCAGCTGGGCTTCAAGGTGGCCATCGACGGCTTTGACGGCGACTACATCTCCCTGAACATGCTGGAACGCACCCACGCGGACACGCTGAACCTGAATCTGGCCTTCCTGAGGCAGAAGGATCAGGATACCCTGGAGGCGATTTTCACGCAGGCCCGCAAGCTCAAGGTGGACATCATCGCCCTGAGCATCGAAAGCACGGAGCAAATCACGCACCTGAAGCGCGCGGGTTATTTCGAGGGACAGGGCAGCTATTATTACAGGCCGCTGAGCATTGAGGAATTTGAGGAAGTTGCGGAGCTGTCATGAAGATCAAGAACCGTAGACAGGATGAAGCGGTCGGCTACTGGGAATCCATGGCCGACATACTGATTGGATTGCTGCTGTGCGTCCTGCTGATTGCGCTGCTGCTGATTCTGTATCTGATCCGCATCCCGGATGAGGAGTATGTGGATGAGCATCGCGGCGACAGCTATGCCGATTACTACGACCCGGACAATGGCGGCGGCAACTATGGCTATCCCCTGGTGGTGGATGACAATCATCACGAGGACTACCCCTATCGGGACGACAACGGCGGCGGAGGAGGCGGCGGCGGCGACGGCACGGATGACGGGCATGAGCAGGACTACGAATTCGAGGACCCGGATCCGGGCATCGGCGAGGGACTTGGGCTGGACAAGACAGCCGTCTTTGTCCAGATTGTGGACGGGGAAACGCAGAGCACCATCAAGCGCAGCGGCGTGACCTATGAGCTGTATGCCTCCGACGATATGCTGCAAACCCTGAGTACCTATTACCCAGTCAGGACGGACTACACCAAATACGAAACCACAGCGGACGGCGTGTTCTTCCTGCCGGAAAAGATTGTGCTGGGCAGCTACTATCTCCACGGACTGACGGCGGTTCCCGGCTATGAGGCCACGGACAAGGCGGCCTTCACGGTGGATGAGTCCCGCGACTGGTCTGACCCGTATGTGGTGACGGTGGAGCTGTATCCGGCACGCAACGTCATCCGCATTCAGATGCGGGACCGTGATACGGGCCGGAAGGTGGCGGGCGGTGCATTCAACGTGATCGCACAGACGGATATCGTGACGCTGGACGGCACACTGCGCTACCACGCAGGGCAGATTGTGGATACCGTAACCCTCGACGACAGCGGCTATGGCGAAAGCATGGAGCTGTACATGGGTGACTACCAGCTGGTGCAGACGGTGATTCCGGAGTACTATGCCGCGCTGGACGAGTCGCCGTCGGTGACGGTGCAGCAGAGCAGCAAAAACGGCAAGTCCGCCACCACCAATGTATCCGCCCAGCGCACGACCATGCGCGTGACCCTGGTGGACGCGCTGTATCCGGGCATGGGCCTGGCCGGTGCCACCTTCACCCTGAGCACCGGGGACGGCACCGTGCTGCGCACGCTGACCACGGATGCGCAGGGCCAGCTGCTGCTCAACGAGCTGCGGGCGAATACCACCTACCGCCTGCGGCAGACGGGCACGCTCACGGACTACACCATGGCCCAGACGGATGCCACGTTCCGCGTGGACAGCAAGGGCCTGATAGACGGCGAGCCTACGGCGGAAATACACCTGAGCAACAGCATTGTGCGCGTGGCCATCGGCGTGCGGGGCAAGCTGGTCAGCGGCCTGGTGTCGGACGAGAGCGTCGCGCTCTACGACAGCGAGGGAAACCTGCTCAAGATTTGGACATCTTCCGCGCTGGAGCAGGTGCTGGAGGGTCTTGCGCCGGGCGAATACCGCGTGGTGTTCAACGGCCGCACGGAGAACGGACAGCCCATCATTGTGCGGCAGACCGAGGAACTGCAGTCCTTCTATCTGCCCATCTGGACGAAGGGCGACATCACAGCGGTGCTGGTGATGGCCGTGGCAGCGGCGGGCCTGATTGGTCTGCTGGTCGTGCTGCTGGTCATGCGCAGCAGAAAGAAGCGTGAGCGCGCACAAGCCCATCATACGCCTCCGGACACGGAAACCTGATGTCCCGGAA
>JBJEUL010000003.1:3372-8018 GCA_051883835.1 Aristaeellaceae bacterium
CGGAAACCTGATGTCCCGGAAGCAATCCCAGCTGAGAAGGAGGGAAATCCATCGTGCAGCAGGAGCCGCAGAATCAGCAGCAAGGATACCCTGATGCAGGCCAGAACAGCCGTTTTGCGCCGGAGCAGGGAGCGCGACGGCTGCGGGTCAGCGATTTGCTGTTTGCCATCCGCAAACGGATGATGCTGATTATCGTCTGTACCGCCATTGGCCTGGTGGTGGGTGTGGCATTGGGGCTCGTGTCCTATCTGCGGGGCGAAATGAGCAAGCAGTACCTGATTACGACCTCCATTGCCGTGACCTCCGTGAATGCCAACGGCCTGTTCACCAGCGACTCGAAGAATCCCGGCTCGACGGATATTCATCTGGCCGAGGACATGGTGGACGCGGTGATTTATGTGATCCGCAGCGACCGCACCCTGAACGCAGCCGTGGAGCGGCTGAACCTCATCGGCGTGTCAGTGAAGGACATTTACAACAATTTGAGGGTCACGCAGTACAACGAAACGCAGATTGTGGAGCTGAGCCTGTACTGGCGCAGTGCGCAGGAGGGCATCGCCATCCTGACGGCCATCAATCAGGTGGTGCCCAACATCCTCATCAGCACGCTGAAAATCGGGGGTGCATCGGTCATCAATGAGCCGCGCTCCCGCTATATCATCGGCGGCAGCCTGAATGCCAGCATGTGGGTGTTTGCGGCGATGCTGGGCGGCATGCTGGGCGCGGGCATTGCGGTGCTGGAGCTGCTGCTGCGGCCGACGCTGCTGAGCGCGCGGGATGTGCAGGATCAGCTGGGGCTGGAGCTGCTGGGGGAGATACCCGAGCGCAAGGCTTTTTTCCGCAAGAAGCGCAATCTGCTTTTCTGGGCGGATGAGGAGGACAGCGACCCGGTGGTGCTGGACAACTATGTGGCCATTGCGCACATCATCCAGCGGCAGCTGAAAAGCATCGGGCATGCCTGCGTCTACCTGACCTCTGCCAGCCAGAACGAGGGCAAAACAACGGTGGCCGCCTATCTGGCGGTCATGCTGTCCGGGCTGGGGACGCGGGTGCTGCTGCTGGACCTGGACACGCGGAATCCGCGCATGGGCGGCCTGTTCATGAACAAGGTGGACTACAACCACTCCCTGAACGCGCTCTATCGGGGGGATATCGAGCTGGAGGATGCCATTACCCATCTGACCGGCACGCTGGACATTCTGCCCACGGTGCTGGAGGGCAAGCCCATCGCCATTGATGAATCCATGTGCGAGCTGATTCGCAGCCTGAAGGAAAACTACGATGTGGTGCTGATTGATACGGCCCCTGTGGGTCAGGTGGCAGAAACGATGAGCCTGAGCCGGATTGCGGACACGGTGCTGTTCGTTGTCCGCTTCGATGGGGCCAGCATCGGGCAGCTTCGGGAAGCCCTGTACCGCGTGGACAAATGCGGACGGCCCATTATGGGGTGTGTCCTGAACGGCGTGAGGTCGCTGCAGCTGCACAAAAAGGATGGCTACGGCTATTACGGCTACGGCAGCGGCTACGGCAAGAGCAATCCTGCCCGCAAGCGGCCCCGGAACAAAAAGAGCGACATGGAACGGGAATGGGAAGCATGGGAGCGCAGGTCGGACGACAGCCTGCTGGAAACGGCACGCAATGAACTGCAGCACTATGAACCTGCTGTGGATACGGCTGTCCCGCCTGCGGACGAGGCGCAGGCCGAGCAGAACGACCATCCGGCCAATGATACCAAGGAATAAAGCCCTCGAAAGATAAGGGAGCGATGGAGCAAGATGTCAAGTGTGGAAGTCATCCTGTCCCTGCTGGTGCTGCTGGCCATTGGTGCAGCACTGGTGCAGGCAGTGAACGCCCTGTTTGCGCAGGAACGAAGATTTTATCGGCGGAACTACCATCGGGACCGGCTGATTGTGGATATTGTCGTCATTGTCCTGTACACCCTGTTTGCGGCCCTGGTGGGGACGGTGTATGTAGCCTTCCGCTATGAGCCGATGGTGCTGTACCTGACGATGCTGTGTCTGGTCGTCATCACGGTGGTGGTGGTGGTGCGCTACATCCTGATGCACCGGGAATTCCTGGTGCGCAGGGCGATGGCGGCGTTCCTGGTATGGTTCGGGGTGGTGCTGTATCTGACGCTGTTTTCCCGCATCGGGGACAAGCAGCAGACGGTGGTGGAGATGACGCCCTTCCGCAGCCTGACGCAGGCGATGGCGGAAGGGTCGCTGGAGCCGCTGCAGCACTTCTTCCTCAATATGCTGCTGTTCCTGCCCTTCGGGTATCTCATGCCGTGCATGGAGCCCCGGCACCTCTCGCGCCTCAGCTTTGCCGCGCTGAGCGGGCTGGTGGCCTCCACCGTGATTGAAACGATTCAAATGGTGGCCGGGCTGGGCTTCTGTGATGTGGATGACATCATCGCCAATGCGCTGGGCGCAGCCGTGGGGTATGGACTGTACCGGCTGATGGCACAGATTCGCAGAAACTGGCAGCTGACATGACCGCAGCCGGAGCTGCGGACAGCATGAAGCGTTCATGGATGCAAAAGAAGGATGAATTGAGGAATGCCTATGGGAAAGTTCAGGAGGATGCGGGTAAGGCTGGTACGGGCTTTGAACATCGTGCTGATGGCGTGTACGTTTGTCCTGATGTGGGCCCTCATACGCCCGGCGGCTGCATTGGAGCGGGCGACTGTCCTGCAGCAGGTGATGCATGTCCTCATCTGCACAGGCGTGTACCTTTTCCTGGGCACGGTGTATGAAGCGTTTTCCCTGGGCACGGCACGGGTGCAGGATATGATGTACAGTCAGATGCTGGCGTTGCTGATGACGGATATCATCAGCTTCATGATGCTGTGGCTCCTGGCGGACAGCGTCCAAAGCATCCTGCGGTGCTGGTGGATTCTGCCGGTGCAGGTGCTGCTGTGCACGGCATGGTGCTGGCTGGGGAACAAGTGGTACTTCCGCAATTTCTCCCGCAAGCGCACGCTGGTCATCACCCGCAGCGGGGAGGAGGACATGCAGCGCATGCTCTCGCTTGCCGGCTTTGCGCGCAAGTTTGACATCGTTGGCAGCATGCCCATTGAGCAGCTGCTCAGCGACCCGGAAGCCATGCTCAAGGATATTGATGTTGTATTTCTGATGAACACGGATCGGGCCTGGGCGGTGATGCAGCGGTGTGCCTTCGCGGGCGTGACGGTGTATCGGATTCCGCTGGTCAGCGAAATCATGGCGAGCCGGGCCCGACCGATGACGCTGTTCCACATGCCCATGCTGCGCATGGACGGCTACAGTCCCAGCGTCACCTACACAGCCGTCAAGCGGCTGATGGATTTGACGTTCTCCGGCCTTGCGCTGCTGGTGCTGTCACCCATCATGGCAGTGACAGCCCTGGCCATCAAGCTGGAGGACGGCGGCCCGGTATTCTACCGGCAGGAGCGGCTGACGCAGGGCAACAGGCCCTTCCAAATCCTGAAGTTCCGCAGCATGCGTGTCAATGCGGAGAGTGACGGCGTCGCCAAGCTGTCCACCGGCAAAAACGACCCTCGCGTGACAAAGGTAGGCCGTGTGATTCGGGCCCTGCGTATGGACGAGATGCCGCAGCTGGTGAACATCCTCCGGGGCGAGATGTCCATTGTTGGGCCGCGTCCGGAGCGTCCGGAGCTGACGGAGGAGTACGCGAAGGTCTACCCGGAGTTCACGCTGCGCCTGCTGTCCAAGGCAGGGCTGACGGGCTATGCGCAGGTTTACGGCAAGTACAACACCACGCCGGAGGACAAGCTGCGCATGGATTTGATGTACATCCTGCGGCCCAGCATTCTGGAGGACATCAAGCTGATGTTTGCCACGGTGAAGATTTTGTTTATCCCGGAAAGTACGGAGGGCGTGGCCGAGGGGCAGACCACGGCGATGCAGCAGTCCCAGTCCACAGACGGGGAACGGAAGGCGGCGAGCGGGTCATGAGCAGACAGTCAGCACCGCTGGTCAGCGTCATCATGCCGACCTACAACTGCGGACAGTTCATTGCACAGTCCATCCAGTCGGTCATTGACCAGACCGTCACCGACTGGGAGCTGCTGATTGTTGATGATGGCAGCACGGACAGCACCGGCGCGGCTGTGAAGCCGTTCATGCAGGGAGACCCGCGCATCCACTATATGCGCCTTGCGCACAACGGCGGGCCTGCCGCCGCCAGAAATGAGGGCCTGCGCAGAGCGGCGGGGAAATACATCGCCTTTCTGGACAGCGATGACCTCTGGGTACCTGAGAAGCTGGACAAGCAGATGGCTTTCATGGCAAGCACGGGTGCGACATTCTGTGCAACGGCCTACGACCAGATGGACGAGCGCGGCAGTGCGCTGCCAACCGTTTGCCTGCCGCCGCACAAAACGACCTACCGGAAAATGCTGCGGCTTTCCAATCCGATTGGCAACAGCACGGTGATGTATGACCAGAGCGTGCTGGGCCGCTTGGAGGTGCCACCCATCCGCAAGCGCAATGATTTTGCCCTGTGGCTGAAAATCCTCAAAACCACGCCGTGCTGCATGGGCATGGACGATGTGCTGGCGCATTACCGGGTGCGGGAGAACAGCGTGAGCAGCAACAAGCTGGCGCAGGCCAGGTATCATTGGCAGCTGTACCGGGAGATTGAGG
>JBJEUL010000004.1:0-1846 GCA_051883835.1 Aristaeellaceae bacterium
TGCGGTAGAACAGCACCCAGAAGTTCACGGTCTCCGGCATGGCGTACACGCCGTCCCCCAGAATGTAGGGCACGAACAGGCCGGAGGAGAAGCGCGAGGCCACCTCGCCGAAGTCCTCGAACTGGGTCAGGTCATACAGGGCACCGCGGATGTTCAGGTAGGACGGCACCACGTACTGCAGGCCCAGCACCGCGTCAGGAGCCGTACCGGCAGCGTTGGCCAGCACCAGCTTGTTGGCATCGGGCATCAGGGACAGGTCAACCACAATGCCGGTCTCCGGGGTGAACTGGGTGTCGATCATGTTCTGCAGCAGCTCGACATACTGACGGCTGCGGCCCATCCACACCTGCAAATGCTCGCTGTTGCCCGAGGATGTGGCGTAATCCTGCGCACTGAAGGACGCCACGAAACGCTGCGCACTCAGCACAGCACTCTCGAAGAAGTTCACCTTGCCGGGCAGCTGGGCATCGGCCTGGTAGAAGTAGAACTGGTCAATGGCCAGGTCGTTCACGGCCAAATCCTGCAGCTGCTGGGCCAGCATGCGGCTGGCGGAGTTGGAGCCCGTGGACAGCTCGCTCAGGCGGCGGGGCAAATCCTCCGGCTCCTCGGCCAGACGGCGGAGCTGGTCGGCACACAACGTCATGTTGGAGAACAGGCCCATGTTGGCGGCATCGGTGTAGGCCGCCATGGCTGCGACAGCCTCATCGCACTGCGCGGCCCAGCCCTCCAGCAGCTCCACCAGATTGGGAATGTAGGTGAGCAGATGGTAGTCGCGGTACTTGTCCGAGGTCACGCCGCCGGTCAGGCGGGTCACTTCCAGGGACAGGCCGTTGATGGCACTGAGCAGCTCGTCAATGGTCTGATACACGGGGGTCAGCATGGAGCAGTTGATGGTCAGGCTGACGGTATGCTCACCCTTGGAAAGGAAGAAGGACTGCGGCTCGCCCCGGCTGTCCCCTACCGTCATCAGGCGGAAGGAGGTCGTGTAGTCAAAGGCGATTGCACGGGCTTCCTCGCTTTGCAGCACGTCATCAATGCGCACATCCACAAACACGGGGAAATCGGTCTTGGCACTCTGCCGATAGTAGAAGGCCAGCTGATACCAGCCCTCCTCCTCGGCGGTGAAGCTGTAGGTCACGGTATCCCCTGCTGTGTCAAAGGACGCACCATCCAGGTGGTTAATCATCCGCTTTTCCACGCTGTAGGGATTCAGCTCGGGCGTGAACTCAGCCGCACCGCGGATGGAGGACTTGTTGCGGCTGGCAATCTTTTCGCCCTCCACCACAATCAGCGACTTGCCCGCTGCACTGCCAGGCGCGTAGTCCGCCACGGTCTCAGGGCTGCGTGCCGTGATGGCCGTGATTTCCACGCCGCCGTTCTGAACCTCAAAGACCATGGTATGCTCGCCCGCAGTCAGCTCGAACAGGAACGGCCTGTCCACGCGCCCTGCGGAGTCGGTGAGACCGACGCTCTGCAGCACATCCGCCGACCAGGGGGTCGTGGCAACCTCGTTGCCGTAGCGGTCCAGCGGGAACTTGCCGTCATCCACCCACAGCGACTTGAGCTTCACGCGCTGCATCTCATAGAACGGCAATCCCCCGTCGATGGTCACCGTCATCTCGGTGGGCAGCGCGCTTTGGGTGGTGTTCCTGTAGGTGAGCCACAGCTCATACAGGCCATCCTCCGGCACGCTGATCACAGCGTCGCCCCTCTCCCCGATGGTCAGCGCAAGCGCAGCCTCGCTCTCCACCGGATCGCCGCTGTACAGCGGCAGGCTGTACGTTTCCTGCACCTGCGCATACTGGTTCTCCGTGCCGCTGGAGAAGGTCATCCAGCTGGACTGATC
>JBJEUL010000005.1:0-7985 GCA_051883835.1 Aristaeellaceae bacterium
ATGCGGAAGTAGGAGTAGAAGTGGCCCGCGCCGTCAATCTCGGAGGCCTCAATGAGGGACTTGGGCACCTGATTGTGGAAGTTCCAGAAAATCAGGATGCACAGCGAGCTCTTGAAGCCCTGTCCCAGCAGGGCCGTGAGCAGGAACGGCTTCACGGAGCCGTCCGCCAGCCTCCAGCTGCGGAACAACAGGTAGTTGGGCAGAGAGGTAATCTGCGTGGGCAGCAGGAAGGACAGCACCAGAATGCCCATCCACAACAGCTTGCCCGGGAAGTTGTAGCGTGCAAAGCCATAGCCCACAAAGGAGCAGACCAGCACCTGTGCCAGCGTGGGCAGCACAGCCAGAATGAGGTTCTTGTACAGGCTGCCGGCGTAGTCCATGACCAGCATGGCATCCTGATAGTTCTTCAGGTTCAGCTGGCTGGGAATCCACTTCACGGAGGTGTCCAGCAGGTCAGCCTTGCCCATCAGGCTGCGGGAAAGCATGTACAGCACGGGATACAGGTAGATGAAGGCAATGGTAATCAGCAGCACATAGATGGCGATGCTGGCCAGCAGGCCCCGCTTGGTGGCGTTGCCCAGCAGCAGCTTCTTGGCGGATTCCCGGCGTGCCTCCCTCTTCTTCAGCAGCTCCGGCATCGGCATCTTGCCCGTGGGCGAGGTGCTGGCCTGATTCATTTTTCTGCTCACTTTGCCATCCTCCTTTCGCCCTTGGCGGCCTTGGCGGCTGCCTGCTGCCTGAGCCGCTCCTCACGGGCACTGCGGCTCTCCTCGTACTTGACCTTCTTGTCGCTCTTTTCACGCAGCAGCAGGAACACCAGCAGCAGAATCACGATGATGACCACGGTGTAAATCCAGCTGAAGGCCGCGCCGTAGCTGTAGCCCTTGGTGGCACTGTAGGTGGCATCGTAAATCATCTGGATGACCGCGTTGTTGCCGCCTGTAGCCAGGGTGACAACGGTGTAGATGGAGCACAGCAGGATGATGGAGCGGACGTTGGGCAGGGTAATCTTCCAGAAGGTCTCCCAGGCATTGGCACCGTCAATCTTGGCGGCCTCATACATGGTGGTGGTCACCTTCTGCAAGCCTGCCAGGAACAGCAGAATCTGAATACCCGCGTTCCACAGAATCAGAATCAGGGAGGAGAACAGCTCGCTGATGGGCTCCGCCACAAATTCCGGCAGGCTCGAGAGCACCGAGGCAATGGCGTCGGTGCCCACCATGGGCACGCTGGCAACGCCCTGCGCGGTCAGCATGTCCATCACGGGGCCGGTGGCAATAATCACGGGCAGGAAGAAAATCAGACGGAACAGGGAGCGGCCCTTGATTTTGCTGTTGAGCAGCAGCGCGATAATCAGCGCGAAGGAGATGATGATGGGCAGCTGCAGCACCAGACTGATGGCGAACTCCGCCAGCACCACCGGCAGGTTGATTTCTGTGGCGAATACCTTGCTGTAGTTGCTGAACAGGCCGTCCTTGAGCGGGGTGATGACCATGCCCACCAGCTGCAAATCGTTGAAGGAGAAGATGAGCGAACGCACCATGGCATACAGGAAGAAGATGCTCACGCCCACCAGCCACGGAGAAATGAAGATGTAGCCAAAAATCCATTCCCGCAGCGTACGCTTGGACAGATGATGCCTTTCACGGGGTTGCTTGTTTGCCACGGTCACTCGCCTCCTTCCTTCACCGCATAGCTCATGGATGCCACCGTAACGCCGTCCAGCGTCAGCTCCTCCTCACCGTAGTTGAGGAAGACCTGCGTACCGTTGGACCAGGTCACGCGGGTCATGTCACCCACCATCTCATGACCCACAATGGAGGCACCGGTCAGCTTCTCATGCAGTGCGCCCAGCTCCTGGCTCCAGGCGACAATCATGTCACCGTAGAGCTCATAGCGGCTGGAGTAGATGTTGGAGGAGTTGGTGTTCTTCAGCGCAATGGGATCCTCCATGGTCAGCAGGAACGCAGGACGAATGCCCTGCTCCACCAGGCGCAGGAAGAAGCGGTTCGTGTTGGCCTGGAAGTTGGTGTATTCCGCATAGCAGGGCATCTTGCCCGACAGTGCGATGGCCAGGAAGGGCACATCGCAGGTGGTGAAGATGTAGTCCGAGCCGGTAATGGGCAGGTCGCTCAGGCTGGTGGCGTAACGCCACAGGTAAGCGTTGGCTGCGCTCAGGCGGCTGTTCATGCTCTTGGAGGCCGTGGCGCAGATGCTGGCGTAGCTCTCTGCCATGGACACGGCATCACGCACGGTGTTGTTCTCGTAGTAATCCGACAGGAAGGACGGGAGACTCACCAGCGACACGCCCTTCACGCCGCCCTGACGGAACTTCTCCAGCACGCCCTGACCGATTTCCAGGCTCTTGGAGGGAGTCAGGTAGTACATGGTGTCGTACACATCGCCGTAGGTGGGACGGTACCATGTCTGGCTGTCCACCTTCTTGAAGGTGCTGTAGCTCAGCACGGGATGCGTTTCGGTGTTCAGCCGCAGGAAGTCGGCCTCCAGATAGAGGTCAATCTTCCGGCTGGCCGCGCCCTCCAGCAGCGTCTTGAGACCACCGTTGCCACCCAGCGCACCGGCGGGGTTGAAGTCATCGGTGGGCAGGGCCGCGCTCAGGCCGCCCTCCTGCCAGCCGCGCAGCACCATGCTCAGGCTGCCGGCACCCTTTTCCTTCAGGTCTGCCAGCATCACGGCAGCATCCTCGAAGGTGGTCATGACCACATTCTGCTTGCCCAGCACGAAGTTTTCCTTCTCCAGGCCCAGCACATCCAGCTGCACATCGAACGCGTCCATCTTGGCACTGGCGAAGGCCCCCTGCGCCTCCAGATAGTCCCGGTAGGCCACCGCCATGCCGGTGTAGTTGGCCTCGTCGCCGGAGAGGAACAGGAAGTGCTGCACGATGTCGAAGCTGCGCAGCTCGGGCAGGCGGGCATCCATGCCGCCGGAACCGGCTGCCGCGCCCATCATCTGGGTGAAGCGGTAGCTGTATTCGTACAGCGCGCTGATGCGGTCGTAGGACAGGTTCACAGCACCGTTGGGATAGGCCCTGATGCTGGCACCCAAATCGCCCTGCTCAATCACGCCCAGAAAAGCAATGCCCTTCTCGGTGTGCGCCATGCCGAACACCGGCATGATGTCCGGCTCGGTGCCGACGCTGGTTCTGCTGATACCGGCACCATTCTTGTCGTCCTTGATTTTGCTGCCGTACACGGGGGTGTCGTAGTACAGGCTGCGATAGCGTTTTTCGTTGTCCTTCAGCTCAATGAGCGCACCCTGACCGTCCGGCACCAGCATGTAGCCGGTATCCTCGCCCCGGTAGCTGGCCCCCATGAAGGGGAACAGCGTCAGGGTGGACAGGCTGTAGCTGCTGTAGAGCTCCTGACGAATCTCATCCCGGGGAACCGTCACCTGCAAATCGTTCCCCTCCAGCTCCACCACCACCGAGAAGGTGATGCCCAGGTTGGTGTAGCTGATGGTGGCCTTGAAGCCGTTGGGAATGGAGTAGTCATACTCGATGGTATGCACCTGGGTATTACCAGTGGAAATCAGGTCCACGGTCTCCTGCGAGATGCTGGAGGAACCGATGGCCAGATACTGCATCACCACGCCGCTCTGCGCCTGACCCAGCGCGGAGGAGGAAATGGTGGAAGCCTCCTCCACGGCGGAGAACATCAGGGCACCGTTGGCCCGGCTCTCCACCACCACGGACATGCTGTCCTCCCGCAGGTAGAGGTTGTATTCACTGCCCTCCACCACCAGACGGTAGGTGTCCGGCACGCCCTCGGGCAGCCCATTGGCCGCTTCCACAGGTACCTCAGCCTGGGCATCGCCGCCCACCTCCTCCGCCACCGCAGCGGGCAGGAGCATGAGAAGCAGTGCGCACAGCAGGCAAAGGAGCTTATACCTTCTTAACAAAGCGATACACCACCTCTCCGTAAATCGACGCCAGGAAATCAACGAGCTGAGAAATCAGCACATACAGCACGAACATCAGGCACACCATGACCAATACCGTGAAGGCCGTGATGACAATGTTGGACAAGGTCTGCTTGAAGGAGTAGTCGTTCAGGTACATGATCATCAGCACAATCAGCAGCACCGTCCAGCCCACGGAGACGAAGTTGAGGAGGGTGATGAAGAACTCCTCATTGTAGGTCAGCACGTTGGACAGGAGCAGGTTGATGGGCTGGAACACGATCATGGGAGCCAGCGCGTAGGCACCGCCGATGAACAGGTCCTTCAGCTTGGCCTCGCCCTCGCGGATGGTGCAGACCAGATAGCAGCAGATGACCAGCAGCAGGAATACGCCGAACACCATGACCACATCATTGAACAGCTCGTAGTACCCATCCGGCGTGCTCTTGAACAGGAAGCCGGAGAAGTACTTGTTCAGCACGAACTCCACGAAGAAGATCACCATCACGATGCACGCGCTCAGCCAGCTTGCCTTGCCCTCACGCTTGATGCCGTAGCAGCAGTCGTAGGGATTGCGCAGCATGTACAGGCAGAAGCCCGTTTGCTGCACATACTTCAGGTTCTTGAACCATTGCCATGCCTTGCCGATGGGCTCCAGGAAGTGCAGACGGCGGTTCAGCCGCTTGATGACCTGCCATGCCACAAAGATGACCACCAGCCAGATCATCACCGTGCCCAGATAGTCGTGCATCAGGGTGGAACGCTGCTCCCAGAAGGCATCGGAGTAGCCGGTGTAGTTGCCGCCGTTGCGGAAGGCCGCCATGGCTTCCTCGAAGTTGTTCTCACGGTAGAGAGCCTCGCCCAGACCCACGCTGGCGTAGGTGAACATGGAGTTCATGCGCAGCACCTGCGTCCAGGGTACCTTGGAGGCGGCATACTTGCCGTCCTTGAACAGCGTGAAGGCTTCATGCACCAGGTTGGTGAACTCGGTGGGCTGCAGCACCTGAATGCACTTCTGCTGCGCATCCAGCACATACAGCCGGTAGTCCTCATCCACGGCCATGCCCGTCACCGTGCTGAAGTTGCCGATACGGGTGGTACCCGGAGAGCCGAAGCAGAACAGCAAATCGCCCTCGGAGGAATACTCAATGATGGTGCCGCTGTTGGTCACCGTGAAGATGGAGCCGAAGGGATGCACGGCCACGGCGGCATTGGTCTCGCCATCGTTGCGCACCCAGGCTTTCACATTCAGGGTGTTGGTACCTGCCACATTCAGGCGGCGCAGCACCCGGGCGTCATCGGCGGGGCTGACGGCGTAAACCATGCCCTTGTCGTCGATGGTCAGGTTGGTCACGGACGGCGGCACCACGCTGCCCAGCAGGCCCAGCTGCTCATCGGTGAGCACCTGCTGCATGATGGCCATCACGAAGGACACGGACGAGGTGTTGGCACCGTAGTAGCCCAGGAACTCGCCGTTCTCCTCATCGCCTGCGGGGGAAATCTGAATGATGCCGTTGGTGCTGCCCTGGCTGGCGATGTACAGGTTGCCGCGCTTGTCCAGCACAACCTTGTTGGGCTTGAAGGGCGCATCGCCGTAGAGGGGATGCTCGGGCTTGGTGAAGGTGCGCAGCACATGGCCGTCCTGGTCAAAGGCCACCACCTGATTGCCGTTCTGGTCGGCAACATACACGTTCAGGTTGTCATCCACGAACACGCCATAGGCGGAACGCAGGGTTTTCTTGCTTCCGATGGTCTTGATGAACTCACCCTTGGGGGAGACCACCAGCACGTACCGTTCGCCGTTGTCAGCGATGTACAGGTTGCCGTCGGGGCCCAGGCGCATGTCCTGCGGGTCATCGAGGGTCACTTCCCCGAAGTCCGTCATGTAGCGCACAGGCTCATAGGCGGTCTGGGTCTCCACCATCCGGGACGTGGTGCCGATGGTATAGGTTCGGTAGGGTGTCGCAGCCTGTGCGGGCACCACCGCCAGCATCAGCACCAGCAGTACCACCAAGAAGGAAAGGACTCGTTTCATCTTCATCCTCCTTGTTCCTCCTTACTTCAGGCCGCTGTGCGCCATGGTGTCCATCACGTTGCTCTGCAGGATGATGAACAGCACCAGATTGGGCACAAACATAATCAGCGAGGCTGCCGCCGCCATGCCCTGTCCCTGCACAGTGCCCACGCTGGTGAGCGTGTTCATGTAGAAGGAAAGGGTGCGGATGCTCTCGGTTGATGTGAACAGGCTGGAAGTTTCCGTGTTGTTCCACACGGTCTGGAAGGCCAGAATCGCGCCGGTGGCGATGGCCGGCTTGACCATGGGCAGCACAATTTTGCGGTAGATGGTCCAGGCGTTGGCACCCTCCAGCTGCGCCGCCTCCAGCAGTGCGTTGGGCACGCCGTCAATGAACTGCTTGATGAGGAACAGACACACCGGCATGGCAATCAGCGGCAGAATGTGGGCCCAGTAGGTGTCCAGAATGCCGATGGCATTGATGGTCAGATACCGCGGGATGGTCACAGCCGTTGCCACGAACATCAGGGCCAGGTTGTTGGCCTCATAAACAACGCCGCTGAGCTTGAACTTCATCTTCGACAGGGCGAATCCGGCCATGGTGGAAATCACCACGCTGAGCGTGACCACAGCCACCGTGACCACCAGGGAGTTGAACACATAACGGGAAATCGGGATGGACGAACCCGCCGCCTGCTGGAACAGGTTCTGGAAATTGATGAGCGACGGATTGCTCACGAAGAACTTGGGCGGGAAGGCAAACAGCTCATCCATGGGCTTGAAGGCATGGTTGATGATGTAGATGATGGGCAAGCCCATGAAGATGGCAACGGGTATCAGATACAGGTAGAACGGAATCTGATTGCGGTGGAACTTCTTGGGATTGACCTTGCTTCCGTTGATCGCCATGTGTTTCCCTCCTTTCTTAATCCTCGCTGAAGAGCTTGCGCGCCACCACGGAGAAGCAGTAGATCAGACCAAGCAGCACCACGGAAACCGCCGCTGCATAGCCCATCTCATAGCGGGTGAAGCCATAGTCCTCGATGTGGTTCACCATCAGCTGCGCCGCGTACTGGGGCGTAGGATTGGAGCCGGTGAGCATCACGCCAATGTTGCCGGACTGGAAGGCGTTCACCACCGCCATCACCGCGCCGAAGAGCATCTGCGGCTTCATGGACGGGATGGTGATGTAGAAAACCTCCTGGAAGCGGTTGCGGATGCCGTCAATGGCACCTGCCTCATACATCTCGGGGTTGATGTTGAGCAGGCCGGCCAGCATGGACAGGAAGCCCACGCCCATGGAGCCCCACAGGGCCACAATCAGCACGATGGGCATGATGTAGTTGGTATCCAGCATCCAGATGATGGGCTCGGTGATGATGCCCAGCTGCGTCAGCACATAGTTGGCGATGCCGCTCTGGTTGCCCAGGAACACCGTGCGCCACACCACCGTCATGGCCACGCCCATGGTCATGGACGGCGAGTAAATGATCAGGGCCAGAATGGTGCGGGGAATCCGGGTGATCTGCGACAGGGACCACGCCAGAAAGAAGGACAGCGCGTAGCCGCCCACGCCCACCACGATGGCGTAGAGGATGGTGTTGGGCAGCACATACTGCAAGAACACCGTATCCTGGGTGAAGAGGTTGATGTAGTTGGTCAGCCCTACGAAGGCAGGCGTCTGAACTGCATTGTAGTTGGTGAAGGACAGTCCCACCGCCATGAGCGTGGGCACGATGATGAACACCACAAACAGAATCAGGAACGGTGCCAGAAACAGATAGGGCGTACTTTTCTTGGTAATCATTCAGCTGCTCCCTCCTTCTGCCGGGCTTCCTCGACCAGCTTTGTTACCACGGAGGCATTGGGCGTCGGGAACTCCTTGAGCATCACACCGTCCTTGTAGTAGCCGAATTCCTCCAGCTTGCGGTAGGTTTCACGGTTGATGCGCTTCACCGCGGTGTCCAGGGCGCGGCGGGCATCGGTACCGTCCGTGACCACGGAGATGAAGGCGTTGGACAGCTCGCGCTCCAGCATGTAGGTGCCCAGCACC
>JBJEUL010000006.1:0-7964 GCA_051883835.1 Aristaeellaceae bacterium
AGGCCTATGAGGTTGCCAAGTTCCTGACCTGGGGCAAGGACGGCTGGCTGGCGCGTGCTGAGCTGTATCCCACCATCATGAACGAAGCGGGCGAGCCCATCTACCGCGTGCCCGGTTCCATGCCCATGGTGGCCGATGATGAGGTCGTTGCGGCGATGGCTTCCATCATGCCTGAGCTCAAGACCGCTGCCGGCGATGTGTACTGGGCTGACTGGGAGGGCTTCCTGGCCAACTGCACCAACCCCGTGACCTTCGGTGGCCGCACCATCCCCGGCTTCAACAGCTTCATTGCCAACTACTATCATGGCTCCGACTTCAACGGCTACACTGGCATCGAGGGGGCTATCAATGCCAACGCGATTAACCTGTGGGACTATGTGGACGACCTGAATAACACCGGCCGTGAGTATTACGACCAGACCATGGCGGTGTTCCTCTCCGTCTACGGCCAGCCGTAAGCAGCTGTGCCAATTGGATGGCAACAATGGGGGAGGAGAGCGTGGGCAACCACGCCCTTCTCCCCTCCCATGTTTCCGGCGGATTTCCGGGAGAAAGCGGATACCGCTTTTTCCCGGAAGCCCACAGGACAACCAAAATCAAAAGCACAGGGAGGAAGCAACATGAAGCGATACCTGATGGCAGCCATCTGCTGGCTGCTGTGCCTGCTGCTGGTGACGGGCAGCGCAGCGGCGCAGGAAGGCACCCTGCGGGTGAACCCGGCGGATGGACAGGCGGAGATGAGTGATACGCTCTACGGCCTGTTCTTCGAGGACATCAACCACGCGGCGGATGGGGGCCTGTACGCAGAGCTGCTGAACAACCGCTCCTTCGAGTATGAGAACCTGCTCAATCCGCAGCGGTTTGACCACTATACCGGCTGGAGCTTCCGCTTCCTGTCCACGGGCAAGGGCAAGATTGCGCTCATGGACGAGGAACCCCTGCATGCCAACAATCCGCACTATGTCCGCGTGACCGTGCAGGAGAGCGGCTACACCGTGAGCAATGGGGGCTATGGGGCCACTGCCATTGCGGGTGGTATTCCTCTCAGCGGCGGCGCAGCCTATGATGTATCGCTGTACCTGCGCAGCCGGGGCTATGCGGGGACGGTCACGGCGGTGCTTTGCCTGCGAACCGGCGAGCCGCTGTCGGACACGATGTCCTTCACGCCTGGGGAGGACTGGGGGAAGCACACCGGCACGTTGACGGCCCTGCCCGAGGCGGAGGGCAAGCAAGCTTTTCTGCTGCTGACCTTTGGGGGCACGGGCGAGGTGGAGCTGGATATGGCCTCGCTGATGCCGCAGGAGCGTTTCGGCAGCGACTGGCCCGGCGGCGGTCTGCGCAGCGACCTGGTGGCGGCGATGGCGGCCCTGCACCCCAGCTTCCTGCGCTTCCCGGGGGGATGCGTGGCGGAAGGCTCTTACTATCGGAGCAATTTCTACAACTGGAAGGATACCGTAGGCCCGGTGGAGCAGCGCAAGGAAAACTACAACACCTGGGGCTACATGCAGTCCTACGGGCTGGGCTACTACGAGTATTTCTGTCTGTCGGAAGCCATCGGCGCACTGCCGCTGCCGGTGGTGCATGCGGGACTGCTCTGTCAGGCCCGGGAGACGCTGGAGGCTCCCATCCCCATGGCGGAGCTGGATGCCTATGTGCAGGACGTGCTGGATTTGATTGAATTCGCCCGGGGCGGCACGGACACGACATGGGGCGCACTGCGGGCCGAAATGGGCCACCCGGAGCCCTTTGACCTGCGCTACCTCGCCATTGGCAACGAAAACTGGGGCGATGTGTACTTCAACCGCTACGATGTCATCAGCAAGGCGGTGAAGGCAGCGTGGCCCGACATCACCACCATTGTGGCCGCGGGCCCGGTGGCGGACAACGGTGCCAGCTGGAGTGCCATTCGCGCCCGGTTCCCCGACAGCATGGTGGATGAACACTACTACATGGACAGCGACTGGTTCCCGGCCCATGTGAAGCGGTACGATACCTATTCCCGGGCCACGAAGGTATTTCTGGGCGAGTACGCGGCCCACGAGGAGGCCGTGTCCGGCAAGCGGCCCAACAACCTGTACAGTGCGCTGTGCGAAGCGGCCTACCTGACGGGCATCGAGCGCAACAGCGATGTGGTCAGCATGTGCTGCTATGCGCCGCTGCTGGCCCGGGAGGGTATGCAGCAGTGGACGCCCGACCTGATTTGGTTCAACGCCACCCAGGTGCTGCTGACCCCGAACTATTATGTGCAGCAGATGTTCGCCGCCACAGCAGGAGAGCAGGTGGTGGGGAGCGAATGGAACGGAAGCAGCGATGTATATCAGGTAGCGACCCGGAAGGGCAGCACGCTGTATGTGAAGCTGGTGAACCTGTCCGGGGAAGCCTGCGAGGTCAAGCTGGAGCTGCCGGGCGTGCCGGACGGCACAGGCACGGTGAAACTCCTGACCGGGGAGCCACATGCGCAGAACACCTTTGCCGCGCCGGAGCAGGTGGTGCCAACGGAGTCGGCCTGTCAGGTCGCGGATGAGCAGCTGACGGCTGAGGTGCCTGCGTATGCTGTGTGCATCTGGTCGCTGGCCCTGGAATGAGCCGGGCAGACCCAATTCAGACAACAATGAGGATAAGCATGAAGAAAATCAGGAAAGGCTGTCTGCTGCTGCTGGTGATGGCAGCGATGCTGCTGCTGGGTGGCTGCGGCTCGGAGCAGACGCTGGTCAGAAAGGTCAACGAACCGACGGCACTGGATGCGGTGGAGGAGCTGAAGCTCGTTGCGCTTCCCTGGGCCGGAGCGCAGATGCTCGCGCTGGCACCGGACAATCAGAGCGGTGTGCTGCTGGCAGACGGCAGCGTGCAGGTGCTGCGGGACGGCAAGCTGACACCCGTGGACATCCCGGCGGAAGCCGTGGTGCCGGGGTGTTCCCGGCGCATGGCCTGGTCACCCAACAGCCGTTACTGCTGCTACCGTGCGGAGGATGCGTGCTATGTCATTGACCTGGCGCAGGCGCGGGTGGAGCGGATGGACGCTGTGCTGAGTGCCTGCTTCAACGCCGACCAGACAACCCTGTGCTATGCCCGGGCAAGCGATGAGGGCTGTACGTTCTATCGCCGCAAGGTATTCTCCGACACTGCGGAGGAAGCATTGCTGCCGGTGGGGGAGCAGGTGCAGGGGGCCATGTACCGCACCACCAAGAGCCAGTATCTGGTGCTGGGGGAGAACCGGCTGCTGTGTCTGGAGCAGGTGAATGCGGGGCAGCCATGGCACAAGCGCGTGGTGGCAGACTTCACGCCCTCGGGCATGACGGCCTGCTATCTGTCCTACCGTGCGCAGACCGCACTGTGCATCGTCAGCGGCACGACAGCGGAAGGGGAGATGGCCTTTTCCGTGGTCAGCCCTGACGGGGAGGACTTTGTGATTGACCAGGTGAGCTGCTTTTCCCCGGTCAGGGAGAACGTGGTGGAAAACCTGCCCGCTGACGGCCTGAACGTGCTGACGGACAAGGCGCAGTTTCCCGTAAGCCTTCGCTGGGTTCAACTGAGCCCGGGCGGGCTGTATCTGCTGCTGTGGGGCGAGGAGGACGGACAGTCCGCCGCGTACCTGCTCAATCTGGACAAGGGCGGACTGACATCAGTCACCCTGCCGGAGTCGCTGCGCGATGCGGCCCTGACCACGGTAGACTGGTGCGCGGGCAAAACGCTGCTGCTGGGGGATGACCAGGGCAGCACCGTGCTGTGCAGCGTGACAGGTTGGGATGACTGATACGAACCTTCATCGAAAAAGCATCATGCGCACAGCGTTTTTTCCATTCTGGCTGTGCTTTGTTACGCGGGGTGTACTTTCGGTATGCCCCGCGTAATGCTGTTTTGCCAGAACGAATCATTCGCTGCGCCCGGTGAAGTATCACGCAGGCGGGTGGGGGAGTACGGTGCAGTGCCGCTGTTATCCAAGGCAAGCCAACGCAAACAGCCGTCCGCAGTCATGCCTGCGGACGGCTTCATGCCAAGGCTCATTGAACCGGCTTCATCGGATTCATTCGGCGGAAAAAGACGCTGTATGCAGGGAGCAAGCCGGATGCCGATGAGACGCAAGGTTTCCATGCTTTCAAGGCGTATGCTGCCTTGCCTGCCGGGAGGACAGCAAAGTGCTGAGCTTTCCCACCACCCAAACCGCCAGTGCTGCCAGTGCCGCGCCCAGCACTGCACCAAAGAGCACATCGGTCGGGAAATGCACAAACAGGTACATCCGACTCAAGCCAATCAGCGCGGCCACCACCATCAAAACCACGCCGGGCTTCCTAAAGTACAGCAGCACCGAGGTCGCCGCCGCAAAGGCCCATGCGGTATGGGTGGACGGGAAGGAGTAGCTGGCGGGAGCCGTGACCAGCAGCTCCACGCTCTGATCCAGATGGCAGGGCCGGGGTCGGGCAATCCAATCCTTCAGGCCGTACTGTCCCACCACAAAGACCAGCGCGTAGGATAGCAACATGGCCGCGCCGCACCGCCGCGTTTTCGGGAACAGGCACAGCACAACGCCCAGCACCGGCCAAATCTGGCCGTAGCTGCCCATGACGGTGGTCAGCCCCAGCACCAGGGCATCCAGCACCGGGCTGCGCAGGGTCTGCATGGCGTATAAAATCGAAAAATCCATGGTATTCCCTCCTATTGCCTGATATTGTCCATAATATAGCACAAAAATGAAGGAAAAGCGATGCTCACTGTCGAAAATTTTTCCGTAAACTCCTGGTCAAAGCAAGCTCCAATGAGCGTACAGCGCAGCGAGAGAGGGTGAAGCCAAGGACATCCGGCTGCCGCTTCTGTTGTCCCCAAAGGGAGCATCGCTCCTTGAATGGCATGAACCAATGCAAAGGAGATTGTCAAAGCATGAATGGGAAGGCTCAACAGATTCTGGAGCAATTCCGCAAGGAACGTGTGCATTATGTGGCACTGGGGGAGCTGGTGCATACCATGCTCACCGAGCTGGTGACGAATGACAACATCAAGATGCTGGGCATCGAATACCGGGTCAAGCAGGAAAGCAGCCTTGCCGGCAAGCTGGCCCGCAAAGGAGACAAGTACCTTTCCCTGGATGATTTGACGGACATCCTGGGGGCCCGCATGATCTGCTTTTATGCAGACGATGTGGACAAAATCGGGCAGCTGCTGGAAAAGAACTTTGTCATTGACTGGGAAAACTGCGTGGACAAGCGCGCCCTGATGGATGCCAACCGCTTCGGTTACCTGTCCCTGCATTATATCTGCTCCCTGCCCACCGGCAAGGGCTATCCACAGGAGCTGTGCGGGAAACGCTTTGAAATCCAAATCCGAACCGTTTTGCAGCATGCCTGGTCGCTCATAGACCATGACCTGAACTACAAGAGCGCGCTGGGTATTCCCCGGGACATGGTGCGTGCCTTTGCCCGCCTCGCGGGACTGCTGGAGCTGGCCGATGAAGAATTCATGCGCATGCGGGACGGCATACAGGACTATACGCAGACCGTCTGCCGGAAGATTGCGCAGGACTGTGCCAACGATGTGGACATTGACCTGATTTCCCTCCAGGCGTATGTGTCGCACAATCCGCAGATGCAGACCCTGACGGCGGAGCTGGCAGCCATCTGCGGCTCAGCGGTTGAACCCGTCAGCCCGGAGGGCTACATTGCCCAGCTCCGCTGGCTGGGGAAAAAGACCCTGGGCGACCTGCAAGCCATGCTGGCCGACAATCACGACCTTGCGCTGGCCCTGGCGAAACAAGCCCTGTCAGGCACCGGGCTGGATATTCTTTCCTCGAACATCGGCCTGCGGTTCCTGTGCCGGGCAGAGCTGCTGAACAAGGGTTATACCCCGGAGCAGATGACAGCCTTCTTCAAGCTCACAACGAACAACGACACCCGGGCGCAGCGGCAGGCTGCCAGCCTGCTCCGGGCAGGGCAGGAGCTGGACAATGCCCATGGGGGATGCTGACCATCGCCTCCGCCGCGCCGACATCGGACAAACGGCAGCAATGCCGGAATGATAGAAAGGAAGTATCCCGATGACACCGCAAAAAAAAGCAACGATTACCTTCGTCTGCGGCATTGTCTGTCTGGTCTCTGCCGCCATCATCCTTGTGCTGCGGCTTGTGATGGGCAATACGGTTGTGCAGGACAAGGAAATGTTCCTGAGCCTGTTTGAAATCGTCTTTGGCATCTACTTCACCCGCCTCGGCTGGAAAGGCAAAAAAGCCAAATAACCGCTGCCACCTCCAAGGGATCGCGCCAGCGTCGAAGGGGTCAAGGGGCGATGCCCCTTGTGGGGTGCAGGGGTGAAACCCCTGCGCAGGTCTGGGCGGCAGCCCAGCTTCAGCGGCCAGGCGCGTCTGTGTCCGACAGGAGCTGAACGGTGCGCTGCCGGGCGTATTCACTGGGGGTCATGCCGGTTTTCTGCTTGAACACGCGGGAAAAATAGTATTCATTCTCAAAGCCGCAGTTGCTGGCTACCTCCTTGATGATGGTGGAGGGCCCCATCAGTGCCTTGGCCTTGACAATGCGGGCTTCCAGCAAATCCTGCTTGGGCGTGATGCCGAAAAAACGCTTGTACAGGGAGGTCAGCTGGTTCACGCTCAGGTAGACATTGGCGGCCATCTTCTTGCCTGTCCAGTCCTTTTCCGGCGCGCTGTAAATCTCCTTGCGCAGCGTCTCAAAGAGCTTGCGCTGACGCTGGTCGGCGGCATCCATAGGCGTGTGGTAGGGGATGAGACTCCGGCCAATTTGAATGAGACAAATCTGCATCAGCGCGGAAATCATCTCATCCGAATTGGCGTGAACGGTGGAGTACTCGTAGAGCATTTCCTTGATGGTATCCAGAAAGGGCGAATCCTCCGGCAGCAGGAACAGCTCCCCCGCCGGAACGCCGTAACGGATGAGCATGGAATCAAAGGCCGATCGGCTGTCCACGGAGAAATGCACCCAGGTATTGACGAAGAAATCCGCACCCTCCACGCAGCGCAGGTAGCGCGGATAGCCCGGAGGATACAGAATGCACGCACCGGCAGGAACATCCAGCAGATGCTCGTTGAGGTTCATGCGCTGAGGCGTGACGGTATAGACCAGGCTCCAGCAGTCGAAGCCGTGGGGCAGCTCGTGAAAAAAGTCCTTGCCATGGTAGCTGTCAACACCGCACTGATACACCTTGAACAGCATGGTAGCCCCTCCTGCACATGGATTCCTATTGTGAAAAATGATAGCATGGACTGTGAAAAATTTCAAGAGCCGCAGGGCGGGAAAGAGGGCGAAAAGCCCTCTTTTATGTTGAAATTCCTATCAATACCATCCAAATCTGACATTTCATTGAAAAAAGACGCAAATGCTCCCGGAATGTCAGTGAAAAATCGTTGCGCGAATCGTGAAATTTCTCATTGCGAAATCATGCGTCAGAGGGCACAATAATACCAGATGGTATCCGCCGAAGGGATGCGGATGCCGAACCATGCTTATGCAAGGAGGAACTGTACATGAGAAAGATGCTGGCCCTGGTTCTGGCCCTGTGCATGTGCTTTGCCGCGTGCAGCGCACTGGCCGAAGTGACCTATCCCGTGCAAACCACCACCACCCTGACCATCTGGAAGCAGCTGGATGGCGATACCGCCAACGGCGGCTACACCACCTCCATGGATACCCCCGGCTTCAAGGCCTGGTGCGAGAAGTCCGGCATCACCGTGGAACTGAAGGAGTTCGCGGACGCTACCTCTCTGGTGCTGGCCCTGAACGGTGCCACCACCCTGCCCGACATGTTCATGCTCAACGCCGGCAATGCCTACAACGGCGGCGTGGCGGGCCTGATTGCTGACGGCATGGTGCAGGAAGTGCTGCCTGACATGCTGGCGCAGTATGCCCCCGATTACTGGGCCTACATCAACAAGCCCATCTACATGAGCGAAATCACCCAGCTGGACGGCAAGATGTACTACCTGGCCGGCCACATCTTCGAGGAGA
>JBJEUL010000007.1:0-1837 GCA_051883835.1 Aristaeellaceae bacterium
ACAGTCATACTGGATAAAGCGGGAAAACTATGCTATACTACACCCGTCAGGATGGATGGAAGGAGGGCTTGTATGTCCAACTATGTTCTTTACAACAATGACCAGCCGGTCGCGCGCTTTGACTACACGCAGGGTATGATCAGGGCATACGAGCCTGTCCGTGACGAGCTGCTGCCCATGCAGATCCGCGCCGCTTCCGCTGATGGCTTCACCGGCTGGATCCGCGAACGCGCCATTGATCTGAACACGGTTCAGCACCGCAATCTTGTGTCGCAGATGCTTGGCTCCCGCGACAAGGTTCACCTGGCGCTAATGACGCACATGTTCAGCATTTCAGACACCTTCACATGCTTTGAGGAGGGCGAGTTCACGCCCCGCTGCCTGCTGTGCAATCCGGACGAGCATGAGGCGGTCAGCAACTACATTCTGCTGACCAGCGACACTTCGCTTCGCAAGGCCGTGCTGGTTACGCCCAACGTATCCACGGATGGCAGCTTCACCAAGACATGGAAGTATGAGGACGGAGAGTGGTGGCTGTACAAGCTGCAGCCTTCCGAAGCCACCCGCAGCGAGGTGGAGATCAGCCGTGTGCTGCGGGTCTGCGGCTGGGATGCCGCTGAATACCAGTATGTCGGTTCCTACCGCAAGCGCATCAGGAGCCGCAATTTCCTCCATGACGATGAATTCTTTGAGCCCTACGATTCCTTCCGCTATGCGTTTCCGGACATCAGCGAGGGTGAGGACGTTATCATGCAGAATCTGTCCTCCCTTGGCGAAGCGTTCCGCGTGGCATGGAAGCGCATCCTGCTTGCCGATGCGCTGTTCCTGAACGGCGACAGGCACATGCGCAACTTCGGCGTGATCCGTTCCGCAAAAACGGGCGAGATGCTGCGTCTGGCCCCGAACTTCGACAACAATCAGGCCTACCGGGGCAATCCCGGCGGATGCTATTCTCCGGCCATGCTGCAGCTGTACTGGCGGACTGCGGATGATGAGGACAGGGCCAATCTGCGCCAGCTGCTGGATGCCTGCGAAAGGAACCGGTATCTGGCAGAGGCGTGGCAGGCCGGAACGGAAATCCTTCATGCCGGTTCAGGCGGCAAAGATCTGTAAACAAACTGCATATTGCCTGAAAGCAAGCCGGGGATGATTCCAGCGGAACGCGCAGCATCATCCCTGGCCTTTTGATTGTCAGGAAGCATGACCGCTTAGTTGTTCTTCCGCTTCTTCACTGCCCGGCGCTTGCGGATCAGCCCAACCGTGCCGCTGATGACCATCAGGCCAATCCCGGCCCACATGACGCTGGTCACGGCCAGGTTCACGCCGGTCTGGATCACGGTGTAGTTGACCAGCTTCCGCATCTGCTGCGGGACGGTGAACGCCTCGTCCACCTTCAGCTGAATCACTTCGCCGGTGACGCTGTACCCCTCCAGCGTTTCAATCTCGCGGATGGTGTAGGTGCCGCGCTGCAGGCCGGTCACATGGACAATGCCATCCTTGCCCGAAACGAAGGTGCCGACTTCCTGGTGGTTGACATCCTCCAGCCGGAACTTCACGCCTGCCAGCGGCTCACCGGAGCTATTCGTCTTCACGAACTCATAGTGATTCGGGATGTTCACGCACATGAGGGGCGCAGGCTCCGTCCAGTCGTCCCCGACATGAATGCGAATGTCCTCCATGGGGCAATAGCCATTGGGCGCGGCATTTTCCCGGATGATCCAGTCGCCATAATCGAATTGGCTGAAGGTGAATACGCCATCCTGATTGCTCACAGCGGTTTCCACCTTTTCCATGGTGTTGGCATTGTACAGGCTGAACGCGATGCCCGGCATCGGCG
>JBJEUL010000008.1:0-7941 GCA_051883835.1 Aristaeellaceae bacterium
ACAAGGGGCATCGCCCCTTGACCCTTTTCCGCTGGCGCGTTCCCTTGGAGGGGGCTTAATCGGCAGCTACCTCGCTCCAGTCGGTGATTTCACCAACATAGATGCCGCGAATCTGCTCCAGCGTCAGGCTCTCCACAGGATTGTCCAGATTCACAATCACCGCAATGCCATCCATGCACAGCGTCACCGGCGTCAGCCCCTGCTCCAGCTCCGAATCCTTCACCGCCCGGGATGCCATGCCAATGTCAAAATTCCCGGCAGCCGCTTCCTTCATGCCCGTGGAGGAATCGCTGGTCTGCAATTCAATGACCACCTGCGGATTCTTCGCCATGTAAGCCTCGGCCAGCTTCTCCATCAGCGGCGACACGGAGGAGGAGCCGCCCACCACAATCCTGCCAGCCACCGGCGAAGCCACATAATCCGCGGCCTCCATGGCGACATACTTGTTCGCCGTCACGATCTCCTGTCCCTCCGCCGACATCATCCACGCCAGAAAGTCCTGCGCCGTCGCAGAGAGCGTGTCCGCCTGATACGCCAGGTTGAAGGGACGGGCCAGTGCATACGCACCCTCGGCCACATGCTGCGCGGTCGCGTCCACACCCTCCACCTGCACGGCCTTCACCGTGTCATCCATGGAACCAAGGGAAATGTAGCCGATGGCCAGCGGATCCCCCGCCACGGTGGTCTTGACCTCGGAGGTACCGGCGTAGATGGCGGCTTCCTCGGTGGTGTTGTCAATCTTGTTGCCGTTGGCATCCTTGCTCTCCACGCCCGTCAGCTCCACAAAGGCGGAGCGCGTGCCGGAGCCGTCCTCGCGGGATACCACATAGATGCCCTCGGCACAGGCCGCAGCGGCGGTGAACACCATCATCAGGGATACCAGACATGCCATGAGCTTCTTCATGATTGCTTACCTTCCTTTTCGTTTGTTCCGGGTACGGCTGTGATTCTATCCCCGGTATGTAAAAACACCAAGCACAAGCGTGTAAATCCCCGGTAAAATGCGCCCATGGCCGGGATTTTACACAGGCTTTACCTTTGCCTGCCCCGCGGCTTTACACATGCGTGCTACGCTGATGCCGTGAAAAGGAAAGAAAGGAAGGGAAAGCATTGAAAGCACGGGAGCAAGCCATGCGGCTGGTATTCCTGATGGCGGCAGTTTTCTGCGTGGCGGCGGTGGGGCTGATTTGTGCATTTTTGTTTATCAGCGGCCTGCCGTTTTTCAGCCGCTACAGCATCGTGGATTTCCTCACCGGCAGCCAGTGGAAACCGGCCAATGACATCTTCGGTATCCTGCCCATGATGGTGGGCACAGCCTATGTGACCGTGGGGGCCCTGCTGGTGGGCGGCCCGGTGGGCGTGCTGGGCGGTATTTACCTGACCTGCTTCTGCCCGCGCCGCCTGGTGAAGCCGCTCAATACCCTCGTGGGCCTGATGGCGGGGGTTCCCTCCATTGTGTATGGCTTCTTTGGCCTGACCACGCTGGCCCCCCTCATCCGCGATACGCTGGGCGGCGCAGGCAGGGGACAATGCATCCTCACGGCGGCCCTGCTGCTGGGCATGATGATTCTCCCCACCATCCTGCAATTGACCGCCAGCGCGGTCAAGGCCGTGCCGGTCAGCTACTACGAAGGCTCGCTGGCCCTGGGGGCTACGCAGGAGCGCAGCGTCTTTCGGGCCAGCGTCCCGGCAGCGCGCTCGGGCATCCTGGCGGCTCTGGTGCTGGCCATTGGACGGGCAGTGGGGGAAGCCATGGCGGTGAAAATGGTCGTGGGCAATCAGCCCCGCCTGACCAATGATTTGCTCAAGGGCATCCGCACCCTGACTTCCGGCATCGTGCTGGAAATGGGCTATGCCACCGACATGCACCGGGAAGCCCTCATCGCGGCAGGCGTGGTGCTGTTTGTGCTGATTCTGCTCATCAACGCCCTGTTCTCCACGCTGAAAAGGAGGGATGCGGCATGACGGTGCGCGGCTTCATCATCGAGGAGGGCCGCCGGTGGCGCAGGCATCCCGTCAGCGCATTGGCACGGCTGGTCTGCCGGCTGTCCATGCTCCTGACCCTGTTTGGCCTGATGACGCTGGTGGGGGATGTGCTGGTCAAGGGCATCCCGAATTTGAAGCCCTCGCTCTTTGCGTGGGAATATACCTCGGAGAACGTTTCCATGCTCCCCGCGCTCATCAACACCGTGCTGATTGCCCTGACAGCCCTGCTGGTGGCCATTCCGCTGGGGGTGGGCGGAGCCATCTATCTGGCGGAGTATGCCCGGCGGGAGTCCCGGCTGGTGCGCATCATCCGCCTGACGGCGGAAACGTTGCAGGGCATTCCCTCCATCGTGTATGGGCTGTTCGGCATGGTGTTCTTCACGGCCCTGCATATCAATTATACCCTGCTGGCCGGTGCGCTCACCCTCGCCCTGATGGTGCTGCCGCTGATTCTGCGCACCACGGAGGAAGCCCTGCTCTCCATCCCCGACAGCTACCGGGAAGGCTCCTTCGGCCTTGGTGCGGGCAAGCTGCGCACGGTCACGCGCATTGTGCTGCCCCCGGCCATGCCGGGTATCCTGTCGGGCGTGGTGCTGGCCATCGGGCGCATCGTGGGCGAAACGGCAGCCCTGCTCTTTACCGCAGGCACCGTGGCGGACATGCCCCGGCACCTGATGCTGTCCTCAGGGCGCACACTGGCGGTGCATATGTATCAGCTGTCCCTGGAGGGCCTGCACTACGGGGAAGCCTATGCCACGGGCGTGGTGCTGCTGGTGCTGGTGCTGGGGCTCAACGGCCTGTCCGGACTGATTTCCAGAAGAATCGGAGGAAATAACCAATGAACGGTGAAGCGAAAATCGCCATTCGCCAGCTTGATTTGTATTACAGCCAGTTCCATGCCCTGCATCAGGTCAATCTGGACATTGCCAAGGGGGAGATGACGGCCTTCATCGGTCCCAGCGGCTGCGGCAAGTCCACCCTGCTCAAAACCCTCAACCGCATGAATGACCTGATTCCCGGCTGCCGGGTGGTAGGAGACGTGACGCTGGATGGCGAAAATATCTATGGCAGTATGGACGTGAATCTCCTGCGCAAGCGGGTGGGCATGGTGTTCCAGAAGCCCAATCCCTTCCCCATGAGCGTGTACGACAACATTGCCTACGGCCCCCGCACCCATGGCATCCGCCGCCGGGCCCGGCTGGACGAGGTGGTGGAGCGGAGCCTGCGCCAGGCCGCCATCTGGGACGAGGTCAAGGACAGGCTGAACAAGAGCGCGCTGGGCCTGTCCGGCGGACAGCAGCAGCGGTTGTGCATTGCCCGGGCGTTGGCGGTGGAGCCGGAGGTGCTGCTCATGGACGAGCCAACCTCCGCCCTTGACCCCATTTCCACCTCCCGCATTGAGGAGCTGTGCATGGCTCTCAAGGGCCGCTACACCATCGTCATTGTGACGCACAACATGCAGCAGGCCCTGCGCATTGCGGATACAACCGCCTTCTTCCTGCTGGGGGAGATGGTGGAGGCAGGCCCCACGGACAGAATGTTCTCCATGCCGCAGGACAAGCGCACCGAGGACTACATCACAGGCCGCTTTGGCTGATGGGGGAGGGTTCGAGCATGAGAAGATACTTTGACGAGCAGATGGCCTATCTCAACGAGCAGGTGATGATGATGGGCGGCATGGTGGAGGATATCATTGAAGGAGCCTGCGCGGCTCTGGCCTGCAACGACCTGTCCAGGGCCGCTGGCATCCGGGACGGGGACAGCGCGGTAGACCACAAGGAGCGGGAGGTGGAGAGCCTGTGCCTGCACATGATTCTCCAGCAGCAGCCCGTGGCGGGGGATTTGCGGGTCATATCTGCCGCCCTGAAGATGATTACTGACATGGAGCGCATCGGAGACCAGGCGGCGGACATCTGCGAGATTGTGACCATGGCGCACCTGACCCACGAGCGTTCCGGCCACTTCACCGCCATGGCCCGGGCGGCCATTGACATGGTGCATCGGGCGGTGGAAGCCTATGTGCGCCAGGATGTGGAGCTGGCCAGGCAGGTCATGGCCAGCGATGACATTGTGGATGCGCTGTTCAATGAGGTGAAGGGCGACGTGGCCGAGATGGTGCATCGCGACCCGGGCAGCATTGAGGAGGCCCTTGACCTGCTGATGATTGCCAAGTATCTGGAGCGTATCGGCGACCATGCCGTGAACATTGCCGAGTGGGTGGTGTATGCCGTCACCGGCCTGTATAAAGGAGAAGAATTGCGATGATTCATGTGGTGGAGGATGACGCGGGCGTGCGGGAGCTGGAGCTGTACGCCCTGCGGCAGGCAGGGTACGAGGCAGAGGGCTTTGCGGAGCCGGAGGCCTTCCGGGCGGCCCTGCGCACAGCCTTGCCCGACGCGGTGATTCTGGATGTGATGCTCCCCGGCGAGGACGGCGTGAGCGTGCTGCGCTCCCTGCGCCGGGAGCCGCGAACCCGGCGGCTGCCCGTGATGCTGGTCACCGCCCGGGATGCGGAGATGGACAAGGTGCGGGGCCTGGACGAGGGCGCGGACGATTACCTGACCAAGCCCTTCGGCGTGATGGAGCTGCTGGCCCGGATACGCGCCCTGCTGCGCCGCAGCGGAGAGTCTTCGGCGGAGGAATGCCTGACGCTGGGGGACGTGGTGCTGGATCGCGCCCGGCACCGGGTTACAGCCGGGGGGCAGGAGGTGGTGCTGACGCACATGGAATTCGAGCTGCTGGCGTTCCTGATGCGCCACGCAGGCCGGGCCGTCACCCGGGAGGTGCTGCTGGATGACGTGTGGGGCATGGCCTACGCCGGGGACACCCGGACGGTGGATGTGCATATCCGCACCCTGCGGCAAAAGCTGGGGGACAGCGGGAGCATGATTGCCACGGTGCGCGGTGTGGGCTACCGCATGGAGGCAGCGCATGAGTAAACGGCTTCGGCAGTGCCTGGTGCTGTGCGCTCTGATGACCGCGCTGACCATGTGCGTGATGGTCATTGGCGGCATGTATGTGCTTTCGTGCAGTCAAATGGAAGCCCAGCTGGCCCGTCAGGCGGCGGAGCTGTCGGCCCAGCTGGCGCAGACGGATGACCCCGTGGCCCTGCTGGCAGGCAGCGTGTTCGACCTGCGGGTGACGCTCATCGGCCCGGATGGGCAGGTGCGCTACGACAGCGGCCACAATGTGGGCAACATGGAAAACCACCTGCTGCGCCCGGAGGTCGCGCAGGCCCTTGCGCAGGGCACGGGCAGCAGCCGCCGTCAAAGCGACACGGTGGGGGAAATCAGCCTGTATTACGCCCTGCGCCTGTCCGACGGCAGTGTGCTGCGCGTGGCCGGAACCCAGCGGAGCATTCTGGGCACGGTGCAGGGGGTCGCGCTGTGGGCCGTGGGCGGCGCGATGCTGTGTGTCCTGGCGGCAGCCGCGCTGGCCGTGCCGGTGACAAGGCGGATGGTCAGGCCCATCAACGGCATTGATCTGGAGCATCCGCTGGAAAGCGATGCCTACGAGGAGCTGTCCCCGGTGCTGCGGCGCATGGATCATCAAAATACCCGCATTGCCGCGCAGATGGAGGCCATGGCCCAGCAGCGGCGGCAGCAGGATGCCATTCTGGGCGGCATGCGGGAGGGGCTGGTCATTCTGGATGACCGCCACACGGTGCTGACCATGAACGCCGCTGCCCGGGAGCTGCTGGCCGTCCGGGACGAGCCGGAGGGCAGGCCCATGCTGGCCGTTCACCGGGGCGATACACTGGTGAAGCTGCTGGAGCAGGGCGGTGGTCAGGGCGAAACATCCCTCTCAGGGCGCACGGTACACCTGTCGGTGAGCCGTGTGGAGCAGGGCGGCATGGTCATCCTGCTCCAGGACGTGACCAGCGACCGGCTGGCGGAGGAAAGCCGTCGGCAGTTCTCCGCCAATGTGAGCCACGAGCTGCGCACACCCCTGACCACCATCAGCGGCTATGCGGAGCTGCTGTCCTCCGGCCTGGTCAAGGCCGAGGACGCCGAGGGCGTGGGCGGCAAGATTTTGCAGGAAAGCCGCCGCCTGCTGTCGCTCATTGAGGACATTATCCGCCTGTCCCGGCTGGACGAGGGCGTAACGGGGGAGCATGTGGCCGTGGAGCTGCACCGCGTGGCGGAGGGCTGTGTCAGCAAGCTGCGCCCCGCTGCCGAGGCCGCCAAGGTGACGCTGACGGTGCAGGGCGAGCCTGCCTGGGTCACGGGCGACCCGGCGCAGATTGAGGAAATGCTCACCAACCTCATCGAGAACGGCGTGAAGTACAATGTCGCGGGCGGGGAGGTTGATGTCACCACGGGCATGAAGCAGGGGGCACCCTTTGCATCGGTGCGGGATACAGGGGTAGGCATTGCACCGGAGCATCAAACGCGGGTGTTTGAGCGGTTCTACCGGGTGGACAAGAGCCGCAGCAAGCAGACGGGCGGCACGGGGCTGGGTCTGTCTATTGTGAAGCACGCTGCCCAGGCTCACCACGCGGATATATCGTTGACGAGCAAGGTCGGCCAGGGCACCTGTGTCACGCTGACCTTCCCGTCCCCTCGTGCAGATTAAACTTTCTCCAAGGGACCGCGCAGCGGAAAGGGGTCAAGGGGCGATGCCCCTTGTGGGGTGCAGGGGTGAAACCCCTGCGCAGGTCTGGGCGGCAGCCCAGCGCAACACATGAGGATTGTAAAAAGGAAAAGGAAAAACCAGAGTTTCCAAGCAGACGACGAAGTTCGTCCGCGTAGGAAACGGCAGGTTCCGAATATTGCAGCGGAGCATCCCGTTCCCCTGCAACACAACGGGCGCGGCCTTCTTCCCGAGAGGGAAGGAACGCCGCGCCCATTTTGCTTTCATGCAAGGATGCTGTTGTCATGGCCAATTGCCCGACCGAATCAGCAGCCCTTCCTGTATTGCCGCGAGCGTCGCAACCAGACAGACAACGCTTCCGCTATACCACAAATCTGTCCAGGGCATGGTCAGCGGCAGCGCGAACAGCAGCAGCCCTGTGAGCCTGTTCAGCGTGCTGTGTACTGCCGCGAACTGCTTCCGCACCGCCAGACCATATACCGCATTGACCATCTTGATGACTGCAATCCCGCCTGTCCATATCAGCAGGGGAACAGGCAGTTCCATGACAGGCAGGAGCTTGATGAAGCACGCTGCGACAAACACGAAATCAGCGGCAGTGTCCAGTCTTGCGCCCAGGTCGCTGACCGTGTGAGTTCGCCGGGCAATCAGGCCATCGGCCATGTCCGTCAGTCCGGCCAGCGCATACAGGAGAAAAAACGGCGCGGAAAAAACGGGAAAGCACAGCAGGAGCAGGCTGCACACCATGCGCAGGAGCGTGACTGCATTGGCCATGCTTACGCCCCCTGCCGCTTCAGGACAAATTCCTGCACCGGCGAGCCGAATTCCTCAGTCAGCCGGCCCTCGGCAAAGCCCAGCTTTTTGTAAAACGCTCGGGCGGCCATGCCTTCCGGGACACCGTCACGGTAGGTTGTGACGATGATATCCCTGCCTGCGTCCATGTGCGTCAGCATCAGGGATACCATGGCCTGCGCGATGTGCTGTCTGCGGCAGGCCGGGTCAACAGCCAGAAAGCAGAGCATGCCCTGCTCCCGGGAAAACAGCAGCGCACCGGCAAGCTGCCCCTGCACGACGGCACAAATGGCTTCGTCCCGGCGGATGAAGTCCAGCACGGTGCTGCGGTGTTCGGCCAGGGCCTCGAGGGTGTCCAGCCCGGGGAAGCTGGTGCAGACCTGCGCTGCAAGCTGCATCCACGGGTCGATATCATGGGCTGTGCAAAGCCGAATGTCCATGGTGTTTTTTCCTCCATTGAAGCGGGGGGGAATGGGGGGCTGGATGAGGTCGTTCCTCGTGCAGTCCCCGGAACCTGCCGTTTCCGGCGCGGACGAACTGCGTCGTCTGCTTGGAAACTCACGTTTTTTC
>JBJEUL010000009.1:0-1829 GCA_051883835.1 Aristaeellaceae bacterium
GCGCTGGCATAGCCCATGTGGAAGTAGGCGAAGCCCTCCTGGTAGAGGAACATGCCCATCACATAGGTGCTCTTGCGGGGGCCGCCGCCGGTAATCAGGGCCGGGGAGGTGTAGTTCTGCAGCTCCTGGATGGTCTGGTTCAGCAGGGTGAAGAAAATGATGGGGGAAATCTGCGGGATGGTGATGTGGAAGAAGCGCTTCCACCAGCCCGCGCCGTCGATCTCCGCGGCCTCGTACAGGGAGGCGGGCACGTTCTTCAGCGCCGCCAGGAACATCACCATGGACGAGCCGAACTGCCAGATCTCCAGCGCGCAGACCACCCGCATGGCCGTGCCCTTGGTGCCCAGGAAGTGTACCGTGTTCAGGCCCAGGGCAGCAAGCATGGAATTGACCATGCCGCCGTCCATGAACATCAGCCGCCACAGAAGGGAGATGGCCACGCTGCCGCCGAACAGGGAGGGAATGTAGTACAGCGTGCGGATCATGTTGATGCCCTTGATGTTGCGGTTGAGGAACAGGGCCACGGCCAGGGCCAGGATCAGCTTGCCCGGCACGGTGTATACGCCGAAGAGCAGCGTGACCTTCAGCGAGTTCCAGAAGTCGCGATCCTTGGTGAAGAGCTTGACGTAGTTGTCGATGCCGACGAAGTCCATCTTGCCGCCCACGGTGTAGTCATGGAAGGAATACACCAGCGAGGACAGGAAGGGATACAGCTGCAGCGCCAGAATGCCGATCAGCCAGGGCAGCAGATACAGGAATGCCTGGTAATCGCGCTTGGTATAATGCTGCTTTTTGACGGTAGGAGAGGTGCGCAGGATCATAGCCTCAGTCTCCTTTTGGACGCGCCGCACAGGCACGGCACGGAATCGTTGGCGCACGAACCGGAAAAGCAGGAAGCCCTGCCTGATACCCAGGCAGGGCCTCCCGATCAGGTCATGGGAATTACTGTTCCAGCTCCTTCAGCTGCTCGATGGTATCGGCGGCAGCCTCGGCGGGGGTCATGTCGCCATAGGCGATGGCTTCCACAGCGTCGTAGAGGATGTTCTTGCACTCGGCGGTGGAGAAGATCTTGTCATTGGGGGTGCCGCTGATGGCCACGGCCACGTCGGCGCACTCGGACTGCAGGGGGCTCAGCTTGCCGTTGGCGGCGCTGATCTCACGGGCGCGGGCGGTCGGAGGCACGGAACGGGTGGCGCCCAGGGTCTCCATGGCGGTCTCGTCGGTGAAGAAGTAGTTCAGGAACGCAGCAGCCACTTCGGGATGCTGGCAGGTCTTGGTGATGGCCAGCACCTGGGGGGTGTTGGAGGCCCAGCCGCCGTCGGTGGCGCCTTCCATCACGGGCAGGCTGCCGGCATAGTACTCAGTGTCCGCGGGGCCGTTGGCGACCATCACGTCCACGGTGGAGATGTAGGCCAGGGCAGCGACGTACTTGCCAGCCAGCCAGTTGGCGTCGGACTGGATGTTGTCGCCGGTGTAGGCGGCCATGTACTCGATGGGCGGCACGGTCTCGCTGTCGAACAGCTCCTTGACGAACTCATAAACCTGGGTCAGCTGCTCCTCGGTCACGACCAGCTTGCCGTCCACAAAGGCGGCGCCGCCGCACAGCTGCTTGACATAGGTCATCACGAACAGGATGGCCACATAATCCTTGTTGGCGCACAGCAGGTACACGTCGGGGTCATCGGAGGCGGCGCGCACGGCCTTGCCCAGCTCGATGATGTCCTCCCAGCGCATATCCTCAACCTTCAGGTCCACGCCCAGCTTCTCAGCCAGGGCCTTGTTGACCACGATGGCGGGGCCGGCGATGCCGGTGGGCAGGCCCAGCTGCT
>JBJEUL010000010.1:0-32831 GCA_051883835.1 Aristaeellaceae bacterium
AGGCCAGCACCATGCGTCCGCGCCGGGCCATGGATTCCACCGGCATGCAGCCCTCGAACACGCTCTTTTCCTCAAAGCCGTGAATCTCCGCTGTCTCTGCCGCCAGCAATGCATCCACAAAGGCGTTGTATTCCTCCTCCGTCATGGGGCAGTTAAGATAATCGTCACCCCGGTCATAGCGGGACTGACGGAAAATCCTGTCCATGTTCAGGCTCTCAAGGGTCACAATGGGCGCGGCGGCATCGTAGAAATTCAGTGTACCCAGACCGGGCAGTGCGGCAATGGCTTCTGCCATGGGCTCCGAGGTCAGCGGGCCGGTGGCGATAATCACCGGGCCTTCCGGGATGGTCGCCGCCTCCCCTTCCACCACATCAATGAGAGGATGGGTTCGCAGGGCATTGGTGATATACCCGGAGAAGCGGTCACGGTCCACCGCCAGTGCGCCGCCCGCAGGAACCCGGGCCAAATCAGCGGCCTTCATGATGAGCGAGCCGCACAGGCGCATTTCTTCCTTGAGCAGGCCCACGGCGTTGGTCAGACGATCCGAGCGCAGGGAGTTGGAGCAGACCAGCTCTGCGAACTGGTCTGCATGATGCGCGGGTGTCTTTTTCGTGGGCTTCATTTCCGTGAGCGTCACGTGTATGCCCTGACGTGCCAGCTGCCAGGCAGCCTCACTGCCAGCCAGTCCCGCGCCAATCACCTGAGCGTGCAATTCAGCCATCAGCTTTCCTCCGTATCCGCGTTGTCGTCCTGCCTGACCTCTACACGGCAGCGGCAGGTCTCATTGGCACACAGGTGCCAGACCTCGCCCTTGCGGTTGCGCTTCTCCACCATGAAGCCGCCGCACTGGGGGCATTGGTCGGTCACGGGCATTTCCCAGGAAACGAAGTCGCATTCCGGGTAGCACTCACAGCCGTAGAACTTGCGGTTTTTCTTGCTGGTTTTTTCCATCAGGCGCGCGCCGCACTTGGGGCAGGACGCTGCGATGTAGTTCAGGATGGGCTTGGTGTTGCGGCAGTCCGGGAAGTTCGGGCAGGCCAGGAAACGGCCAAAGCGGCCCATCTTGTAAACCATCATGGCACCGCACTTGTCGCAGGGAACGTCGCTGGGCTCGTCCTTGACCTCGACCTTCTCAATTTCCCGCTCAGCCACCGCCAGCGTCTGCTCAAAGGGCGGATAGAACTCCCGCAGAATCTCCTTCCAGGCAATGTGTCCCTCTTCCACTGCGTCCAGCTTGTTCTCCAGCTCCGCGGTGAATTCCGTGTCCACGATGTCGGCAAAGTACTCCTCCATCATGCTTGTTACCATACGGCCCAGCTCCGTGGGATAGAGCCGCTTCTTTTCCCGGCTGACATAGCCGCGAGAAATGATGGTGGTAATGGTCGGCGCATAGGTGGAGGGACGGCCGATACCCTTTTCCTCCAGCGCACGCACCAGTGAAGCCTCGGTATAACGGCTCGGGGGCTGGGTGAAGTGCTGCTCACTGGTCACATCATCCACCGTGACCGTATCGCCCTCCTGAAGCGAGAGCAGCGTTGTCTCGGTGGAGGCGACCTCCTCGTCGGTGCCTTCCTCGTACACGGAGGTAAAGCCCGCGAACCGCTTATGCTCGCCATAGAAGCGCAGCCCCACGCCGTCACCGGTCATTTCCAGCGTTTGCGTTTCGTACAGGGCAGGCATCATCTGACTGGCCAGGAAGCGGTTGTAAATCAGGCGGTAGAGGTTGTACTGCTCCTTGGTCAGGGAAGCCTTGATCTTTTCCGGCGTGCGCCGCACATCTGTGGGGCGGATGGCTTCATGGGCATCCTGAGCGTTCTTGCGGCCCTTGTACTCGATGGGCTTCTCCGGCAGGTACTCATCTCCGAAACGCTCCGGGATGAATGCCCGCAGGGCAGACAGGGCTTCATCGCTGATGCGCACACTGTCCGTACGGATATAGGTGACGATACCCTGGGTGCCTTCACCCTCCAAATCAATGCCCTCATAGAGCTGCTGAACCACCTGCATGGTTTTGGCGGTGGTAAAGCCCAGCTTGCGGCTGGCTTCCTGTTGCAGGCTCGAGGTGGTGAAGGGGGCAGCAGGTGTCTTGCGCTTCTCGCCCTTCTTCACGCCTGTGACCGTGAAGGAGGCGGACTTGATGCGCGCCACGGCCTGTTCGGCGGCTTCAGCATTGGCAATGGCAGCCTTCTGGCCATCCAGTGTAGCCAGGCGGAAATTGAACCGCTGTTTGCGGCCCTTGGCCTGTTCTGACATGACGCTGCCCGTAATTTCCCAGTATTCCTCGGGGATGAAGTCCTCAATATCCTGCTCACGCATCACCACCATCCGGGTTGCCACAGACTGCACACGTCCGGCGGAGAGGCCCTTCTTAATCTTGGCCCAGAGCAGTGGACTGATTTTATAGCCCACCAGACGATCCAGCACACGCCGCGCCTGCTGTGCGTCCACACGCCCCATATCCAGTGGCCGGGGGGTCTTTAATGCCTGCTGAATGGCTTTCTTGGTGATTTCATGAAACTCGATGCGGCAGGGCTTGTCCGTGTCGATACCCAGAATGTGGCCCAGATGCCAGGAAATCGCTTCACCCTCGCGGTCAGGGTCGGTGGCAAGATAAATTTGGGAAGCATTCTTGGCTTCCTTGCGGATGCGGGTCAGAATATCGCCCCGCCCGCGGATGGTGATGTACTTGAGCGCGAAGTCGTCGTCCACGTCCACACCGATTTGAGACTTGGGCAGATCGCATACATGCCCCTGGGACGCCTCGACCTTGTAGCCCTTCCCCAGAAATTTGCTGATGGTGCGGGCCTTGGCGGGCGATTCCACAATGATGAGCTTCTGCTTGGTTGCTGCCATGACGATGATGCCTCCAATTATCGAATTATCGAAAAATATCATGATATCCGGACATACATTTTGCCGGGCAGGGAGCGGACAAGTCCGAGAATTTGCAGCATGGTCAGGCTGGAGGACAGCTCAGGCGCGTCCAGACCCGTTGCTTCTGCCAGCTGGTCGAAGGACTGCTCTCCCTGCGACAGTTGCGTGCAAATCAACCGCTGCTGCGCTGTCATGGGCGGAAGTTCACGCTTTTGCTCCTGGCTGGGCGCAGATGGTGCGCTATCCCATCCAAGATCCTCCAGCACATCACCGGCTGTGGTGAAATAGTTGGCACCCTCCCGCAGCAATTGGTGCGTGCCCTCTGCCCATGCGGAGCCTATGTTGCCCGGATAGGCGAATACCTCCCGTCCCTGATTCAGTGCATGCTGCACGGTGGTCATGCTGCCGGAGCGGATACGCGCCTCCATCAATACAACCGCTTTGCTCAGACCGGCAAGCAGCCTGTTCCGCACAGGGAAATGATGCGGCAGAGCCGGCATGCCCAGCGGATACTCGGACAGCAGCAAACCACCGCCGCGCAAAATATCCTCCTTGAGCTGACGGTTCTGGGCCGGATAGTCCACATCCAGCCCGCAGCCCATCACACCCACGGTGGGGCTGCCGCCTGCAAGACAGCCCTTATGTGCCGCTGTATCCACGCCCATGGCCAGACCGCTGACGATGGTCACACCCTGCTCACTCAGTTCCCGGGCAATCTGCTCGGTAGCGGCGATGGCGTTGGGGGAAGCATTGCGGGAGCCGACCATGGTCACGCACTTGCCCATCAGGCAGTCAGGGTCGCCACGATACATCAGCAGCGGCGGTGGTGCGGATATATCCCGCAGGCTGTCCGGATAGGCGAAATCTTCCGTGCCCATCACACCGATGCTATCCTTGTGCATGGTCAGCATCATTTGATGCATGGCCTGAGGCTCGGCCTGCCTGCGCAGGATATCCAGCTGCTGGGGCGTGGCATAAGGCTCCAGCAGGACCGTTCCTTCCCTGATGAAACGGTCATAGATGGCCTGGGCATCCCCGAAGGTGCGCAGCATGGCCGTGAGCGGCTCCGGCTGGAAGCAGGCATACATCAGCCATGCGCGGCACCCGTCCAGACGTGTGTATCGCACGGCCCGACACCCCTTCCTGCATGCTTTTGCACAGCCTGCAGGGCTATTGGACGGAAAATTTAATTCCTTAAGAAAAACAGCCCCGCACTGCGTAACACTCTAACATAGTTTTTTTGAAAATGCAACGTATACCGCAAGAGAATTTGTGATTCGCCTTTTTTCGCATCATCAGGCCTATCCGTCCAATGAGATTGCATTCCATGGCTTGACAGACGCGCAAATTCTGGTATAATGGCATCCATCAGGGCGATGAGGAAAAGAGTAGCCCTTCACAGACCGCACCCAGAGAGCTCCCGGCTGGTGAAAGGGAGATGCGGCAGAAGGGTGAAGTACATTTCCGAGCCATCCGCTGAACGCAAGGGTCAGTAGGCGGCATCCGGTTGCGCCGGTTATCGCGCAGGAGGAATCACAGGTTCCTCGCTGAGGGCCGATGCTGTCGGCTGAACATGGAAGTGGTACCGTGGCTTTTGTCACCTTCCTGGATGTATGCCATCCGGGAAGGTTTTTTGTTGCATACGAAGGAGGATGATACATGATGGATCTAGATTCCCTTCATTTTGCTTCACGCTTTGACGGTGTAAGTGGCAGTGCCATCCGCGAAATCTTCAAGATGATTGCCAAGCCCGGTATGATTTCCTTTGCCGGGGGCAATCCCGCACTGTCCGCGCTGCCGGACGAAACGGTGGCGCAGATTGCTGCCGATGTGCTGAAGCACGACGGCAAGGCCATTCTGCAATATGGGGCCACCGAGGGCTATGCGCCTTTTCTGGAAAGCCTGAAACAGTATGTGCAGGAGCAGCTGGGCTGCGATATCCCCGCTGTGCTGCCCGTGACCGGCTCCACACAGGCCATGGATTTGCTCTGCAAGGCTCTGATTAACCCCGGCGATGTCATTCTGGTGGAGAACCCTTCCTTCCTGGGCAATCTGCAATGCATGAAGCTGTATCAGGCGAATCTTGTGCCCGTGGAGAGCGATGAGGGGGGCATCATGGTGGACAAGCTGGAGGAGGCCATTCTCCGCTGCAAGCCCAAGATGCTCTATACCATCCCCACCTTCCAGAATCCGACCGGCAAGACCCTCGCAGCCAATCGCCGCGCCCCCATTGCCGCGCTGGCTGCCAAGTACGGTATGGTGGTGGCGGAGGATGACCCCTACCGTGACCTGCGCTATGCCGGTACCCCCTGTCCGTCCATCAAGTCCTTTGACAAGGAGGGCTGGGTGGTGTTCCTGGGCTCCTTCAGCAAGATTATCTCCCCGGGCCTGCGGGTGGGCTTCATGGCGGGCGACCCGCGCATCCTGCGCAAGTGTACCATCGGCAAGCAGTCCTCCGATGTGCATACAGCCAACCTGAATCAGGCCATTGTGGATCAGTATCTGCGGTGCAAGCTGCTGCCGGAGCATATCGCAGCCATCTGCGCAAGCTATCGCGCCCAGCTGGACACCATGCTGGCGGAGCTGTCCACCTTCCCTGCCGGCACCCGGTATACCCGGCCCGAGGGCGGACTGTTCATCTGGGTGGAGCTGCCCGAGGGCATTGATGCACAATCCCTGCTGGAAAAGGCTGTGGAGCAGCATGTGGCCTATGTCCCCGGCACGCATTTCTTTGCCGATGGCGGCCACGAGAACACCCTGCGGCTGAATTTCTCCAACTCCACCATTGAGCAAATCCACACGGGCATGGCTGTGCTGCGGAAGCTGATTGCGGCGGAGCTGGACAAGCCATGAACCCCATTTTCCCAACGACATCCCCTGACCATGTACGATCAATGAAAGGAAGTATGAACCATGGCGCACATTCTGGACATTCTCAAGGAGCGCGGCTTTATTGCCCAAATGACCTTTGAAGAGGATCTCTACAAGCAGCTGGAGCAGCCTACCACCTTCTATGTGGGCTTTGACCCCACCGCGGATTCCCTGCACATCGGCCACTACATCCCGATTATGGCCATGGCCCACATGCAGCGGGCGGGCCATCATCCCATCGCACTGATGGGCGGCGGCACAGCCATGATTGGCGACCCCTCCGGCAAAACCGACATGCGCAAGATGATGACCGTGGAGACCATCGACGATAACGTGGCCCACATCAAGCAGCAGATGTCCCGCTTCCTGGACTTCTCCGACGGCAAGGCCATGATTGCCAACAACGGCGACTGGCTGCGTCATTTGAATTTCATTGACTTCATGCGGGAAATCGGCTCCACCTTCTCCGTGAACAAGATGCTCACCGCTGACTGCTACAAAGCCCGTATGGCCACCGAAAACGGCCTGTCCTTCCTGGAATTCACCTACATGCTCATGCAAAGCTATGACTTCCTGGAGCTGTTCAAGCGGTACGGCTGTCGGCTGCAAATGGGCGGCAACGACCAGTGGAGCAACATGCTCGGCGGTGCCGACCTGATTCGCCGCAAGGAACAGCAGGCCGCCTACGCCTGCACCTTCCAGCTGCTGCTGACCCATGATGGCCGCAAGATGGGCAAGACCGAGAAGGGCGCACTGTGGCTTGACCCCGCCAAGACATCTCCCTTCGACTTCTACCAGTACTGGCGCAATGTGGACGACAAGGACGTGGGCAAGTGTCTGGGTCTGCTGACCTTCCTGCCCATGGACGAGGTTCGCCGCCTGAGCGCACTGGAAGGCAGCGAAATCAACGAGGCCAAGAAAGTACTGGCCTTTGAGGTGACGAAGCTGGTGCACGGCGAGGAAGAAGCCCGCAAGGCTGCTGATGCAGCCACTGCCCTGTTTGCCGGCGGCGCGCACAGTGCCAGCGTACCCTCCTTTGAGCTGACGGCGGATGACCTGGCAGCGGATGCCCGTGTGACCACCATGCTGGTCAAGTCCGGCCTGTGCAAGAGCCAGAGCGATGCCCGCAATCAGATCAAGGCCGGTTCCGTGCTGCTGGGCGATGAGAAGGTCACGGACTTCAACGCCACTGTGACTGCCGACATGTTCGGCGCGGATGGCCTGATGCTGCAAAAGGGCAAGAAGGGCTTCCGGCGGCTGGTTCTGAAATGAGTACGCCCTACAAAACCCTCCGGCAATCCGGCTCCGATGAGGTCATCATCAACAAGAGCCGCTTCATCGGCTATGCCAGTCCCTGCGAAACAGAGGAAGAAGCCCTCGCCTTCCTGCAGGCCATTCGTACCAAGCACAAGGACGCCACCCACAACTGCTATGCCTATGTGATTGGACGCAATGCCGGGGTCATGCGCTACTCCGATGACGGCGAACCCGGCGGCACGGCAGGATTGCCCATGATGGAAGTCCTCAAGGCGCAGGGCGTGGTCAACTGCTGCGTGGTGGTCACGCGGTATTTTGGCGGTGTGCTGCTGGGCGCAGGCGGACTGGTTCGCGCCTATACGCAGGGGACGGTCATCGCACTGAAGGCGGCGCAGGTTGTGGTGATGGAGCCATCCTGTCAGTACATGTGCGAGGTTCCCTATCCCCTGTGGGACAAGGTTCAGCATACCATGCGAACCTTGCCGCTGCAGCTGGTCAGCAGCGAATTCACCACAGCGGTGACGTTCTCCATCCTGGTGCGGGAGCGTGACGCGGACATGGTACTTTCCGAGCTGACCCGTATCACGGACGGCCGGCTGGAGTATCTGCCGGAGAACGAATCCTATCAGGCGTGGAACGTGTAATCAAACAGGCAGACGATTGGCACAGGCGGGTCGTCTGCTTTTTCTTTACCATTCATGAACAGTTCATATTTCCATTGTACACTGGGAATGAAACATCTGGAAGGAGTGTAATACCTTTGAAAAAGAAGTCCGTTGGGAAAATTGTTTTGGCACTGGCCCTGGTGATGGTGATACTCGTGGGCGTGGTCTATTTCGCAGGCAACAGGAAGCCTGCTTATTCCGAGGAAACCGCCCGCACCATGACCATTGAAACCTTTTACACCTTCTCCGGCAACATCCAGCCTGACGGCTTCAAGGTCGTGACAGCCACCAATCGCGGCACCATCCGGGAATGGAAGCTGGAGGAAGGTGACACGGTGTCAGAAGATGGCACGGTCATGCTTGCCAAGAGCGGCACGAAATTCACCGCCCCGATGGACGGCACCATTTCCAACCTGTATCTGGATGAAGGCGAGGATTTTGCGCCGGGCGATGCGCTGTTCCGTGTAGCAGATTACGCACACCCGGTCATCAAAATCAAGGTGGATGAGTACGATGTATCCTCCCTGATCAAGGGCATGAACGTGGATGTCAAGGTGCAGGCCACCGGCAAGACGCTCACGGGCGAAATTACCCGCATTGCACAGGAGGCCACGGTGGAAAACAGTCTGGCCTATTATGAAGTGGAAATCGCGCTGCCGCAGGATGGCACGCTGGCCATGGGCTTGACCTGCGAGGTCAGCATTCCCCGGGCCTGTGCCAAGGATGCCACGACCATCTCCATGAACGCCATCCAGTACGATGACAACGGCAAGCCCTTTGTCTACTGCTATTCCCGCGGCAATGAGATTGTCCAGCAGAGCGTGCTGCTGGGCATCAACAACGGTTCCATTGTGGAAATTCGCGACGGTGTGAAGAGCGGCGAAACCATCCTGATTCCCGATACATGGGGCGATGCTGCCATGCTGCCTATGATGCGCATGATGCGCTGAGCGGAGGAAGCAAGCATGAGCGAAACCATTCTTTCCATGCGCGGCATCATCAAGCGTTACCGCATGGGCAGTGAGGATCAAACCGTGCTGCGCGGCATTGATCTGGATGTGCAAAAGGGCGAGTTTGTAGCAGTGCTGGGGCCGTCCGGCTCCGGCAAGAGTACGCTGATGAACATCATTGGCTGTCTGGACACACCGACACAAGGGCAGTATATTCTCCACGGCAAGGACGTCAGTCGGCTGGACGAGGCTGAGCTGGCCCAGGTACGCAGCCGGGAAATCGGGTTTATTTTCCAGTCCTTCCAGCTGCTGCAGCGGCAAAGCGCACTGCAAAACGTGGAGCTTCCCCTGATTTACAGCGGTGTCAAGCCCCATGAGCGTCAGAGTCGGGCGCAAATGATGCTGGAGCGTGTGGGTCTTGGTGACAAGCTGTATCATTTTCCCAACCAGCTCTCCGGCGGCCAGCAGCAGCGCGTGGCCATTGCCCGCGCGCTGGCCAATCAACCGACCATTCTGCTGGCCGATGAGCCCACCGGCGCACTGGACCAGCAGACCGGCAGGCAGGTCATGAATCTGTTCCATGACCTGAACGAGGAAGGCAATACCATCATCATGATTACCCACGATATCGGCATTGCACGGCATGCCCGGCGGATTGTGCGCCTGCTGGACGGCGAACTGAGCGAGGGGGTGGCGGAGGATGCTTAAGGAAAGCCTGCGCATGTCCTGGCAGAACATCAAGGGCAACAAAATGCGCACCTTCCTGACGATGCTTGGCATTATTATCGGCGTGACCGCCATCATCGCGCTCATCACCACGGTGGAGGGTGCAACGGGCGAGATTACCAGCCAGTTTGACGCGCTGGGTGCCGGCAAGGTCAGCGTGTCCGTCATGGGTACCTCCCTCAAGCAGGGGCTGAACAGCGATGATATCGCGAAGATTGCCGCCGTGGACAATGTGGCAGGCGTTGACCCCAGCATCACGCTGAGCATGCATATTGCTCATGACGGTACGCTGCTGGAGGATGCCTCCATTGAAGGAAGAAGCGCGGCCTATTTCAGCGGGGAAAGCTCCATGGTAGGCTCCGGGCGCGGCCTGACGGACATGGACATGGATGCCTACAGCCGCGTGTGTCTGGTAGACAGTGATATTCGTGCCGCGCTGTTTCCCAATGAGAATCCTATTGGTCAGGAGATTGTCATTGCCGGGCTGACTTTTCATGTTGTGGGCCTGCTGGATGACGGCAGCGACAATGACGTGATGCGGGCCATGTCCGCCATGAACAGCGGGGATTCCTCCGGGACGGTCATGATTCCCTACCCTGCTGCGCTGCGCATGTCCGGCAGCGGCTATGTCAACAACCTGACGCTGTATCTGGCTGATACAGCCAAGGCCGATCAAACCATCGACAAGGTGGAAGAGGTGCTCAATGCTACCTTCAACTATCGGGACAACACCTTCCGTATCCTGAATCTGGACAGCCTGCTGAGCACCATGGACACCATTACCGGCATGATGACCACCATGCTGGCGGGTATTGCGTCCATTGCACTGCTGGTGGGCGGCATCGGCATCATGAACATGATGCTGGTATCCGTGAGCGAGCGCACGGCGGAAATCGGCCTGCGCAAGGCCCTGGGCGCAAGGCCGGGATTGATTCAGGCACAGTTTCTGATTGAATCGGTGATGCTGAGCCTGATGGGCGGCATTATCGGCATCATTCTGGGCAATTTGGTGTCCTATGTGATTGCTGTAGCCATTGGTTTTCAGTTTGTGCTGTCCACAGGGGCCATCGCGCTGGCCTTCACCTTTTCAGCGTCCGTGGGGATTCTGTTCGGCTGGGCTCCTGCAAGAAAGGCTTCCCGGCTCAATCCCATTGAAGCCCTGCGCAGTATGTGATAGAATAATCGTATCACAAGAATGCCCAACAAAGGAGGAAGCATCATGTTTACGGTACTGGTCGTGGAGGACGACCTTGCCTTGCAGCGAATGATGAGTGCGTTTCTGGGCTTGAACGGCTATCAAGTCATCCCTGCCGCCAATGGTGAGGAAGCACTCCGGGCCATCGAACGGGTGATGCCTGATTTGGTCATTGCCGATGTGATGATGCCCGTGATGGACGGATGGCAGCTGACCAGCGAGCTGCGCCGCAGTTATCCGCTGCTGCCCATCATGCTGGTTACAGCCCGTGATACGATTGAGGACAAGCGGGCGGGCTTTCATTCCGGTGCGGATGATTATCTGACCAAGCCAGTCGACCTGGATGAGCTGCTCCTGCATGTGGGCGCGCTGCTGCGCCGTGCGCAGGCCATGACTAGCCATCGTCTGACCGTGGGCTCCACGGTGCTGGACTATGATTCCCTGACCGTCACCCGGGGCAGCGACAGCATGACACTCCCCAAGAAGGAGTTCTATCTGCTCTTTAAGCTCCTGAGCAGCCCCAAACAGATTTTCACCCGCCGGCAGCTGATGGACGAGATTTGGGGCATGGATGCCCAGAGCGACGAGCGCACGGTGGACGTGCATGTCAAGCGGCTGCGGGAGAAATGCGAGATATTCCCGGACTTCACCATTCAAACGGTGCGCGGCCTGGGCTACAAAGCAGAAAAAATGCCATGAGTAACTTCAGCAGAATTTTCCATCCATACACCTTCCGCAACAGGATGGTGTCCGTGCTGTTGATTTCCTCCGTGGTTGCGGGCGTGATTGCACTGGGCTGCTCCTTTCTCTACAGTGCCCAAAGTGTACGGGAGGACTTGTCCCTGAATCAGCATGCTTTGGCCATTTATCTGCTGGAGCTGGACCAAAAGACCGACCTGACGCTGGAGGAAATGATTGATATTGTGGGCAGCGATATCATGTCCGTGCGTGTGGAAACCGTGCTGATGGAGGATGTTCCGGCAGAGGTCAGAGATAAGCTCCCGGGCAAGATGATCGTGACCACAGGCATGGCCATCATGTCGATACCGTCCACCTATGTACAATTGGCGGAGCATGTGGTGCGCATCATGCCTTCCCGACGGATGAACATCTTTATGGTATCCTTCGTCCGCATCGGCTTTGCAGCATTGTCCTTCCTGCTAACGTTCCTCCTGATGGCGTGGCTGGCTTCCAACAACATTGCCAAGCCCATTACCACCCTCACGCAGGCTACGCGACGGATCAGTGACGGTGATTTCTCCGTCAAGCTGCCCGATGATGCGCCCGGTGAAGTCGGTGAGCTGATGAAATCCTTCAACAGCATGACCGATGCACTGGCCCGCACCTCGTATTTGCAAAAGGACTTCATCAGCAGCATCAGCCATGAGTTCCGCACGCCCATTGCCTCCATTCGCGGCTTTGCGCGGTTGCTTCAAATGGACGGACTGGATGAGGCCTCCCGCAAGGAATATGTCAAGCTGATTGCACAGGAAAGTGACCGACTGTCCCGGCTGTCAGAAACGCTGCTGCGCTTGTCCGCGCTGGAGCAGCAGGCCGCACCAGCCAGTCTGCAAAGCTTCCGGCTGGATGAGCAAATACGGCAGGTGATTCTCCGTCTGGAACCTGCATGGTCTCCCCGGGAGATTGAGTGGCAGCTGGACTTGCAGCCTGTCACCCTTGTGTCGGACAATGAATTGCTGGATCAGGTATGGATCAATCTGATTCAGAATGCCGTCAAGTTTTCTGAATCGGGCAGCGTCATTGAAATCAGTGTTTTGCAGACCGACAAGGCGGAGGTCTGCATCACGGACCACGGCATTGGCATGGATGCAGAGACGGTCAGCCGCATCTTTGACCGATTCTATCAGGGTGACAAGTCACGCAGTCATCAGGGCGTTGGGCTGGGCCTGAGCCTGGTCAAGCGGATTCTGACCATTCTGCACGGGGAAATCCATGTGTACTCCGTTCCCGGCGAGGGAAGCAGCTTCCGCGTGCGTCTGCCCTTGAATCATCACTATGGGCCCATGGAGGAGCAAAAGCATGAATGATGCGCAAAAGGAAACCATGATACAGCTTTCCAACGAGTTTCAGCGCATGGTGGATGAATTTTTTACCGTGCAGTGCCGGTACCAGGCCGCCATCCGCGAGGTACAGACCAAGCTGGAGAATCTGGACGATGAGTTCCAGATGAAGCACCGGCGCAATCCGATTCACCACATGCAGACCCGCATGAAATCCATCCAGAGCATGATGGAGAAGCTGCAGCGCAAGCATGAGGATATCAGCATCGCTTCCGCAGTGGCCAACCTGACGGACATCGCGGGCGTGCGGGTGATATGCTCCTACATTCAGGATATCTATACGGTGGCTGATTTGCTGACCAGCCAGGACGATGTAACGGTCATCCGCGTGCGGGACTACATCAAGCAGCCCAAGTCCAATGGCTACCGCAGCCTGCATCTGGTACTGGAGATACCTGTGTTCCTCTCGGAAGGACGTGTTTGTGTCCCGGTGGAGGTGCAAATCCGCACCATCGCCATGGACTTCTGGGCCTCGCTGGAGCATTCCCTGCGCTATAAGGCACAGGGCGAAGTGACGGATGAGGTTGCTCAGGAGCTGCAAAAGACCGCCGAGGATATTGCCGCCCTTGACTGGCGCATGCAGAATATTCACGACAAGGTGGATGCCATGGCGCAGGTCAAGGCGCAGGGATGAATCAATGCCTGTCATGCCGACATACTATTCCTCATGGAGGGATGTGGACATGACAGGCTTTCTTTATGCGGTGATTGCAGGTGCAGCCATGAGCATTCAGGGTGTGATGAATACCCGCCTGGGCGATAAGGCCGGTGTGCTGGAGACGAATGCCTATGTGCAGCTGACAGGCTTTGTGCTGGCACTCATCATCGCGTGGTTGTTTGGCAAGGGTGATATCCGTCAGATGACGCAGGCACCCTGGTATGCGTGGCTGGGCGGCGTGCTGGCACCGGTCATCACGGTGACGGTGATGCTCTCTGTTGGTGCGTTGTCCCCCACGGTAGCCATCTCCACCATTCTGCTGTCACAGCTGGCGGTAGCCGCACTGATTGATGCCTTCGGCATCATGGGCGCAGAGCGCATTGCCTTCACCTGGCAAAAGCTCCTGGGCCTTGCGCTGATGGCGGCAGGGGTGCTGCTCATCAAGCGGAAGTAACACACAGGCTTTCTTGTTCGACCGTATTCGCCGGATAGTTCCGGCATTTTTTTGTGCCTGCAAATACTGTCGAACGATTTGCTTCCCAAACGCATAAGCAGACATTTTTCGCGGCAGGATAGGACATGTGTATCATGGAATTGCTTTCCTGATACTTTGATAGTTGAAGGAGGCCGTTATCGTATGCTGCAATCCATCCGCGATGGCGACAGGCTCATTGTCCGCCTGAACGGCGAGCTGGATCACTTCTGCGCCCAGTCCGTCCGGCGGGAGCTGGACGCACTGCTCCGGGATGAACGCATTCACTGCTTGATCCTGGACTTCTCCACGCTGACCTTTATGGATTCCTCCGGCATCGGCGTGATTCTCGGACGGTACAGGCTTCTGCGGGACAGGGGCGGCACGGTGGCCGTCATGCACATGAACCAGCACATTGCGCGAATCTTCCATATGTCCGGCATGGACAGGGTGATTCAGCAGCTCGACAAGCAACAGGAGGTACGGACATGAACCAGCACAATGAAATGCAGCTCACCTTTCTTTCCCAAGCGGAAAACGAATCCTTTGCCCGCGTGGTCATCGCCGCCTTTGCCGTGCAGATGAGTCCCACCGTTTCGGAAATTGCTGATATCAAGACGGCTGTATCCGAGGCCGTGACCAATGCCATTGTCCACGGCTATGAGGGCTGCACGGGTCAAGTTACTATGCGTGCCCGGCTGGATGACCGCTGGCTGACGGTGGAAATTCAGGATGAAGGCAAGGGTATTGCAAATGTGGAGCAGGCCATGGAGCCCTTTTATACCTCCCAGCCCGAGCAGGAACGCAGCGGCATGGGCTTCTCGGTGATGCAGACCTTCATGGATGAATTGCAGGTGGACTCTGCGCCCGGCAAGGGTACCACCGTCCGCATGCGCAAGCGGATTCATGCAGGAGGTTCCCTGTGATGGTGTGCAGGAACTACGCCCCGGAGCTGGTGCAAACCCATCTGCACGGCAGAGAGGCCGCCGTACTGCTGACGGAGGAGCATTTGCCGCTGGTGGCAGCGGTGGTTCATCGTTTTCCCTGGCATGGCTGGGAGCGGGAAGAGCTTTACCAGCAGGGCTGTGTGGGGTTGATGAAAGCCATGGCCCGCTTTGACCCTGCCTACGGTATCGCATTTTCTACCTATGCGGCAGCCATCATCCTCAATGAGATGCATCTGCTCTGCCGCAATGACGCGCCGCTTGATATCCCCCGCCGGAACAGGGACATGCGCAGCCGTGTCCGGCGGGCAGAGTGCCTGCTGACGAAGCGTCTGGGCCGGGAGCCCACTGTGCAGGAGCTGGCTGCCGCCCTGCGCATGAACACCGGCGAACTGATGCTGGCCATGGAGCATTGGAGTGTACCATCCTGGGACGCTGTGCCTGGGCATCGCGGTCACGCGTTGGCAGAGCTTATGCTCCGACAGGACGATCGGATGAACAGACTGCTGCGGCACAGGATGGCTGATATGACCCGGGAGGAACAGCGACTGTTGCTGATGCGGTGCTATCTGCGCAGAACGCAAGCGGAAACAGCCCGTGCCATGGGCCTGTCACAGGTGCAGGTCAGCCGCCGGGAAGCGGCCCTCAAGGCCACGCTGCAGGAAATCCGAACCAATCCATCATAAGCAAAAGCCATGCGTGCCTTTCACGGTGCGCATGGCTTTTGCTTGGCCGAATGCCGGAATGCTTTATGGGTTCAGCAGCGGGAGAAGCTCCTCCTGCACCAGCTGAGGCACGCTTTCAGGATTCACATGGCGGAACTTCACACCGTTGATGCGGATGCAGGGCCCGCTGGCGCATTCGCCCATGCAGAAGGTGCTGGACATTTCCACCTGTTCAGCAATCCCCAGCCGCTTCACTTCCTTTTGCAGCGCGGTGAAGGTATCCCTGGAACCATACATGCTGCAGGACATGCCTGTACAGACGCTGACTTTCATCATGCCTGCTATACCATTCCTTTCTGCGCTTTAGGCAATTTCCAGCGCGATTTCCATCATCTTGGTGAAGCTCTTCTGCCGCTCCTCCGCGCTGAGCTCCTCGCCGGTGAAGGGGTTGTCGGAAATGGTGCAGATGGCCAGCGCGTTCTTGCCAGCGCGGGCAGCGTTCATATACAGCGCAGCGGCTTCCATTTCCACAGCCAGCACACCCAGCTTTTGCAGCTTGGCACCGGCACCGGACTCATCATAGAAAATATCGGAGGAATACAGCGCACCGGGCACAGGAATCTGCCCCAGCTTCTTGCCTGCCTCCATGGCCTTGCTCAGCAGCTCCCAGGAGCAGCAGGGCGCAACGTTGCCGTCGAAGCCATACTGCTTGCCGAAGTTGGAATTGGTATACGCGCTCATGCCCAGCACGATGTCACGCACCTTCAGCCGCTGATCCAGCATGCCAGCGGTACCCACGCGGATAATGTTCTCCACGCCGTAGAAGTTGAACAGCTCATAGGAATAGATGCCGATGGAGGGCATGCCCATGCCACTGGCCATCACGGACACCCGCTTGCCCTTGTACTCGCCCGTGTAGCCCTGCACGCCGCGCACGTTGTTCACCAGCACAGGATTGGTCAGGAAATGCTCCGCGATGAACTGGGAACGGAGCGGATCGCCGGGCATCAATACGGTCGGTGCAAAGTCGCCAGCCTTGGCGGTGATGTGGGGGGTGGGAATATTGCTCATGAAAAGATACCCCTTTCTCCAAGAATGAAGCCTGTCTGTTCTTCTATTGTACACGACAATGGTCGTTTTGTACAGCCTGTCAGGAGAATGTTTCCTGCATGGTTTGCCTTGACAGCGCACGCTTCATCTTCTACAATGATGTCAGCACGCATGGGAGGAATCAGCATGAACGACAGCTTTTTGCCCGTTACCCCGGAGGATATGAAGAAGCGCGGCTGGGATGCGCCGGACTTTGTTTTTGTCTGCGGCGATGCATATGTGGATCATCCCTCCTTCGGGCATGCCATTATCAGCAGGATTCTGGAGCAGGCAGGCTATCGGGTGGCCATGCTGTGCCTTCCGCCCTGGCAGGATGCAAGCGCGTTCAAGCGTTTTGGCCGTCCCCGTCTGGGCTTTCTGGTGACAGCCGGTGTCATTGACAGCATGGTCAATCACTACACCGTGGCGAAAAAACGCCGTCAGGAGGATGCCTACGCACCCGGTGGCAAGGCAGGCATGCGTCCTGACCGGGCTACCGTGGTCTACTGCAACCGCATCCGTCAGGCCTATAAGGATATTCCCATCCTCATCGGCGGTGTGGAAGCCAGTCTGCGCCGTTTCTCCCATTATGACTACTGGGATGATAAGGTGCGTCATTCCATCCTGGTGGATTCCGGGGCCACGCTGCTGATGTACGGCATGGGCGAAACGTCCATCATCCAGTGCGCCAACTGGGTGGCCGATGGCATGAATCCCGCCGAGCTGAGTCGTCTGCGGGGTGTGTGCTACATGAGCAAAACGCCGGATTCCTCCTGCATCCAGCTGCCCAGCCATGCCGAGGTATCCGCGGACAAACGACGCTATGCCGAGGCTTTCCTGACCCAGTATGAGGAGCAGGACCCCATCCGCGGACACCGCATGTGCCAGCAGCAGGATACGGATCGCTACCTGATTCAGAATGAGCCGTCCCTGCCGTTGAGCCGGGAAGCTCTTGATGCGGTCTATGATTTGCCCTACACCCGCCGCTGGCACCCCATGTATGATAAGGACGGCGGCATTCCTGCCCTGCAGGAGGTGGAGTTCTCCATCGCCTCGACCCGTGGATGCTTTGGCTCGTGCAGCTTCTGTGCCATTACCTTCCATCAGGGACGGATTATCCAGTCTCGCAGCCCGGAATCCATTCTCCGGGAAGGCAAGCTCCTGACGACGCTGCCCGGCTTCAAGGGTTACATCCATGATGTGGGCGGCCCTACCGCCAACTTCCGGCAGCCCTCGTGTCAGAAGCAACTGAAGTCCGGCACCTGCAAGCATCGCCAGTGCCTGTATCCAACGCCCTGCAAGAATATGGATGTCTCCCACAGGGAATTGGTGGAGGTGCTTCGTCAGCTCCGTGCCTTGCCAAGGGTGAAAAAGGTATTCATACGCTCCGGTCTGCGCTATGACTACATCATGGCGGACAAGGATACGACCTTCCTTCGGGAGCTGTGCCAGCACCATATTTCCGGGCAATTGAAGGTCGCCCCGGAGCATGTATGCCCTTATGTGCTGGATCGCATGGGCAAGCCACGCCGGGAGGTCTATGATGCCTTCTGCCAACGCTATCAGGATGTCAACGAACGCCTTGGCCTGAAGCAGTACCTTGTCCCCTACCTGATGAGCAGCCATCCCGGCAGCGACCTGCATGCCGCCATTGAGCTGGCCTGCTATTTGCGGGATATCGGCTTTTACCCGGAGCAGGTGCAGGACTTCTATCCGACTCCGGGAACGCTGTCCACCTGCATGTTCTATACCGGCCTTGACCCCCGGACGATGCAGCCTGTTTATGTGGCCCGCGCCCCGGAGGAAAAAGCCATGCAGCGTGCGCTGATGCAGTTCCGTGCGCCGAGGAATCAGCCGCTGGTTCGCAAGGCCCTGCGCCTGGCCGGGCGGGAAGACCTCATCGGCTATGAACGGCGGTGTCTGGTTCCTCCGGGAGAAGCACGTCTGCCCCGGCCCGGCGAACATCGGGAACGCAATACAACGGCTCGCAAGCATGATGCCCATGTCCCCCGTGGTGACCAAGCAAAAAAGGCCTCCCGGACAGCAAATATACCATCCAGGAGACCAAATTCGAAGAACAAATCATCCGCCAGACAGCGGTGAGTGTCAGCCCTGCATGGGCAGCATCATGCGCCGGAGCAGTGTTTCTGACAAGCCATCCCATTCCGGCAGATCAGCCAGAATGACACTGCCATAGGGGGCATCCAGCAGCACCTCGACCGCACGGCGGTACTGATCCAGGATACTCAGGAGCACTGCGGCCTGGTGCTCCTGTTTTTTTTGTGCGCATTCCAGCAGGTACATGGCAGCTTCATACCAACAACGGCTGAGCAGATGCAGCACCATCGGAGCTGTACCCGGCGTGACAGGCATCAGGACTTCTGTTGCCTGCCCCGCGTCAATTTCCTGTTCCAGCAGTGGAAGAAAGGCGGCTTCCAGCGTTTCACTGTAGCACAGCCGCATGGAACGCCCCTCCTGCCTGGACAAAAGCGGGAGCAGCATGCCGATGAAGGCACGTTCCTCCTTGCGCAAGGGCATGAAGCAGCGCAGCAGGGTATTGAGCCGCGCCATGGGGTCTGCCAGCAGGGACAGCTCCTCCTGCGCATGGGCGACAGCAGCCTGCGCACGGATGGAAAAGAGGTTCTCCAGCAATGCCTCCTTGCTGGCAAAATGATGGTAGAAGCCTCCCTTGCTCACATGCAGCACGTCCAGAATATCCTGGACGCTGGTCGCGTCATATCCCTTGACGCAGAACAGCCTTTCAGCCACTGCCAGCATTTCCTGCTTTTTTTCGTCTCCCTTGCGCACCGCTTTGTTCCCCCTGTCGATGTTGGACTATGCGATGTCTATAGTTTACCCCATTTGCAGCGGCAAGTCAATCACCCTTGCCGAGGGTGCGCTGAATCAGCTTGACAAGCTCCACCATCGGAATGACGCACACCGCCAGCAGCAGTGCAACGGTATATTCCGCCAGCGAAATGGATGTGAAGCCGAACATGACTTTCAGGAAGGGCACATAGATGACTGCCGTGGTCAAGGCCAGTGCTGCCGCGGCACCGCCCCACAGCCAGGCATTCTGCTTTTTCAAGGTGAAGATGCTGCCCCGGCGGGAGCGCATGTTGAAGCTCTGGAAGATTTCTGCCATGGACATGGTAAGGAACGCCATGGTCATGCCATCGGGGCTGTTGGCGATTTCCCACGGGCCGCTTTCCATCCAGTGGCCGATGAAGTACGCCGCCAGCGTCAGCGCGGACACCAGCAGGCCCTGATAGGCAATATCCCCGCCCACGCCGCCTGCAAAGATACCGGCCTTGGCATCACGGGGCTGCTTCTTCATGGCGTTATCCTCGCCCGGCTCCATGCCAAGAGCCAGTGCAGGCAGACTGTCGGTAATCAGGTTAATCCAAAGGATATGGGCAGGCTTGAGGATGGTAAAGCCCAGCATGGTAGCGGTGAAAATGCTGATGACCTCGCTCAGATTGGAGGATAGCAGGAATTGAATGGCCTTGCGGATGTTGGCATAGATGCGGCGGCCCTCCTCCACGGCGGAAACGATGGTGGCGAAATTGTCATCCGCCAGAATCATGTCGGCCACGCTCTTGGTCACATCCGTACCCGTGATGCCCATGCCAATGCCAATATCTGCCGCCTTGATGGAGGGTGCATCGTTCACGCCATCGCCGGTCATGGCGGTGATTTTTCCTTTGCGTTTCCATGCCTCCACAATGCGTACCTTGTGTTCAGGCTGCACACGGGCATAGACGCAGTAGCGGGTGATGGCTTCGTCCAGCTGTGCGTCGGTCATGCTGTCCAGCTGACTGCCCATGACAGCCTGGTCGGCAGTTTGCAGGATGCCCAGTTCCCGGGCGATGGCCACAGCGGTGTCGATGTGGTCGCCCGTAATCATGATGGGCCGGATGCCTGCATCCTTGCACAGCTCCACCGCCGCCTTGACCTCCGGGCGCACAGGGTCGATCATGCCTGTCATGCCAATGAAGGTCATGTCGTGTTCAAGGGCTTCCGGGGATACGTCCGCAGGCAGCTTTTCATGCTCCACATAGGCGCAGGCCAGCACACGCAGTGCTTGGTCGGCCATGCGCTTGTTTTCCTGCATGATGGCTCGGCGGTCATCCTCCGTCATAGGCTTCACGCCAGAGGGTGTCAGCAGATGAGTACAGCGAGCCAGCACCTCGTCAGGCGCACCCTTGGTGTACTGGATGATGCGTTCATCCTGACGGTGCAGGGTGGACATCATCTTTCGCATGGAATCAAAGGGAGCTTCGGCCACACGGGGCATTGCTTTCTTCAGCGCATCCTTCGACTGCCCTTCTTCATAGGCAAAATTGACCAGAGCGCATTCGGTAGGCTCGCCCACCGCCTGATGTTTCTCATCCAGCTCTGCATCGGTGCAAAGGGCCATGCTGCGGGCCAGCAGCTGCTTGTCCGCACCGTAAGCATCCACGACGGTCATCCTGTTCTGCGTCAGCGTTCCGGTCTTGTCGGAGCAGATAATCTGCGCACAGCCCAGCGTCTCCACGGCAGTCAGACGGCGAATGACGGCGTTGCGCTTGCTCATCTTGGTCACGCCGATGGACAGCACGATGGTCACAACAGCCGCAAGCCCCTCAGGAATGGCCGCCACGGCCAGGCTGACGGCCATCATGAAGGTATCCATGACCACGCCTGCATTCAGAGAACCGGCGCGATACACCCCTGTGACGAACATTACCGCGCAAATACCCAGCACCAGCCATGTCAGTGTCCGGGACAGGCTCGCCAGCTTGCGCTGCAAGGGTGTTTGTTCATCCTGCGCCTGAGAGAGCGCGTTGGCAATCTTACCCATCTCTGTGTTCATACCCGTTGCGCAGACCACCGCACTGCCACGGCCATACACCACGGTAGAACCCATATACAGCATGTTTTTCCTATCACCAAGGGGAATATCCGCGCCGTTCAAAGCAGCTTCGTCCTTGACCACCGGCACGGATTCGCCGGTCAGCGCAGCTTCTTCCACCTTCAGGGAAGCGCATTCCAGAATGCGGCAGTCAGCAGGCACGGCATCACCGGCTTCCAGATGAATGACATCGCCGGGGATGAGCTCATCGGAATGCACCACCGTCAGCCGTCCGTCCCGCATGACCCGGGAGGTGGCAGCGGTCATGGTTTTCAGCGCGGCAATGGCATCCTCGGCCTTGCTCTCCTGCACAACGCCCAGCACGGCATTGAGCAGCACCACAAACAGGATGATGAACACATCCGCCAGGGATTCCCCTGCATAGATGGCCGTCACGCCCGACAGTGCGGCTGCTGCCAGCAGCACGATAATCATCGGGTCTGCCAGCTGTTTGAGGAAGCGCGACAGCAGGCTGACCTTCTGGCCTTCCTTGAGACGGTTGGGTCCGTACTGGGTGAGCCGGTCAGCGGCTTCCTGACCGCTCAGGCCCTGCTGGGTGGAACGAAGTTCCGTCAAGGTTTCAGCAGCAGAGCGAAGATACGGTTTCATGGTTCCAAGCTCCTTTCTGGATGAAAAAGTCGAGACCCATATGCAATCAGCGTCTTTCGCTTGCTTGCACATGAGTCTCGTTCTTTCGTGCAGACCAGGCCGTAGCCATGTGTGTTGACCTGCATCACCGCACCGGGCGGTGGAACTACTCCCCCATCGGGTCTTGCGTTACATGCTTATTCTACCATGCTTTCGGTTGATGTCAATCATGTTCGCTCCAAAACCACAAAATATTGTTCAAAATGACACAATCAACCAACACTTCCGGACAGGGCTTGACTTTCCTTACGGGAAGCCCCATAATGAATGTATTATACCGCTGCTGTTAGAAAGGAAGCACCTATGAAACTGATGCATCTGTCAGACCTTCATCTGGGCAAAAGGCTGAACGAGTTTTCCCTGCATGAGGATCAGGTTTATATCCTTCAGCAAATTGTCCAGCTCGCTCAGACGGAAAAGCCGGACGGCATCCTGATTGCCGGCGACCTGTATGACAAGCCCATACCGCCTGCTGAAGCTGTCAGCCTGCTGGACTGGTTTCTGTCCGCGCTGGTGGAGACGGGCGCGCAGGTGTTTGTCATCAGCGGCAATCACGATTCTGCGGAACGGCTGGCCTTCGGCTCCGCGCTGATGCGGCATAGCGGCGTGCATATGGCTCCTGTCTATCACGGGGATGTCCGGCCGATGACCCTGACAGATGCTTATGGCTGCGTGGATATCTTCCTGCTGCCTTTTGTCAAGCCTGTCCATGTCCGCGCCTGTTTTCCGGAAGAGGAGATTCTTTCTTACACGGATGCGCTGGACTGTGCCATCCGGCATATGCCCCTTGACCCTGCACGGCGCAATGTGCTGGTGACACATCAGTTCGTGACCGGCGGCATGCGCTGCGATTCCGAGGAAGTCAGCGTTGGCGGCACCGACAATGTCAATGCTGAGGTGTTCGCACCCTTTGATTATGTGGCCTTGGGGCATCTGCATGGGGCGCAGAACATTGGTGAAGGCATCCGCTATTGCGGCACACCGCTGAAATACTCGTTCTCCGAGACGCATCAGCAGAAATCTGTGACCATGGTCGAGCTGGCGGCCAAGGGCAACATGACCCTGCGCACCATCCCGCTGACACCCCTGCGGGAAATGCGGGAGCTTCGCGGGGATTACATGACCCTGACCAGCCGCGCCTTCTATCAGCAGCAGGATACAGACGCCTATCTGCGCATCACGCTCACGGATGAGCAGGATGTGCCGGACGCAGCCGCTCGCCTGCGGGTCATCTATCCGAACCTGATGAAGCTGGATTATGACAACACGCGCACCCGCACCGCCTCGGACTGCTCCGATGGCGTACAGGCGGAGCAGCGTTCCCCTGCGGAGCTGTTCGAGGACTTCTACACCCTGCAAAACGGGCAGCCCATGTCCGATGTACAGCGCAGCTACATGCACCAGCTCTGGGAGCATCTGATGGAGGGAGAACAATGAGGCCGCTGACGTTGACCATCTCCGGCTTTGGCCCCTATGCCGGGCTGGAAACCCTTGAACTGTCCCGCTTGGGCGAGGAAGGACTGTATCTCATCTGCGGTGACACCGGCGCAGGCAAGACGACCATCTTTGATGCCATCACCTATGCCCTGTACGGCAAGCCCAGCGGCAGCGTCCGCGATGAAAGCATGCTGCGCAGCCAGTATGCCACGGCAGACACGCCGACGTATGTGGAGCTGACATTTCTCTCCGGCGGCAAGGAATATATGATTCGTCGGAATCCCGCATATGTACGACCCGCCAAGCGCGGCGGCGGCACCACGCCGGAGAAGGCAAGCGTCACGCTGCACATGCCTGATGGACGGAAAATCACCCGCCGGGATGAAGCCAATGCGACCATCGAAGCCATTCTGGGCCTGTCCCGGGAGCAGTTTGCCCAGGTGGCCATGATTGCGCAGGGAGATTTCCTTCGTCTGCTGCTGGCGGATACCAAGGAACGCATGGCGATTTTCCGCAAAATCTTTTCCACGGAGCTTTATGAACGTCTGCAATTTGCCCTGCGCAACGATGCCAATGCCCTGATTCGTCAGTGTGAAGGGCTGGAAGCTGGACTGCGGCAGTCCATTGGCAGCTTCTCCTGCCCTGCGGATGCACAGCAGGCGGAGACGCTTCATCTGGCCCGGGAAGGCCGCGTGCCTCCTGAGGATGCCCTGCTGGCAGCAGCAGCCTTGATTCAGGAGGATGACACACTGCTGAGCAAAACGGCGCAGGCTCTTGCGCTGACGGAACAGGAGATTGACAAGGCCACTGCACGGCGCACCCTTGCTCAGGAGCAGAGCAAACGCCGTGCTGCGCTGACTCGGGCGCGTGCTGAACTGGCTGCGGAGACGGAGAACCATGAGAAAGCCCTTCAGGCCCTGGCCAAGGCACAGGAAGGACTGCCGCAGCAGGCGCAGATGGAGCAGCAGGCCGCAGCCATCCGCGCAACGCTTCATCAGTATGACCAGCTGGAGGAATACCGTCAGCATGCCGCGGCAGCACTACGCTCAGCGAATGCCCTGGCCCAGGAGCAGCGTCAGCTTCAGGCAGAATCCGATAACCTGACGCAGGCACTGGCGGAAAACAAGGCGCGTCTGACGGAGCTGTCCAGCGCAGCCGCCGAGGTGGAGCGTGCAGCAGCAGAGGTTCGCGCCACGGAGGAGCTGGGGAAACGTTTCAACGACTTTGCAGAGCTGTGGAAGAAGCTGAAAAAGCTCAAAGAGGATTACACGGCTGCCGACCTGCGCTATCAGCAGACCAGCACTGCGGCGTCTGACATGCACCAGCAGTATGTTGCCCTGAACCGTGCCTTTCTGGCGGAACAGGCGGGCATGCTGGCCGTTTCATTGACGGAGGGACAGCCCTGTCCGGTCTGCGGCTCACTGAGCCATCCGCGCAAGGCTCCGCTGACAGCCCATGCGCCATCGGAAACGGATGTGGAGAATGCGCGTCAGCGTGATGAATCGGCCCGAAAGCAGGAGGAACAGGCAGCACAGGCAGCACAGGAAATCAAAGGCAAAGTCAAGGCGAACATGGAGCAGGTGCAGCAAGCGGCGGCGAATTTGCTCGGCACAAGCCGCTGGGAGGATATTCCTGCTGCTTTCAAGGAACGCAAGGGGGAGCTGAATACACGCCACACCCAGGCGGTCAGTGCAGAAAAGGCCGCAAAAGTTCGCGATCAGCTGACTCGGAAGCTGAGTGAGCAGATTCCTGAGCAGGAGCGTCAGCAAACAACGCTGACCGCCAGACTAAACGGCATCGTTTCCGAGCTATCGGACAAACAAGCCGTGAACAGGCAGTTCAACAGGCAGATTGAGGTGCTGCAGGCACAGCTTCCCTACGGCAGCCGTCGGGAAGCCGCCCATGCCGCGGATACACTGGCCCGTCAGGCAGCAGCCATCCTCGCCCAGGCGCAGCGGGCGGCAGCCTATTGTCAGGAGCTTCAAACCCGCAAGGCTGAGCTGGAAGGCCACCTCCGCGCCTTGGAAGCCCAGCAGCAGCAAAGCCAGCCCGAGGATGAGCAGGCTGTGAATACCCTGCTGGAGGAACTGCAGCGGCGCAAGCGTCAGCAGCAGGCATTGCACCAGCAGCTTGCCTCCCGGCTGGAGGTGAACCGCCGGATGCTCCATAGCGCGCAGGCGCAGGCTGACGAGTGGCAGCAATGCGTGGAACGCCGCACCTGGCTGGAAGCACTGGCTGACACCGCCAACGGACGGCTCACCGGCAAGGAGCGTGTGATGTTGGAGACCTATGTGCAGATGACCTGCTTTGACCGGGTTCTGCGCCATGCCAACACGCGCCTGATGGTCATGAGCGGAGGTCAATATGAGCTGATTCGGCGCAAGGAAGCCACCAATCGCCAGAGCTACAGCGGTCTGGAAATGGACGTGCTTGACCACTACAACGGTACCACCCGCAGCGTAGCCAGCCTGTCCGGCGGCGAAGCCTTCAAGGCATCCCTGTCGCTGGCCTTGGGGATGTCGGATGCCATTCAGGCATCGGCAGGCGGCGTGCAGCTGAATACCATGTTCGTAGACGAAGGATTCGGCTCGCTGGACGACGAATCACTGGAAATGGCGTTGCAGGCATTGAGCAGCCTGAGTCAGGGCCGGCGTTTGGTGGGGCTGATTTCCCACGTTGGCTCCCTCAAGGACAGGATTGACCGGCGCATCATCGTCACCAAAAAGCGCAGCGGCGGCAGCCATGCGACCATTGTCTCGGAATGAGCGTCAACCCCATCAGGCCGAAACAGGCCAATCCATGAAAGAGATGATTGAGTCATGAAAATCTTTGTTACCGGCGTGGGTGGCCAGCTGGGCCATGATGTCATGAACGAACTGGCAAGGCGCGGACATCAGGGCATCGGCAGTGATCTTGCCCCTGCATACAGCGGCATTCAAGATGGCAGCTATATGACAGGTGCGCCTTATGTGTCCATGGATATCACGGATGCTCAGGCTGTCGCAGCAACGATGCACGCTGTCAGGCCTGATGCTGTGATTCACTGTGCCGCCTGGACAGCGGTGGATGCCGCCGAAGAGGATGCCAACCGGGAAAAGGTACAGGCCATCAATGTATCCGGTACGTCATCGATCGCCCGGGCCTGTCAGGAACTGGGCTGCAAAATGATGTACATCAGCACGGACTATGTGTTTGACGGTCAGGGGGAATCCCCCTGGGAGCCTGACTGCCAGGACTACGCCCCCCTGTCAGTGTATGGACAGACGAAACTGGCTGGTGAGCTGGCGGTCAGCAGCCTGCTGGAAAAGTTCTTCATCGTTCGCATCGCATGGGTGTTCGGACTCAATGGCAAGAATTTTGTCCGTACCATGCTGAACCTCAGCCAGCGTTACAGCAATTTGCGGGTGGTCAGCGACCAAATCGGTACTCCTACCTATACGCTGGATTTGGCCCGTCTGCTGGTGGATATGATTGAAACGGAACGCTATGGCTATTATCATGCCACCAATGAGGGCGGCTATATTTCCTGGTATGATTTTGCCCGGGAAATCTTCCGTCAGGCAGGCAGGCAGGTGGAAGTCACGCCCGTCACCACGGCTGAGTATGGTCTTTCCAAGGCGGCACGGCCCTTCAACAGCCGTCTGGACAAGCGCAAGCTGGTGGAGAACGGTTTTGAGCCCCTGCCCCCGTGGCAGGATGCGCTTGCACGGTACCTGAAGGAAATCGGCGTGTAATGCTTCCCCAATCAAAAAGTCGCTTCGTTCTATCGCGAAGCGGCTTTTTGATTGGGCTTATTTCCTGCCTGCAAAGGCCCAGAACTTGTTCATCACAAAATTCAGCGGAATTGTAATGATGAGTGTGGAAAGGCTGGCCATCCAATAGGGTACGCCGATGTTGACCAGCCACAGCTTGGCTACCGGAGCAAGAATCAGCCCTGTCAGCGCATAGCAGGAAGCCGTTTTCACATAAGCCCAGGCATGCTCTCTGGCTGTCTTTGCGGCCTGTGTAAAGACATAACGGTTGTTCCAGTAATAGGCATTGGTCACGCTGATGACAAACGCCAGTGCCGTGACCACCATCACCCGCACCTGCTCCCCGGTCACGCTCAGCCCGATGCGTCCCATCAGGGCCACCGTACCCGGAAAGCTGCTGCCGCTGAACAGCACATAGTAGCCCAGCATTTCCACAGCATAGGAAATGAGGGTGTTGGACACGCCCACCAGACCGAACTTCATCAATTGAATCAGCGGTGCAAAGCGGCTGTTCTCCAGCCGGGCCAGCCATTGCTTGCCTTTTCCCATGAACAGCCCTCTTTCATTGCGGCTTCTTGTCCTCGGTGGTATTCAGCACCTGCTGGATGATAAACCGGGGCCGCGCCTTCGTTTCGCTGTAAATCTTGCCGACATATTCACCAATCACGCCAAGGCTCAGCAGTTGAATGCCGCCAATGAGCCAGATGGAACCCATCAGGGATGTCCAGCCTGCCACGGAGCTGCCCGTCATCCAGGCAATCAACGCCCATAGGAGCATCAGCAGGCTGATGATAAAGACAAGCGCGCCCAGATTCAAAATCATGCGCATGGGCTTGACGCTGAAGGAGGTGATGCCGTCAAAGGCAAAGGCCAGCATCTTTTTCAGCGGATACTTGCTCTCCCCCGCGAAACGCTCGTGACGCTCATATTCGACCGTTGTCCACGGATAGCCGATTTGCGGCACGATACCCCGCAGGAACAGATTCACTTCCTTGAACTCGGCCAGCCCCTGCAGGGCGCGCTTGCTCATCAGGCGATAGTCCGCGTGGTTGAACACAATGTCCACGCCCAGCACCTTCATCAGCCGATAGAAGCTCTCGGCGGTGAAACGCTTGAAGAACGTATCCGTCTTGCGCGAGGAGCGAACGCCATAGACAATATCATAGCCTTGATGATACGCATCCACCATGGCATCGATGGCATCAATATCATCCTGCAAATCCGCATCCATGGATACAACCATATCCGCAAAATTCACAGCGGTCATCAGACCAGCCAGCAGCGCGTTTTGATGTCCACGGTTCCGCGAAAGATTCACGCCGGAGAACAGCGTGTCCTCCTGATGCAGCTGTGCAATTATATCCCATGTGCGATCCTTCGAGCCGTCATTGACGAACATCACCCGGCTGTTTGCGGCAATGCGGCCCTGTGCGATGAGCTGGGTCATTTTGAGCTTCATCCGCCGGGCAGTCTCCGGCAGGACAGCTTCCTCCTTATAGCAAGGAATCACCACATAGAGTGTCTTTGCATCGTTCATGATGGACATAACCTCCCTGCAATCAAGTATTCCTGTCCACTCAACGCATCAGCGCGAACAATTCATGCCAAAGGCTGATACAAACAGTTTGTACGCTGCGCTTGCCTGGCATGCAGGAACAGGAAAAAGGAGCATGACCGTGCGCCATGCTCCTGGAATGTGCAGCCCGTTACGCCTGTTCCCGCTTGCGCACCACAACGCCGCCTGTCTTCCAGATGGAATTTTCCGGCACCACCCCGCGCACACAGCTCAAAGGATAGACATTGCTGTTGCGGCCAATCACCGTGCCGGGATTCAGCACACTGTTGCAGCCGACCTCCACATAATCGCCCAGCATCGCGCCGAACTTCTTCAGGCCTGTCGGCAGATCCTCGCCTGCGCCATGGACAACCACAGGGGTCTTGTCGCTCTTGACGTTGGAGGTGATGGAGCCTGCACCCATATGGCTGTAATAGCCCAGAATGCTGTCACCCACATAGTTGTAATGTGGCGTCTGCACATGGTCAAAGAGAATCACGTTCTTCAGCTCCACCGAGTTGCCCACCACGCAGTCCGCGCCCACCAGAGCCGCGCCGCGGATGAACGCACCGTGGCGAACCTCTGTATTCGCGCCAATGATGCAGGGTGCGCCCAGATAGGCTGTAGGTGCGATAACCGCCGTCCTGTGAACCCACACCTGCGGCGCGGTCTGGGTATATTCATTCAGGTCAAGGGCTTCGCCCAAACGGACAATCAGAGCTTTGATGCCGGCAAGAGCCTCCCAGGGATAGGTGAACTGTGCCAGGTATTCACCCGCCAGCGTATGGTCAAGGTCGTACAACTCGCGCATGGTGAGCATATCAGGGTTCCTCCTTTGCGTGATGCGTGGAAGCAATGAACCGGGCAACGGCCCAGGCAGCAGCAACGCCCAGCAGTGCGCCAAAGGCATCGACCAGCACATCGGTGAACTGCGAGCTTCTGCCGCCAATAAAGAACTGGTGCAGCTCGTCTGTGGCTGCATAGACCACAGCAATCAGCCATCCAATCATGCCTGGACGGTGAGCGCGATAGCTCATGGCCAGAATCCGAATCAGAAAGGCCAGCAGTGCATACTCACTGATGTGCGCAATCTTGCGGACAATGAGCTGCAGCGTCCAGTACAAGGATTCCCGGGACGCTTCGGTTAAGTCGAACAGCCTGTCGAGCAGATTGAGCAGCGGCAGCACAAACGTGTCACTGCTGGCTGTGGATGCTTCACCGTTCTGGGCGGACATGGCAAAAATCAGTACAGCCATACCGATTACGCCCGCCCACAGCGCAAGCTGAATCATGCGTTGCTTCACTCGCGTTCCCCCATTTGATATAAATTCCATCTGATTGGCCGTATCTCCTGCCTCCGCTGGATTTTTTACCCCTCCGAGGCTGCATAGCTTTTCAAGCCTACCTTGCCGAGCAGTACATACCCCAGCAGGGCTTCCAGTGCAATGACGGCCAGCACGGCTGCCAGACGCAGCAGCGGCTGATATGGCTGCCAAACAAAGACACCGAACCATGCACCGCAAGGCAGCAGCAAAATGATCAATACGACCAGCATGCTCCACATGACATTCATGCTCTGTTTGATGGCCTGGGTTTCGTTCATCCAGTCATAGTTGGGATGGATGGCATCAATGGTCAGGGAAATGGCACAGCACGCATAGTTCACGGGCACTGCCAGGAGAAAGGCAGGCAGCAGCCACAGGGCGTAATAGCCCAGCAGCACAGCGCACAGCAGCCCCGTCACCAGAGCAACCATGGCATTGATGGCCATGCCCATGAGCATTTTGGCGTTCAGCTGCGTCATGGGTGCCACCGGCATCATGCGGTACAAATCATGATGCTTGCCCTCGCGGGTCACAGCCGTGGCGATGGCCGGATTGATCCAGCAGCCCACGGACATGACCACCACACACAGCAGCATCATATCCGACCCAGGAACCATGCTCAGCAGCGCGGGCAGTTCGGCCAACACCATATCCAGCGTATCGGTGGAGGCCAGACCGACCATCATGCTAATCATCATAATCGGCATGAAAATCAGTCCGCCCAAACTGTTGAAAGCATAGGTGGGGGTACGGAGGATTTCCGCGCACTCCCGCTGAAGCAGACTACGCATTTGCCCCTGCTGCCGCCAGGTTCTCGGCTCCATACGGCGGCTGCGTCGGCGGGTTGACTGCTCACTCTGCCGAACGCAATCGGTCAGGTAGCTTCTGCCCATCAGCATCACCACGCCGCCCAAGCAGCCCCAGGAAACCAGCGTGTACGCGCCAAAGGCTGCCCAATCTCCCGCCAATCCATGCACAGCCCAGCGCAGGGGCGGCAGCGCGGAGGTCAGGGTGTCAATCAGACCGCTGCGGCTCAGCAGAATGGTCACGAAAAACATGACATCTGCATCCTCCGGAATCTTGGGCATGATGGAAAGCTCCACCCCCAGGACAATCACCAGCAGCAGGACAGAGCCGACCATCACGATGGCTTCCTTATGGCGAACCAGGCCCGTTGTGCGTGCAAGCAGCGCAGACAGCAGGGATGTCACAGCCACGGGCAGCGCAACGCTTGTCATCAGCGTCACCGCAGCACGGAACCAGTAGCCGATATCACCGCCTTGATGCAGGCCCAGCAGCACCAGAGAGGGCAGCATCAGCAGCAGGTTGATGCCCATTTCCCCCAGGCAGACCTCTGTCAGCCGGGAGGCCATCACCGTGCGAGAGGTAATCGGCAGACTGGACAGCCATGCCATATCCTTGCTGAAATACAGCCGCGACAGTGTATGAAACGCACTGAACATCAGTGTGCAGAGCATGCATACCAGCATGACCAGCGTGGGCAGCAGCAACGGCTGTCCCATCCGGGCCAGCACCTTGAACAGATAGCTCTCGCCAATGGCCAGGGCCACCGCAAGTCCAACCAGTCCAAGCACGCCCAGCGCAGTCAGCACGGCGTAAGCCACATTGACCTTGCCCGTCTTTTTGCTGACCACACCGCTGCGTATGGCAGCCAGTGCATTCTTCAGGGACAGATGCAGGAGAATGCCATAGCTTCTCATTCGGCCGGCACCTCCGTCTCCGTCAGCTCCAGGAAAAGCTGCTCCAGGGACGCGCTCTTCTCGCCGGAGCGCAGTTCATCCATGGTGCCCTGCGCCACCAGACGGCCTTTGTCAATGATGGCAATCTCATCACAGAGCTTCTCGGCCACCTCCAGCACATGGGTGGAAAAAAACACCGTGTTCCCTTCATCGCAGTGCCGACGCATCTCCTGCTTGAGGATATGGGCAGCCCGGGGATCCAGACCCACCATGGGTTCATCCAGCACCCACACGGGCGGATTGTGAATCAAGGCACCGATGACCGTCAGCTTCTGCTTCATGCCGCGGGAATAGCTGCGGATGGGATCGCCTGCCGCCTGCTCCAGTTCAAACAGCGACAGGTATTTCTCGATATGCTCCTGACGCCTCCTGGCATCCACACCGTAAATATCCGCAAGAAAGCGCAGGTATTCCAGCCCCGTCAGCCGCTCATACAGCTCATGGCCATCCGGCACAAAGCCGATGCACTGTTTGGCCGCCACAGGCTCCTTGGCCATATCCTTGCCGTCAATGAGGACTCTGCCCGATGTTGGTGCCAGGATGCCCGTCATCAGGCGGATGGTGGTTGTCTTGCCCGCACCGTTGGGGCCGATGAACCCGTATACCTTGCCCTTACCCACGTGCAGGCTCAAATCATCCAGGGCTTTCACGCTGCCCTTGCCGTACTGCTTGCTGACATGCTCAAAGGTAATCATGCTTCCTTCAACCTCCCTTTTGTTCCCAAGCATAACACACCGCCGGTTATCTGTCCACCATTCAACGCGAAAAGGCTCGTTTTTTCGTTCCAAATCATCACTTTCCATGCTCAACAGGCGAAGGGACATCATGCAGGCAGAGGTTCCAGTGCCGATGGCACGCATCATGGGCCGCGTTCAAGCATGCTTTCCATGTTTTTTCTAAGAAGGGGCTTGACAGATATATCGCAGGATGATATAATACAGTTCGTGGCTTGCGATATGCGGTCGTGGCGGAATCGGCATACGCGCACGTTTGAGGGGCGTGTCCAGCAATGG
>JBJEUL010000011.1:0-1815 GCA_051883835.1 Aristaeellaceae bacterium
ATGGGCAGATACTTCTCCGGGTTCAGCACGCCCAGCCGCACGCCCTTGAGCAGCGCGTAGGCGATCATGGCGGAGCCGGAGGTCTCGGTGTAGTTGCCCTGGGTATCGGGATGGTCGATCACCTGGTAGAACAGCCCGTCCTCCGCCTGATAGTCAAGCACGCCCCGCAGGCTCTCCCGGAACAGATCCACCAGCGCGCGGTAATGCTCGTAGAGCATCTCCGGGCACAATCCGATGCAGTCGATCAGCGCCATCAGGTACCAGCCGGTGGAGCGCAGCCAGAAGTTGGGGCTGCGGCCGGTTTTCTTGCTGCACCAGGGCTGAATTTTCGCCTCGTCCCAGGCGTGGTAGTTCAGGCCCTTCTCCTCATCATAGAGGAACTTGCGCACGTTGCGGAACTGGTTGGTGATGTCCTGCACATGGGCCATGCCGTCGAAGCGGGCCTCGTATTCCATGTAGAAGGGCTGGGCCATGTACAGCCCGTCCAGCCAGATCTGGTTGGGATAGTTTTCCTTGTGCCAGAAGTTGCCGCACTGGCAGCGGGGATGGGTATTCAGCCTGCCCATGTGGAACTCGATGGCCTTGCGGTAGCGCTCGTCGCCGGTTTCATCCAGGCCAAAGAACAGCGCCTTGCCGCAGTTGATGCTGTCGATGTTGTACTTGTGGCTCTCGTAATTGGGGATGGAGCCGTCGGGCATGACGTAGGTCTCCAGGTAGCGCAGGACGAAGTCCCGGTAATCCTGATCCCCCGTGGCCCGGTAAGCGTCGATGCAGCCCTTGAGGACGCAGCCGTCCTCATAGTTCCAGTAGGTCTTGTAGGGCTTGTAGGCTGCGAGAAAGGCTTTGGTATAGGCTTTGATGTCCATGCCGATCATCTCCTTGAACGACTTGTTCTTTGATACAAATTATACCGGACAAAGCCGATTCTGTCAACGTAGCTCATCTCTGCCCGGCAGGGATTCCCTTTTTCCGCCCGATGTGCTATAATAGCGCGGATTTCGCATGAAAGGAAGTGACCGGGGTTGAAGCGCATTCCCCGCGGCAATACGGAGCTGATCCTCCACGGCAGCCTGATCCGGGCCATGCTGTCCATCGCCATCCCCGTGGTCATCAACAGCTTTCTGCAGACGCTGTACAACCTGACGGACACCTACTGGCTGGGGCAGATCGGCAAGGAACCCCTCGCCGCCATCAATCTGGTGACCCCTGTGCAGAACATCGTGCTCAACTTCGGCTCCGGCGTGACGGTGGCCGGTGCGGTGATGATCGCCCAGTACGTGGGCGCGGGACGGATGGATGCGGCCAGGCGTATCGCCAACCAGATCTTCATGGTGGCCATGGGCTTCGCGCTGTGCTGCGCGGGGCTGCTGGCGGTCTTCACCCCGGGCATTGTGGACTGGCTGGGGGCCACGGGCGAAACCCGCCGCATGGGCGTGACCTACCTGCGCCTTGTGGTGCTGGACATGCCCTTCCTGTTCCTGGTGAACATTTTCCAGGCGGTGCGCCAGGCCCAGGGCGACACGGTGCGCCCCATGCTGCTGAACCTGACGGGCATCTGCCTGAACCTGATCCTGGATCCCCTGCTGATGATCGTGCTTCACCTGGCGGCGGCGGGCGCGGCGCTGGCCACGGTCTTTGCCAAGGCTGTGCCGGCGGTGATTGCCTTCACGCTCCTTCGCAGGGAAGATGAGCCTGCCCGCCTCAGCGCCTCCCTCATGCGCCCGGACGGCGCGTCCATCCGGGACATTGTGCGCATCGGCCTGCCCACGGCCCTGGGCGGCAGCTTCATGCAGCTGGGCTTCCTGCTGATGAGCC
>JBJEUL010000012.1:0-7846 GCA_051883835.1 Aristaeellaceae bacterium
TTGGCGGTCTTGTGGGTGCCGTTGCCGCCCAGGGTGACCAGGCAGTCCAGCTTCAGGTCCTTGTAGGTCTTTTTCATGGCGGCAACCTTGTCCACCTTGTCCTCGCCGATGACCCGCATGTTGCGGAAGGGCGTGCGCGCCGTACCCAGAATGGTGCCGCCCAGGGTCAGGATGCCGGAGAAATCGCTGCGCTTCATCAGCTGATAGTCGCCCTCGATGAGGCCGCGGTAGCCGTCATGGATGCCGATGATTTCAGCATCGAACATTTCATAGGCAGCGCGGGTTACGCCGCGGATGGCCGCGTTCAGGCCGGGGCAGTCGCCGCCGCTGGTCAGGATACCGATTCGTTTCTTCATAATAAAACGCCCTCCTCCACTTGATTCTGTGAACCGATAAGCGTATTATAGCATGGTTCGAGCGGATTTTCTACTGGATTTTCCACAAAAACCGTGATTTATGCATGCTTCGGCATACTGAAAGGGGAGGATGCACTTGTCCAACAAAGCGGTGGTGGCTTCGCGCCTGCGGGCATTGGGGATTCCCTTTGCCTATTATGAGCATGAACCGGCCTTCACAATCGCGGCATGCTTGATGCTGCCCTATGCGGCGGAGGACTTGACCATCTGCAAGAATATCCTGCTGTGCAACCGGCAGCAGACGGCGTTCTATCTTTACGTCACGCTGCCGGACAAGGCGTTCCGCACCTCGGAGGTGAGCCACGCGCTGGGGTCGTCGCGGCTATCCTTCGCGCCGGAAAACTGCCTGCGGGAGCTGCTGGAGCTGGAGAGCGGCAGCCTGAGTCCATTGGGCCTGTGGTTCGACAGGGAACAGCGGGTGCAGCTGGTCTTTGACCGTGCGGTGCGCAGGGCGGGGCGAATTGCCTTCCATCCCTGTGACAATACGGCGACATGCGTGTTTGAGCAGGAGGTGTTCTGGACGCAGGTGGTGCCATCCCTGGGGCGGGAGCCGGTGTGGATTGAATAAACCCCCCCCCCCGCCGGAACCGGGCGAGGCCGGAGCATGCCGTTGCCCATGCGGAGGTGCAGTATCCGCTTGAGCAATCGGGTGCTTACCGGCTTTTTTGCTGCCTTCGGGGGAGGGGGACAGGCGATGAATTAACGAACATTTGACTTCATCCTGCTTTCGGTTTTTACAGGTGTGCGATATCCTTGGAGCGCACCCAAGAAAGAAAGGATGATGACGCAAATGAAACGATTCCTTGCAACCCTGTGCGCACTGGTACTCCTGCTGGCCTGTCTGCCTGCCGCCATGGCGGAGGATGCGGCCCAGACACCCAAGTATGTGTTCATGTTCATCGGCGACGGCATGGGCAATCCGCAGGTTACGGCGACGCAGTACTATGTCGGCTCAATGGAAAACCCCGATTCCCCCTTCCCGGTACCTGCTGACCTCAGCTTCACCCGCTTCCCCAGCCTGGGCCTGGTGACGACCTACGATGCCTCGTCCTTCTGCCCGGACTCCGCTTCCACGGCCACATCGCTGGCCTCTGGTGAAAAGACACTCTCGGGTGTCATCAACTACGATGTGACGCTGACCACGCCCTTCAAGCTCATCACCGAGTATGCGAAGGAAGCCGGAAAGAAGATTGGTGTGATTTCCTCCGTGTCGGTGGATCACGCCACCCCGGCGGCGTATTACGCCAAGCAGCCCAGCCGCAACGACTATTATGACATCGCTGTGCAGGGCATCACCGGCACCACGTTGGATTATCTGGCAGGCGGCGGCTTCAAAAAGCCTACCGGCGCGAACCAGGATCAGACGGATATCTTGGAACTGGCGCGGGATAACGGATGGACCATCACCGGCAGCAAGGAGGAGATTCTGGCACTGACGGCGGAATCCGGTCGGGTGCTGGCGATCAACCCTGTGCTCCAGGATTCCAAGGCGATTCATTATGAGATTGACCGTGAGCGTCTGGCAGAGGAAGGCGAGGACATCCTGTCCCTGGCAGATTTCGTCCAGGCCGGTATCCGCGTGCTGGACAATGAAAACGGCTTCTTCATGATGTGCGAGGGCGGCAAGATTGACTGGGCCGGTCACGCCAATGACGCGGCAACCTCCATCCATGAAACCATCGCTTTGAGCGACGCGGTGCAGGTGGCCGTGGACTTCGCTGCCCAGCATCCGGAGGAGACACTCATTATCGTCACCGCTGACCATGAAACGGGCGGCATGACCATCGGCTTTGCCACCACGGCCTATGATACCCATTTCACCTACCTGACCCATCAAAAGATTTCCTTCACTGACTTTGACGGTGTGATTGCCCAGCTGCGCGACAAGCAGGCCACCTTTGAGGAGGGCATGAGCGAGGTCGAAAAGTACTACGGCCTGACCATGACCGAAGGCCAGGAGCTTTCCCTGACTGCGGAGGAAGTGAACAGTCTGCGTGCCGCCTGGGAACTGAGCATGACACCCAGTGCAGACCGCTCCATGGGTGCGGAGGAGCAGCTGCTCTACGGCGGTTATGAACCCTTTTCCATGGCTGTGAGCCATGTGATGAACAACAAGGCTGGCCTGAGCTACACCTCCTATGCCCATACGGGCCTGCAAATCCCGGTCTATGCCATGGGTGTGGGCGCGGAGAAGTTCGCCGGTCTGTATGACAACACGGACGTATTCTTCCGCACCATGGATGTCATGGGACTGAGCAAGTAATTCACAGGCAGCATCATCACAGGGGGCCGTCCGACTGCTCGGGCGGCCCTCTTTGACAGGAGTGGCATGTATGTCAAAATCGACCCATCGTCAAAGCTGGATTCTTTGCGCCGTCATGCTGGTGTTCTGCGCCCTGCTGTGCCTGCTGCCGGAGCCTTATCCCAATGTAACAAGTACCTTCCCCAGGGCGCGTGTGCGGATTGATGCTGTGGATAACAGCATGCTGGACGCTGTGGGCATCACCTACAACGGCGTACAGCCCTGTGATATCACCGTGCTGGATGGGACGTATCAGGGACAGCAGGCCAAATCCTACAACTACCTGAATTCCGCCCTGGACAAGGACAAGCTGTTTGCTCCCGGCGATACGGCATGGGCCATGCTTCAGGAGCAGAACGGCAAGCTGATGGTGACGCTCATTGACCACTACCGGCTGGACACAGAGCTGGCGGTGGTGGCCGTGCTGGCCCTTGCACTCATTGCCTTTGGCGGGGTGATTGGCAGCGGCGCGATGGTATCGCTGGCCGCGAGTGCGGTCATGGTCTGGAAGCTGCTGATTCCGCTGCTTTTGCGGGGTGTGAATCCCATCGCGGCGGCCTTTGTGACGGTGGTCGCGCTGACGGTCATCATTGATGTGCTGGTGGCAGGACTGACACGGCGTTGCTGGGTGGCGATGTTGGGGTCTCTGGCGGGCACACTGGTCACCTGCGCCGCAGCTATGCTGCTCACATGGCTGCTCAAGCTGGATGGCGGTGATCTGCCTTACGTGGTGCCGCTGCTGGCGCAGTCTGCCATGCGGGTGGACACGCAGGGACTGTATATTGGCATGGTGTTCCTGGCCAACTCCGGGGCTCTGATGGATTTAAGCATGGATGTGTCCGTAGCCTTGGAGGAAATCCATGACCACAAGCCGGAGATCAGCCGTAGAGCCCTGATGAAATCCGGCCTTGTAGTCGGCCGTAGTGTACTGGGCACCATGACCACCACGCTGATGCTGGCCTATTCCGGCAATTACCTGTCCATGCTCATGTACTTTGTCGGACAGGGTACGCCCGTGATGGACATGCTGAACCTGAAATATGTGGCCAGTCAGCTGCTGAACACGCTTGTGGGCAGCTTTGGGCTTGCAGCCGCTGCGCCGCTGACGGCATGGATTGCCTCGTTGGCTTATGCCCGGCATGAGCCTGCACCGGGCAGGATATCCCCTGTGAAGCATTGGCGGAAGCTGTAAAGAAGTGAAGAAACGTTGGATGCCTTTCAGCCCGGCATAGCCAGCGGCGGCGTCAGTCGTATTCCCGGCAAAGGGATTCGAGCCGGTACAGGCGCATAAACCGCCGCGCATCCTCTGGCGAACGGATGACCATCACCTCCGTGAACGCGCCGCTGACTCTGTCTCGAAAGCCCGCGATGCTCTCCCCCGTCCAGGATGATACCCGCAGCACTGCATCCTGCCTTTGCGGGTCGAAGGGGATATCCTCCGCCAAATGCTGCTCATAGTAGGGAATACGCGCGAAGTCTTGATGCATCTCCACCGCAAACACCACTGCGAAAGCCAGCAGCATCACCCCACCGATGGCGCACAGAGGCCACAGCATCACATGGAGCATCAGCCAGCCCAACAGCGGCAGCACACCGCCCACCAGCAGCGAAACGCCCAGCCACGCCCCGCCGAAATGCATGGAGTTTATCTTGGGAATGCGTGGTCTTTTCATGCCCACCATCTGCCCCTTCCTGCAAGAAGCGAAGGAACGCCCGAAGCCTTGCGCCCCGGACGTTCCCTGTATGCAGTGGGTCTTACTTGCCTGCCACGGTCAGCACGCCAGCATCCACCGAGGGGCTGCCGGTGCTGGAGCCGTAGAAGAGCAAATCACTGCCCACAGCGCGGATATTCTTCAGCACGGTGTAGAAGTTGCCTGCCACGGTAATCTGCTCCACAGCACCAGCCCGCTGGCCATTCTTGACCAGATAGCCCTTGGACAGCAGGGAGAAATCGCCGCTGACGGCATTGGCTCCTGCGTGCAGGCCGCTCAATTCCGTAATGACCAGACCATCGCCCATGTCAGCCATCAGGCCAGCAAGGTCTTTCTCTCCCGGCTGGAAGAAGAAATTCGTCGGTGCGACCCGCACCGGGGCAGTGTAGCCAGCGCGGCTGGCGTTGCCGGTGGTGGTCACGCCCTGCTTGCGGGCGGTCTTGCGGTTGTGGAGCAGGGTGGTCAGCATGCCGTGGTCGATGACGGCCTTGGTGCGGCTCGCGCTGCCTTCCGCGTCAAAGGGGCAGGTGGCCAGACCGCCGGGCAGCAGCGGGTCGTCCATCAGCGTGACCACGGGGGACGCGACCTGTGTGCCCTCCTTGCCGGCCAGCAGGGAGAGCTTCTGCTGGGCGTTTTCGGCAGTGAACACGCCCTCAAAGGTGCTGAGCAGGTCGCTCATGGCATCGCTGCGGAAGATGATGCGGTATTCGCCTGCCGGAACGCTGTCACCATGGAGCTGGCTCACGGCCTCCTGCGCGGCCTCCTGACCGATGCGTTCGGGGTTCATGGCATCGAAGCGGCCTTGGCAGGCAAAGCCCACGCCCGTGCCGGTGGAATCATCCTCCTTGGCAATGGCGGCGGTGTAGGCCACGCACAGGCTGCCCTCGCTGGTCAGGTTCAGGCCATAGCTGTTGCGCAGTGTCACCCGGCTGGTGCCGGTGGACAGGGACGCACCCTGCACTTTCCACACCCGGCTGTCCGCGGCCAATGCAGCGCGTTCCATGGCCAGGCAGGCTTCCAGCTTGGCATCGGCGGACACGCTGGCCAGGTCGGTTTCCGGCTTGTCCACGGTGGGGTAGGTTTCCTCCCCAGCGAAAATTTCGTCCTGTTCGTCGGTTTCGGTCAGCAGGGCGGATTCCTTCACGCCCGCGATGAGCTGGGCAATGGCGGCTTCGTCAAAGGCCTGCGTGGACGCATAGCCCATGCGGCCCTCCACCAGACCCCGCAGGTTCAGCCCGCAGGAGGTGGACACCTGATAATCCTTGATTTCCTGCTCCATGGCCCGGGCGCGGAAGGATGAGCCCTCCACGCAGTAGACCTCCGCCGCGGTGATGCCGGCGTCCTTGGCCGCAGCCAGGAGCCGGTCGATAAACAGATTCATATCCATGCGTATTTCCTCCTTACCTGCCGCCCACGGTCATGGCGGTGACGCGGATCATGGGCTGGCCCACATTGGTGGGGACGCTGCCGCTCATGGAGCCGCACATGCCCTGTGCCTGCTGCATATCCCGGCCCACCCGGTCAATCCGGGTCAGCACCTGACTGCCGCGCCCAATCAGGGACGCGCCGCGCACGGGATGGACAATCTTGCCGTCCTTGACCAGATAGCCCTCATTGACCGCGAAGTTGAACTCGCCCGTGGCGGGGTTTACGGAGCCGCCGCCCATCTTGCGGGCGTACAGGCCATTGCCCATGGTGGCAATCATCTCGGCTTCATCGTCATGGCCGGGAGCGATGTAGGTGTTGCGCATGCGGCTGGTGGGGGCAAAGGCGTAGCTCTGACGGCGGCCGGAGCCGGTGGGGGCCATGTTCATGCGCCGTGCGCCCAGCTTGTCAATCATGTAGTTTTGCAGCACGCCGTCCTTGATGAGGGTCAGGTGGGTGGTCGGCATGCCCTCGTCATCCACATGCAGGCTGCCCCATTCGCCGGGGGTCACGCCCTCGTCAATGGCGGTGACGCAGGGGGAGGCCACCTGCTGTCCCAGCTTGCCGCAGAACTCGCTCAGGCCAAAGGCCACGCTGGTGGCTTCCAGGCTGTGACCGCAGGCTTCATGGAAAATCACGCCGCCAAAGCCATTGTCAATGACCACAGGCATCACACCTGCCGGGCAGACGGGTGCGTGGAGCATGGTCACAGCCTGCCGGGCGGCTGTTTCGCCCACCTTGTCCGGGTCGATGCGGCTGTCGAAAATCTCGAAGCCCATGGACGCGCCGGGGCTGTCGGAGCCGGTCTGATTCTCCGTGCCGTTGGAGGCCACCGCGCTGCCGCTCAGTCGGGTGCGTACACGGCGGTCGGTGACGAACACGCCCTCGGTGTTGCAAATCAGCACGTCCTGCACATGGTCGGTGTAGCTGACATTCACCTGCACGATTTCGCTGGAGATGCGCCGGGCGGCGGCATCCACGGCGCGAACCTTCTCGGCCTTTTGGGCGGCCTTCACGTCCGTGGGCAGGAGGAGGATTTCCTCGGGCCGGGCGGCGTTCCATGCCTGAAAGGGAACCAGCACGCAGCCCTTGCCGCCGCGCACGGCGGAGGCCGCCTGTTCGGCACAGGCCAGCAGGCCTGCGCGGGAGGTATCGTTGGTATGGACATAGACGGCGTTGGTGCCGCTGAACACGCGCACACCTGCGCCGTGGAGACGGCCGTTGCTGACGGCCTCGATCCGGCCAGAGCGCATGAGGATGGTATGGTCGATTCTGTCCTCCATAAAGATTTCGGCGAAGTCGCCGCCGGTGCTGACAGCGCGGGCCAGTACTTCCCGTGCGATATTCTGATCCAGCATTGGTTTCATCTTCCTTTCTACGGATCAATTTGTCTGTATTATACCCATGTTTTGTTCCTTTGTACAGGGGAACAAAGCGAAAACCCCTCCAAGGGAACGCGCCAGCGGAAAGGGGTCAAGGGGCGATGCCCCTTGTGGGGTGCAGGGGTGAAACCCCTGCGCAGGTCTGGGCGGCAGCCCAGCGCACCACGCTCAATATAGCAAAAAGGAAAAGAGAAAACGTGAGTTTCCAAGCAGACGACGAAGTTCGTCCGCGCAGGAAACGGCAGGTTCCGCTATCTGAAAAGGAACGACTTTTTCCCCCGCACCGCCCCAACATTGGATATGACACGCAAAAGAGCCGCGCACCTGACGGTCTCGCAGGTGCGTGGCTCAGTTGATGGCAAGAGAAAGCATGAATGCTTCATAGCGCGGCCATTCGCGTGGAAAGCCGTTCCCGCTGGGAAAGATGGCCGAGCGTAGAGAGAGCGGACGAGGTCGTTCCCCATGCAGTCCCCGGAACCTGCCGTTTCCAACGCGGACGAACTGCGTCGTCTGCTTGGAAACTCACGTTTTTTGCGGTTCCTTTTTGCAATGACGATGTGTTGCGCTGGGCTGCCGCCCAGACCTGCGCAGGGGCGTTGCCCCTGCACC
>JBJEUL010000013.1:0-1804 GCA_051883835.1 Aristaeellaceae bacterium
TTGTGACAGGCATCGCACACGCTCTCCAGGTTGCTCATCACCCGCGCCAGGTCGGGCCGCTCCTTGCGCGGGATGATGTGATGCACCACGCTGGCCTGAGCTCGCTGGCATCGCTGGCACAGGTAGTGGTCCCGCTCCAGCACCTCCCGGCGCAGCCGCCGCCAGCTCTCCGACAGATAAAAGGGGTCAGCCTTTTTCCCGGCATAGCCCCGCTTTCTCTCCGTCCTCGCCCGCGCCCGCTGCGCGGCACGACCCATGCTTCCAGCACCTTGCATACCATCATCACCACCCAAAAGGGCAGGCATGGTGCAGTGAAGGATAGCTGCACCATACCACCGAGCGGAGGCTGACCCGGCTGCCCTTTTTCTTTGTACCACAGTCACGGGCCATGACATCAAGATGACAAATCAAAAAAAAAGAAGTCCATGCACCGCACAGACTTCTCGTTGGCCTTTCTCGCGCCATCAAAAAGGGACATCCTCATCATCTACCGGCGTATACGCGGGGGAGCCGCCCCCGGCAGCCGCATCCTGCGCCTGCTCCGCGTTACGCTCCCGGGCTGTGAGGAACTCCACCTCCGCCGCCGTGATACCCAGTTCCGTGCGCGTCTCCCCTTTGTTGTCCTCATACAGCCGCACCCGCAGCGGCCCGGCCACATACACCTTTTTGCCCTTGCTCAGGTACTGTGCGCAGATTTCACCCAGCCGCCCCCACGCCGCCACCCGGAAAAAGTCCGCTTCCGGGTGTCCGTTTCCGCCCTTGCGGTTCACCGCCACCGTGAAGTTGCACACCACCGAGCCGTCCGTCATGGAGCGCAGCTCAGGGTCGCGGGTCAGGTTGCCGATAATCATCATCTTGTTCATGCTTGTCCATCCTTTCCAGCATCTTCAGTCCCATGGCCTTGTATCGTCTCACCGTGCGCACCGTGCAGTCCATGGCTGACGCGATGTCCGCGATGGTGCCGCCCAGCACATAGTAGAAAATGAGAACCGCCGTCACCTTGCCCGGCGGCATCCTGGTCAGCACCGCCATGGCACGCTCCCCGGCCAGCTCTGCGCGGGTCTCCAGCCACTGGGTGTAAGCGTCCATCATGGCCGTGTCCGCGTCGCATGTGCGCAGGCACAGCATCATGTCCCGCTGCGTATCGACCAGCTCCAGCAGATACCTGCTCATCTGCACCGTCTGCAACCCCGTCAAACTTCACCACTCCCAGCCTGGCCGAAAGGCCCCGCATCATCCACCATCCAAAAGGTTCCCTGCTTGGTCTTGACCACCGGCGCGGTATCATCCAGCACCCAGCGCGGCATGACCAGATACCGCCCATGGATACCGCCCCGCTTGATCTGCTGGGTGGCAGACGCGCCGTCCTTGCAGACAATCTTTTGTTCCTCCCGCAGCTGGGCCATGAGCGTATTTTTGCCCATCGTCAGCTGTGTTCCCTGCTGGGCCAGGCTCTTTTGCACCGCGCCGTAGCTCTCGCCGGGTATCAGGTAGTAGTAGTCATCATCCTTGTACCCGATGACATCCCGGGGCGGTATCGCGGACACATGGCCCAGCATCTCCACCAGGTTGCGCCCGCTGGAGAGCAGCTCCCGCAGCGTGGTGACAAAGATTTCTGTCGGTTTTTCCTGCTTCATATCCTCCGCCTGCCTGGCGTTGTTGCCCACCATGGCATCCCAGCATTGCTCCATCATCGTCTCCCTGAAGCCCTCGACACCCGCCATCATGGAGCCGGGTGCCGCCATGTAGTCCAGCAGCATGGACACCCCCAGCATCAGGTACGCCACTGCCGAGAGCATGCGTG
>JBJEUL010000014.1:0-7783 GCA_051883835.1 Aristaeellaceae bacterium
CCGCAGGTTCCGCGTCGCGCCGCGCCCTCCGCGCGGCGGGACTCCTGCAAGGGAAGGAACCAAGTGTAGGCCCCCCGAAAGGGAGTCCAGAGGGGCAATGCCCCTCTGGTGGGGTGCAGGGGCAACGCCCCTGCCCGTCTCCCCCTCACACACACTTTTTTGCGTGTTCCCCTTGCAAACTGTCGTTCGCTATGATAGGATACAGGGGATGAGAACGGCGGGGGAACGCCGGTGAAAATAGGAAGGAAGTGTTCAGCATGGCGGCGAAGAAGGCGGCGAAGGCTGAAAAGGATACCGTTGTCAGTGCGCAGGACGAGAAGCTCAAGGCGTTGGAGCATGCGCTGGCAGACCTGGACAAGCAGTATGGCAAGGGTGCGGTGATGAAGCTGGGCGAGCAGGCGGCCAGTCAGGATATTCCGGTGATTCCTACCGGGTGCCTGACGCTGGACGCGGCTCTGGGTGTCGGCGGGATTCCGCGCGGACGCATTATTGAGATTTACGGCCCTGAATCCTCCGGTAAGACGACAGTCGCCCTGCACATCATTGCAGAAGCTCAGAAGGCAGGCGGCATTGCCGCGTTCGTGGATGCGGAGCATGCCCTTGACCCTGCCTATGCCCGCAAGCTGGGCGTCAATATTGACGAGCTGTACGTGTCCCAGCCTGACACCGGTGAGCAGGCTCTGGAAATCGCGGAAGCCCTCGTCCGCTCCGGCGCGCTGGATGTGGTGGTCATCGACTCCGTAGCCGCGCTGGTGCCCAAGGCCGAAATCGAGGGCGAAATGGGCGACAGTTTCGTGGGCCTTCAGGCTCGACTGATGAGCCAGGCTCTGCGCAAACTCGCCGGTATCATCAACAAGACCGGCTGCGTGGCCGTGTTCATCAACCAGCTGCGCGAAAAGGTCGGCGTCATGTACGGCAACCCCGAAACCACCCCCGGCGGCCGTGCCCTCAAGTTCTATGCTTCCGTCCGTCTGGATGTGCGCCGCGGTGAACAGCTCAAAAACGGCTCTGCCGTCGTGGGCAACCATACCAAGGTCAAGGTCGTCAAGAACAAGGTCGCACCGCCCTTCCGTGTTGCGGAGTTCGATATCGTCTATGGCGAGGGCATCAGCAAGGAAGGTACCCTGCTGGACATGGCGGTGGAACGCGATATCATCCACAAGTCCGGCGCATGGTTCTCCTATAAGGATCAGCGCATCGGTCAGGGCCGCGAGAACACCCGCATTTTCCTGCGCGACAACCCTGAAATCACCGCCGAAATCGACGCCATCCTCCGCAAGGAGCTGTTCGCGGACAAGCCCACGGCCATTGTCTCCGATGAGGCCGCCGAGGAGGAAGAGCTGCCCGAGGAAGACGACCTGGCCCTGCTGGAGGAGGATCTGGGCGAGGAATAATCCCCATGGTGTGCATAGAAAGGAACGTGCGCAGCAATGGCCTATGTGATTCAGGACAACCAGCTGCAGGCAGAGGATTTTATCCGCCTGTTCGCGACAACCGGCTGGGGCGTGTGTCCCCGGGATATGGCGGAAACCTCCCTTGCCCATAGCTATGCCACCTTCTCGGTGATGCAGGATGGGCAGGTCATCGCCATGGCACGGCTGCTGGGCGATGGTGCCATGGCCTTCTTCCTCAAGGATTTGGTGGTCGCACCGCCCTATCAGGGCCGCGGCATCGGACGCGCCCTGCTGACCCATGTGGAAGCCTACATCCGCAGTCAGCTTCAGCCCGGCTGGCGCAGCTATTTTCAGCTGATGAGCGCGAAGGGCAAGGAGGGCTTCTATCAGAAAATGGGCTATACGGCCCATCCCAATGAGCATGGCGGTGCAGGCATGTCCAAATGGCTTGTCGGCTGACAGTACCACCCACAAAAAAGTAAGAGCAGAAGTCCCGCATCCACCGTGCAGGACTTCTGCTTTTTTCAGGGCCTCTTTTTGAACAGGCCAATGCCCATCAGGATGACACCAAGCCCCGTCCAGATCAGAGCTGCAATCACCCATGGCATCAGCCCGGATTGCAGCAGCTGCGTGCCCAGCTTCCCGGGCGGCGTTGTCCACCCGCTGAGAGCATAGTTATCCGCAATCCGCAGCAGTACCGCCGTCCAAATGCAGCCCATCAGCGACACAAAGCCGCCAGCAAGGACGTGTCTCATGACCCATACCTCCCCCCCTGAATATCCTGCGCTCAGGATATCACGGGCAGGAAAGCATGTCAAGCTCCTTACGCGGACGCGAACCCCAGCAGTACCCCGCCCTCCTCGGCGTAGTAGCTGCACAGCGTACGGGTGCAGCTCACCGTCACCCGGGCATTGGGCCAAATGGCCAGAATCGCCTCCCGTAGCGCGGCAGCATTGCCCTCGCTGTGGCAGTGATCAATCCGCACCCGGCCCCCGTCAAAGCCACGCTGCTTCATCACCTCAACCAGCTGCGCAATGCCCTTGCGGTCGCCCCGGCACTTCGCCACGGGCTGCAATTCGCCCGCCGGACTGGCCACGCCCACCACGCGAATGCCCAGCAGGCCCACCAGCGCACCCACCGCCGGGCTGACCCGGCCATTGTTGACAAAGTTCCGCAGCGAGCAGAGCATGAAGGCCAAATGCGTACGCTTCTGATACGCCAGGATTTCCCGGGCAATATCGTCAAAGCTGTCAAGACGCAGGCACAGCTCCTCCAGCTTTTCGGCCAGCAGAGCCATTTCCGGCCCAGCGGACAGGCTGTCGATGACCAGCACCCGGCGGCCCGGATGCTCCTCCTCGTACTCCCGCGCAGCCAGACAGGCGGCGTTGTAGCAGCCCGACAGCGCACTGGTGATGGTTACGCAAAAAACATACTGCGCATCCCCAAAGGCCACGCGCCAGTCCTCGTGGGAGGGGCAGGCGGACACAGACGGCCCCTTGTGGGTGCGCAGCGTCTCCAGCATATGGTCAACATTCACGTCCTCATCGTCCACCCAGGTCTGGGCACCGGCAGTCACCTTCATGGGCACAAAGGCAAAATCTACCCGGGACAGCGTTAAAATGTCCGCAGCGGAATCCGTTACAATCCTGCAATTCATCATGAAGCATTTCCTCACAATCCATCAGGTTCATTCGCATCAGGTAACCATGACCACTATATCAGTTTTTTAAAAACCTGTCAAGGGATATAAAGAATCCTTCTTGACGTTTTTGCAGCCGGGTTGTATAATCATCCTGAGAGGTGAAGGAGAATGCCCGCCAGGATTAACGAGTTTCGCATGCCCCGCTATCGGGAGATTCCCAACGTGGGGCTGTATCTGGATCAGACGGTGAAGTACATTAACGGATACCTTGCCCCGCTGGGCAATCTGGAAATCACGGCCTCCATGGTCAGCAATTATGTGAAGAAGGGCTACATCAGCAATCCCGTGCGCAAGCAGTACAGCGCGGAGCAGATTGCTTACCTGATGGCCATGGCGGTGGTGAAGAACGTGGTGCCGATGGAGAACATCGTCATGCTGTTTGATATGCAGAAGCGCACCTACACGGTGGAAACGGCCTATGATTACTTCTGCACGGAGCTGGAAAACATGCTGCGCTTTATTTTTGGCCTGAAGGACGCTGTGGACGAGGTGGGCGTGACCACCTCAGAGGCCAAGGACATGCTGCGCAGTGTGATTATTGCCGTATCCCATGTGATTTACCTGAACAGCTGCTTTGATGCCATGGCCGCCCGTCAGGAAGAGACAACTCCAATAGAACGCGCCAGCGAAAAAGGGTCAAGGGGCGATGCCCCTTGTGGGGTGCAGGGGTGAAGCCCCTGCGCAGGTCTGGGCGGCAGCCCAGCGCAACACGTTAGAATTGCAAAAAGGAAAAGAGAAAGCGAGAGTTTCCAAGCAGACGGCGCAGCCCGTCCGCGTTGGAAACGGCATGTTCCCATCAGCTTGAAAGGACGGCTCATCCCCAACCGTCTTTCCCCAAGGGATGCACAATCCCGGCCTATCCATCCTCCAAAAATCAAGCACCGGAGAGCCTGCATCGGTTCTCCGGTGTTGGTATGTTCGGGAAGCTGTATCGCAGGGAGGACGGTGGGGTCGCTCCGATGCAGTCCATGGAACCTGCCGTTTCCTACGCGGGCGAACTGCGTCGCCTGCTTGGAAACTCACGCTTTTCCCTTCCCCTTTGGGTTATTTGAACGTGTGGCACTGGGCTGCCGCCCAGACCTGCGCAGGGGTTTCACCCCTGCACCCCACAAGGGGCATCGCCCCTTGACCCCTTCGACGCTGGCGCGTTCCCTTGGAGTTGTTAGCTTTTGCCCAGATAGGCGGCGCGGACGGCGGGGTCGTTGAGCAGCTGCTCGCCGGTGCCCTCCAGCGCAATGCGGCCCGTTTCCAGCACATAGCCACGGTCAGCCACCTTCAGGGCCGCGTTGGCGTTCTGCTCAATGAGCAGCACCGTCACGCCGGAATCGCGAATCGTGCGGATGATGGAGAAAATGTCCCGCACCACCAGCGGAGCCAGGCCCAGGGACGGCTCGTCCATCATCAGCAGCTTGGGATGGCTCATCAGCGCACGGCCCACGGCCAGCATCTGCTGCTCGCCGCCCGAGAGCGTACCGGCCATCTGCCAGGAACGTTCCTTCAGGCGGGGGAACAGCTCATACATGTGCTGGATGTCCTTCTCGATGTCCTTGTCCCGGCGCAGGTACGCGCCGATTTTCAGGTTCTCCAGCACCGTCATGTCCGGGAAAATCAGCCGGCCCTCCGGCACCAGAATCAGCCCGTTCTGCACCATGTATTTGCTGGGCCTGCCGGTGATGTCCACGCCGTTGTAGATGATTTTGCCGCTCTGCGGCTTTTCCAGACCCGAAATGGTGCGCAGCGTGGTGGACTTGCCTGCGCCGTTGGCACCAATCAGCGTGACGATTTCACCCTCGCCCACCTGCAAACTGATGCCCTTGAGGGCCTGAATGCCGCCGTAGGATACCGTCAAGTCCTTCAACTCAAGCATCATCGTCGTTCACCCCCAGATAGGCGGAAATCACGGCCTCGTTGTTCTGAATCTCATGGGCGGTGCCCGAGGCAATCAGCGTGCCGTAGTTCAGCACATAAATGCGGTCGGAAATGCCCATGACCACGTCCATGTGATGCTCAATGAGCAAAATGGCGATGTTGAAGCGGTCACGAATGCCGCAAATCAGCTCCTTGAGCTCATCGGCCTCGGAGGGATTCATGCCGGCGGCAGGCTCGTCCAGCAGCAGCAGGCTGGGCTGCGTGGCCAGGGCACGGGCAATCTCCAGCTTGCGCTGCTTGCCGTAGGGCAGGGAACCGGCCAGCTCGTCCTTCACGTCCGACAGACCCATGTAGTGGAGCAGCTCCTCCGTGCGGGCGTGAACGGCTTTCATCTCCCGGCAGTAGCGGGGAGAGCGTAGCGTCGCGCCAACCCAGCTGCTTTTCAGGCGCACATGCTGGGCAAGATCCACGTTCTGCGCCACGGTCAGGGGCGTAAAGAGACGGATGTTTTGGAAGGTGCGGGCAATGCCCATCTGGGCGATTTTGTCGGGCTTGAAGCCGGTGATGTTGTGGGTGTTGAGCGACACCATGCCGCTGGTGGGCTTGTACACGCCGGTAATCATGTTGAAGGCGGTGGTCTTGCCTGCACCGTTGGGGCCAATGAGCGCGACAATCTCATTGTTGTTGATGAACATGTTCAGGTCATTGACGGCCACCAGACCGCCGAACTGCATGGTGGCGTGGGTGACTTCCAGAACAGGACGCATCAGTTCTTCACCTCCCTATGACCACTCATGCGGCGCAGCCTGCTGCCAATGGCACGCCAGGTCAGCTCCTTGGTGCCGAACAGACCATTGCGGAAGAACACGATAATCAGCAGCAGAATCGCAGAGAAAACCACCATGCGCATGCCGCTGATGCCTTCCGTGCTCCAGAAGCCCAGATTGATGGGGCCATCCAGCACGCGCAGGTACTCCTGTCCGATGGTCACGATGAACGCACCGGCGATGGAGCCGGTAATGGAGCCCATGCCGCCCATGACCACAATCATCAGCACGTTGTAGGTCTGGGCCACGCGGAACATGTCCGGGCCGATGGTGCCGTTGTAGCTGGCCAGCAGACCACCGCCCACACCCGCGATGAACGCCGAGAGCATGAACGCCAGCATCTTGTGGAAGAACAGGTTCACGCCCATCGATTCCGCGGCAATCTGATCCTCGCGGATGGCCTTGAAGGCCGTGCCGTAGCTGGAGGAGGTCAGCAGGCCCATGAAGATAATGACCAGCAGGGCCACGCCATAGCACCACCAGATGTTGGCGTTGTTGGGGATGGACTTGAGGCCCTGCGCACCATTGGTGACGCTCTGCATGTTGGTAATCAGCACGCGGATAATCTCCGAGAAGCCCATGGTGGCAATGGCCAGATAGTCACCGCGCAGCCGCAGCACCGGCAGGCCGATGAAGAACGCCACCGCCGCCGCCAGCAGACCGCCCAGCAACAGCGTCACGCCGAATGGCAGCGTCAGGGTGTTGAGGGGAGCCACCAGCGGCTGAATCATGAACAGCACCTGCTTCTTGGCCACCGGGATGGTCAGCAGCGCAGTGGTGTACGCGCCAATGGCCATGAAGCCTGCGTGTCCCAGCGAAAACAGGCCCGTGAAGCCGTTGATGAGGTTCATGGACAGAGCCAGCACCATGTTGATGGCGCACAGGCGCGCAATGCGCAGGATGTAATTGCTGGCGTTGCCGTCCAGCCAGGACAGCACGCCTACCGCCGCCGCGCACAGGAGAAGGGTCAGCAGCGCATGGAGCCATTTTTCTTTCTTCATCATGATTACACCTTCTCCGTTGCTTTTTCACCCAGCAGACCCGTGGGCTTCACCAGCAGGACAACAATCAGCAGGATAAAGGCGAAAGCATCCCGGTAGCCCGAGAGCGCAGGGAACGCCGCCACCAGCATGATTTCCACAAAGCCCAGCAGGAAGCCGCCCAGCACCGCGCCTGCCGTGTTGCCGATGCCGCCCAGCACCGCCGCGATAAAGCACTTGATGCCCGGCATGGCACCAACGGTGGGGCTGATCTGCGGATACTTCATACCCCACATCATCGCGCCCACGCCAGCCAGCGCAGAGCCGATGAAGAACGTGATGGCAATGGTGCGGTTCAGGTCGATGCCCATCAGGCGGGCCGCGTCATAGCTCTTGGCGACAGCGCGCATGGCAAGACCCGTGCGGGTGCGCTTGATGAGGAAGAGCAGCATCAGCAGCAGTACCGCCGTGATGGCAGGCACCAGAATGCCCAGCCGCTGCATCTTCACGCCGCCCAGGTCGATGACCTCGGTGAACAGCGGCACATCCGGGAAGGTCAGGGGACGGCCGCCGAAAATCACGGTGGCCAGGTTTTGCAGGAAGTAGCTCACGCCGATGGCGGAAATCAGCACGGAAATACGCGGCGCATTCCGCAGGGGGCGGTAGGCCAGCCGCTCGGACAGCACGCCCAGCATGGCGGTGACGCCGATGGTGATGATAAAGCCCACGTACCAGGGCAGCATGAACAGCCCCATGCCATAAAAGACGATGTACATGGCCATCATGAAGATTTCGCCGTGGGCAAAGTTAATCAGCCGCAGCACGCCATAGACCATGGTATAGCCAATGGCCAGCAGGGCATAAAGGCTGCCCACGCACAGCGCATTGGCGAGCTGTTGCAGGAATACGCCCATGTCAGTCCCTCCTTGGTGGAAAATGCAGCATCAACGCGCCCCCTCCAAGGGAACGCGCCAGCGGAAAAGGGTCAAGGGGCGATGCCCCTTGTGGGGT
>JBJEUL010000015.1:0-7718 GCA_051883835.1 Aristaeellaceae bacterium
ATGGAGGACGGCACCATCCCCCCGGAGGAGCATCCGCGCTATCTGGCCCTGGTGGGGGAGGAAACGCGCAGGCTCTCCAAGCTCATCGGCGACCTGCTGGCCCTGTCCCGGCTGGAAAGGGATGACGCGGCCCTCGAATACAGCGACTTTGACATGAACGAAATGCTGCGCCGGGCCATCATCCGCCGGGTCAATGACCTGGAAGCCAGGAACATGGAGGTCAGCTGCGATTTTCAGCTGGAGCCGTGCATGGTGCATGCCGACAGCGACCGCATCGAGCAGGTGGTGGTGAACCTGCTGGACAACGCCATCAAGTTCACCCCCGAGAGCGGACGGATTGTGCTGACCACGGCTGCGGACAAAAAGCTGTGTACGGTGACCATCGCGGACAACGGCACGGGTATCCTGCCCGAGGACAGACCCCGGGTGTTTGAACGCTTCTTCACAGCAGACAGGGCGCATACCGCCGGCAAGGGTACAGGGCTGGGGCTGTCCATCTGCCAGAGAATCATGGAGATGCATGGACAGCGCATCTATTTGCAGGATACGCAGGAGGGCGCGGCCTTCTCCTTCACGCTGGAGAGAGCCGGACACGACTAAGCATCACATCATGGGAGGGACAAAGGATGAGGGAGCTGCAGGAGATTCGGGCCGAGCTGGACGCGGTGGACAGGGAGCTGGTCAGGCTCTTTGAGAAACGGATGTCGCTCAGCGGCGAGGTGGCCCGCTACAAGCTGGCCCACGGCCTGCCGGTGCTGGACGCGGCAAGGGAGGAGCAGGTGCTTGCTTCCCGGGCCGCCATGCTGGATAATCCGGCTCTGGCCGAGGATGTGCGCAGGCTGTTTGGCTGCATCATGGGGCTGAGCCGCGCCGAGCAGGAGCGGCTGCTCAAGGAGGCGGGCGTATGATTGACCGGCATATCTTCATCATTGGCATGCCGGGCAGCGGCAAGAGCAGTCTGGGCAGGCGGGTGGCAGGGAATCTGCGCATCCCCTATGTGGACATGGATCAGCGCATCACGCAGGGCCTGGGCTGCACCGTAACGGAAATCTTCGAGCGGTACGGCGAGCAGGCCTTCCGTACAGCCGAAACCAATGTGCTCATCCAGCTCACCCGGGAAACGCCCTCCATTGTCTCCACAGGCGGGGGCACCGTCATGCGGGAAACCAACCGGGCCATCATGCGCAATCATGGTGTCATCGTGCTGATTGACCGCCCCCTGGAGGACATCCTGTCCGACATCAAGCTGGATCGCCGCCCCCTGCTGGCCAAGAAAGGCCTTAGCGAGGTCGAACGCCTGTACCACGAGCGCATCGACACCTACCGCAGTGCCGCCGACGCCATCCTTGACAACGGCCACGGCTACTACGCCGGCCTGAGCGGCCTTGAAAAGCTCATCCGCACCCTATTCATCCTCTGATACAGTCCACCCCAAGAGGCCGCGCCAGCGTCGAAGGGGTCAAGGGGCGATGCCCCTTGTGGGGTGCAGGGGTGAAACCCCTGCGCAGGTCTGGGCGGCAGCCCAGCTCCCCACGTTTGCCTACCATACAGGAAAGGGAACGCCACACACCAATGAACAAGCAAGTCTTTCTCTGGGACAGGGCCTTCATGCGCAAGGTCCTGATGGTTGCGCTGCCCATCGTGATTCAGAACCTGGTCAGTGCATCCCTGCATATCATCGACGGCGTGATGATTGGCCAGCTGGGCGATGCCCCCTATGCCGCCGTCACACAGGCCAACCGGTATACCTTCGTGTTCCAGCTGTTCCTCTTTGGCACAGGGTCGGGCTGCGGTATCTTCTTCAGCCAGTACTGGGGCAAACGGGATGTGGCCGCCATGCGCCGGGTCATGGGCCTGTGCCTGCGCTTCGCGCTGCTGCTGGCGGCAGCCTTTGCAGGCATGGCCGTGTTCGCCACGGAAACGGTGGTCAGCCTGTTCCTGCCCCGGGGCGACAGCTTCAACGATGCGGTGCGCTACCTGCGCATTGTGGCACCGGGCTACCTGTTTGCCGCGGTGGATATCGCCTATGCCAGCTGCCTGAAATCGGCGGAAAAAACCTCCATCCCCATGGTGGCGGGCGTGGTGTCCATCCTGCTCAATACCCTGCTGAACTACCTGCTGATTTACGGTAAGTGCGGCCTGCCCGCACTGGGCGTGCAGGGCGCGGCCCTGGCTACGGTCATCTCCGGCGGCGTGGCCATGACCATCAACCTCGTAGCTTCCTACAGCATGAAGCTGCCCTCCGCCGCCCGTCTGCGGGACATGACAATGCCCGACAAGGCGTATCTCAAACGCTTCGTGCGCCTGGTGGCTCCCGTGGTGGTCAATGAGGGCCTTTGGAGCATGGGCATGTCCATGTACAATGTGTTCTATGGCCGTCTGGGTGACGCATCCGTGGCAGCCGTGGGCATCGCCGGTACCGTCGACCAGCTGGTGCATGTGATGGTCTACGGCGTGATGAATGCCACCGCCATTCTGGTGGGCGGCTGTCTGGGCGCAGGGGACAGGGACGGTGCGTGGCTGATTGCCAAGCGCATGCTGATGGCCAGTCAGGTCATCGGCGTGGTGATGGGCGTTATCCTGCTGTGCGGCAGGAATGCCATGCTGGGCATCTTCAACGTGAGTCAGGAAGCGCGCAGCCTGGCCAGCATCATCCTGCTCATTGGCTCCTTCACCATCTGGCTGAGGGCGTTCAACTCCGTGAATGTGGTGGGCATCCTGCGCGCGGGCGGCGATACGGTGTTCTCCATGCTGCTGGATACCGCCGCGCTGTGGCTCATCGGCGTGCCGCTGGTGGGCTTGGCGGCACTGGTGTGGAGACTGCCGGTGTGGCAGGTCTACATGTTCACCATCACGGAGGAAGCCATCAAGGCGGCCATTGGCCTGCGGCGGTTCCGCTCGGGCAAGTGGATGAGCGTCCTGACGGACAGAGGATAACGGAGGAATGAACCATGGCTGTTGATTATGAATTTGAACTGGTGGGCAAAATCGGCTCCATGGCCCTGATTCGCCGGGAGGACAAGGATATCGACTACAACATCTTCTCCCGGCTGGGCAGTGAATTGAAGCCCGGGATGATTTGGGTCACGTCCGGCGCAACGGAAATCGGTCGCCTGGATTACATCAAGCGCACCGGCTGCGAGCTCTCCGGCGACCCGGAGCAGGATAAAACCGACTACGCCGCCCAGGGCCAAAGCATCCTGATGCAGAACTACCGGCAGTTCGTCCGCCCGGAATACGGCGTGCGCCAATTGCTGGTGGAGCATACCCACTTCAATGACCTGGAGAAGCGGGAGCATATCCGCCGCCTGCTCATCCGCGCCGCCCAGCAAAAGACCATCCCCATTGTCAACTACAACGACCCCGTCTGCGATGAGGAAAACCGCAAGATGGAGCTGGCCACCCGCCGGGAACGGGGCGATTTGGCCTATGAGTGCGTGGACAATGACGAAACCGCCGCAGTCATTGCGGGCCTGGTGCATGCCAAAACGCTGGTTTTGATGACCTCCACCGAGGGCATCTATCAGAATCCCGCTGACCCCGCAACGCTGGTGCGGGATGTCACCGGCAAGACCATCGAGGACGTGGAAGCCGCTGTGCGCCAGCTGCAAGCCAACTGCGTGGGAGCCAGCCGCGCCGGGGCCAACGGGGCCAGGGCCAAGCTGGAATACGCCCTGCAATCCGTCCGGGGCGGCACAACGGTCATCATCGGCCATGCCCGGCACCGCCTGAGCGACCTGGTGCAGGGCCGCGTTCCCTGCACACGCATCGGGGTGGAGCCATGAACCGGCAACTGTATGAGGCCATCGGCTTCTTCACGGAGAAAACGCGCATCATGCCCTGCCTGTCTGTCACCTGCGGCACAGCGGACAGCACGGAATACGCCCTGCGCGGCGTGATGAACCGTCAGGGCGATGCCCTGACCGAGGACGCGCTCTACGACCTTGCCAGCCTGACGAAGCTGTTCACGGGGCTGCTGGTCATGCGCCTGTACGAGGACAGTTTGCTGGATTTGTCCGCGCCCGTGACCCGGTACGCGCCGCAGTTCCGGCACCTGAGCCAGGTCAGCGTGGACAGCGTGCTGGGCTTTGAAACAGGGCTGTCCACGCCCCAGCGGCTGGACACGCAGCCCACGGCGGATGCGGCCCGGGCGCAATTGTGGGCTATCACGCCGCAGACTGTGACAGGCCGGCATTATTCCGACATGCACGCCATGGTGCTCAAGTACGTCGTGGAAGGCGCAGCCGGGCAGGACTATGCCGCGCTGGTCAAGGAAAAAATCCTCCAGCCGCTGGGCATGGAGGATACCTTCTGCTGCGTCCCGGAAGGGGAGCGGCACCGCTGCATCGCCTACAGCGGGGAGCATCGCATGGAGCGGGGACGGTACATCCTGCGGGAAAGCATCCCCCTGGGCACCCCACATGACCCCAAGGCGCAGCTGCTCTGGCCGGAAAGCTGCGGCCACGCGGGCATGTTCGCCACCCGGGGGGATATGGTGAAGCTGTGCCAGGGTCTGCTCCGGGGACAGGTCATCCGCCGGGAGAGCATCGAGCGCATGGCGAGGAACCGCACCGGACGCAGGCTCAGCGAGGGCGTGTATACGCAGTATCTGGGCAGTCAGTGCTATGTGAAGCACCCGCAGCAATACTATTCGGAAATCCCCGTGTACATGAGCGACAAGGCCATCGGGCTGTCAGGCTTCACGGGGCATCATCTGGCGGTGGATGTGGAACGGGGTATCTTCACGCTGTTTTTGGGGAACCGGGTGCTGGATCGTCTGACGGTGCTGCTGCCGGAGAATGGCCGCAGCATCACGGACGAGGGCCTGAACCCGGACGGTACCGGGCAGGTGCGCTGGCCGGACGGACGGTGGGTGACATCCTCGGTGAACTATGTGCATCAAAAGGACGAGCATCTGCATCGGGTCATCATGGACGTGCTGGGTCTGGAGCGTTGGCACCGGGCGGGCAGTGAATGGCCATAAGCTCTGCCAGCTGCCGCGCCTGCGCAGGAGCAACCGGCAGCGCAGGCATCAATCCCGTGCATTCAGCCGCACTGGCGACCTCCTCCACCGTTTCCTCATTCTGCATGACATCACCTCCTTCCCATCATCAGTCTCCCCCAACCTGACACACTCTACTCCAAGGGATCGCGCCAGCGTCGAAGGGGTCAAGGGGCGATGCCCCTTGTGGGGTGCAGGGGTGAAACCCCTGCGCAGGTCTGGGCGGCAGCCCAGCGCAGCATGAGCGGTCAGCAACAGGCTGACCGCTCACTATTTTGCCTGACAGAAGCCAAATGTTCGGAAATTTGCACAATTCCGGCAAAAGGACAAGAAAAATCCACGCAAATACAGAGGAAAAACTTTCAAAATGCAAGGAAATACGATACAATATCCATATTGTATTTTCAGGGGTGTTGGCCCCGGAAAGGGGGCAGGTGATGCGCTTTCAGGATATGCCCTATCAGCGCGTGACCTGGGAGGAAATCGCTGGGGAGTATGACGCGCTGTGCCGGGAAGTGCAGGCCGTTACCTGCGAGGCGGACTGCCGGGCCGTGCTGGAACATCGCTACCGCCTGGGCGACAGCATGACCCCCCTCGACCTGTGCTATGTGCGCCATAGCATGGACGGAAACGATGCCTTCTATGCGCAGGAGCAGCGGTACTATGACGAAATCGGCCCCATGGTGGCGGAAAAGGCCAATCAGTTCAGCCGGCTGCTGGTGACATCACCCATGAGCGGATGCTTTGAGCAGTTGATGGGCTCCTTCGCCTTTGCCCTGATGCGCCAAAGCATGGAGGACAGCAGCGACGCGCTCATCGCCCTGCAGCAGGAGGAAAACGCGCTGGTCAGCCAGTACCATCAGCTGATGGCCGCCGCCCGGGTCAATTACAAGGGCCAACGGGTCACGCGGGGCAGCCTCGCGCTGGCACAGCAGTCCCCGGACAGGGCAGAGCGCAGGGCCGTGTATGAGGCCATCGCGCAGTCCTGGGAGGAACAGCGGGACGCGCTGGAAGAACTCTACGACAAGCTGGTGCATAACCGGCATCAGCAGGCGCAGCTGCTGGGCTATGAAAACTATGTGCCGCTGAGCTACCGGCGGATGAGCCGCATCGGCTATACCCCGCAGGACGTGGCCTGCTTCCGCGAGCAGGTGAAGCGGGAGCTGGTGCCGCTGGGCGCACAGCTCAACGAGGGCCGCAGACAGCGGCTGGGGCTGGACGCGCTCTATCCGTGGGACGGCGGCATCAGTTTTTGGCAGGGGAACCCGGTGCCGCTGGGGGATGAAGCCTTCTGCCTGGCCATGACGCGGGAAATGTTCCACCGCCTGTCCCCGGAAACAGCGGCGTACATTGATTTCCTGCTGGACAACGGCCTGTATGATGTGACCCCCCGGGAGGGCAAGCAGACCGGCGGCTACTGCACCGTGCTGGAAAAGTACCGCGCACCGTTCATCTTCGCCAACTTTGACGGCACCAGCGAGAACGCCTATGTGATGACCCATGAGGGCGGTCACGGGTTCTACTTCTACCTGAAGCGGAATGAGGATATCCGCGAACGGGGCTGGTACACCTCCGAAATGGCCGAAACCCACGCCATGGCCATGGAGTTCTTCACATGGCCGTCCATGGAGCTGTTCTTCGGGGAGCGGGCGGAGGATTACCGGCGGATGCACCTGGAGGGCGCGGTGAGCCGCATCCTGTACCAGTGCCAGCAGGACGAGTTCCAGCAGCGGGTCTATGAGCAGCCCGACATGACCCGCGCCGAGCGCAACGCGCTGTGGCAGCAGCTGGAGGAAGCCTATTTCCCCTTCCGGTGCTACCCGGAGGAGGACAGGGCGCGCATCGGCAGCCGCTGGCAGCGTATCCCCCATACGTTCCTGTGGCCCTTCTACGCCATTGACTATGGGCTGGCGCAGGTCATCGCCCTGCAATACTGCCGGTGGATGAACACCGATGCCGCCGGAGCATGGCAGAGCTACCTGACCTTTTGCCGGGCATCGGGGAATCACAATTTCCCGGAGGCCGTGCAGGCGGCGGGATTGGAAAGCCCCTTTGTACAGGCGGGGCTGACCGGACTGGTGGATTGGCTGCGCACGCAGCTGTGATTCCAAGAGGGTATTCATGCAAAGCATTATCATAAGGAGGAAACCGCAATGAAGAAACTGACATCCGTCTTGCTGGCTCTGGTCATGCTGCTCACGCTCATGACCGGTGCCATGGCTGCGGAGGAGACCTACACCTACCGCGGCATCTATTCCAGTGTGTCCACCTGGTCCCCCACGGACTGGAGCATCTCCTCGGAGTATGACATGCTGGGCTACACCGTCTCCGAATTCTATGGCTTCTGGATGAACGAGTCCAAGGACGGCTATGACATCGTGTGCGAGCTGGCTGCGGAGTTCCCCGTGGACGTGACCGCCGCCTACGCGGGCAATGCCACCTACGGCGTGCCTGCCGATGCCACCGAGGGCTATGCCTGGCAGGTGAAGATGCGTCAGGATGCCTGCTGGCAGGACGGCACCCCCATCACCGCCCATGATGTGGGCTATACCCTCCAGCAGTTCCTCAGCCCTGACATGAAGAACTACCGCGCCTCCCTGTTCTATGCCGGCGGCATTGCGCTGGCCAATGCAGAGGCCTACTACAACAGCGACAAGGTCGGCGGCGTGAAGCTGAGCCAGGCCGCCAACATCGGCAAGACCATGGCGGAGTTCGC
>JBJEUL010000016.1:0-7702 GCA_051883835.1 Aristaeellaceae bacterium
CCCTGCACCCCACAAGGGGCATCGCCCCTTGACCCCTTCGACGCTGGCGCGGTCCGTTGGAGGGGGTTACATTTGGAAGATGATGCCCAGAAGTGCGCCAGCGAGAATGAATACGATGGGATGCAGTTTTTTCAGGGGTTTCAATTGCGTGCAGGTCAGAACGGCGGCGAAGATCATCGCGGCCAGCCAGTTGATGGTGGTCAGGCTCACGCCGCCCTTGAACAGTGCGATTTCAAACACCGACCAGCCGGCTGCCGCAATCAGGCCCGTCACCGCCGGACGGATGAAGGAAAACGCATCCTGCACCATGCGGCTATTTTGAAATTTCTCCAGCATACCGGCAATGATGCACACCACGATCAGCGACGGAGCCACCAGGCTCAGCGTGGCCACCACTGCGGAGAGCACGCCGCCATGCGCATAGCCCACATAGGTGGCCATGTTCACGCCGATGGGCCCGGGCGTGGACTCGGACACGGCAATCATGTTCGCCAGCTCCTCCGTGGTGAACCAGCCGTAGGTCTCGCCCATGCGGGACAGGAAGGGCAGTGTTGCCAGGCCACCGCCCACGGCGAACAGACCCGTCTTGAAGAACTCCAGAATCAGTGTCAGCAGCTCCATCAGGCGTTCACCTTCTTTCCAAGCACAACGCCCAGCACAGCGCAGGCCGCAACGACCCACACCGGCGACTGTCCCAGCGCGACCACCGCGAAGGCAATCACCGCCAGCACCCCATGCCACCACTTTTTCAGGTTGCCCTTGGCCAGCTTGATGACGCTGGAAGCAATCAGCGCGCACACCGCCACGCGGATGCCTGCGAAGGCATGCTGCACCCAGGCAATATCCATGAAGTTGGACAGCACCATGGCAATCACGATGATAATCAGCAGCGAGGGCGAGACAACCCCCAGTGTCGCCGCCAGAGCACCGGGAATTTTGTGCTGCTTGTACCCCACAAAGGTGGCGGTATTCACGGCAATCACGCCCGGCGTACATTGACCAATGGCAAAGTAGTTCAGGATTTCCTCCTGCGTTGCCCACTTGTGCTTCTCCACCACTTCACGCTCCAGCATGGGCAGCATGGCATAGCCGCCGCCGAAGGTCAGCGCACCGATGGTAAAGAAGGAGCGGTACAGGTTCCATAGCACCTTGAGCATCTGCATAGCCCTCCCTTTTTTGTTCCGCTATGTAGCATAGCACATGAGCGCGGTTTCAGCAAGCGGAATCTGCCGTTTTGTGCAGCCTGTGGCGCATGAGCCAGCGGGTCAGCAGCATGACTACCGTACCCAACACGACATTGAGCAGCAGTGCTGCCAGCTGCATACCGTCCAGCCGCTTCAGGAAGAACACCGGCGCGGCAAACATCGCCGCCATCACAAAGCTCACCGTCATCGCGCTCCACAGCGCGGCCCGTATGGGGGTAAAGGGCAGGCATGTCCCCAGCAGCACCAGCAGACCCAGACCGCCCGCTGACAGTGTGGCCACCGTGGAGCATACCTCGATGTTCCAGCCCCAGTGCTCCAGCATCATCGCCAGCACAGCGCACAGCGTCACGCCTGCCGCACCCGGGATGGCCCGCTGCAGCACCGTATCCAGAAAGCGTCCGCGAATACGCTCCCGGTTGGGTTCAAGGGCCAGGAAGAAGGACGGTATACCGATGGTCAGGCTGCTGATGAGCGTCAGCTGAATGGGTTGGAAGGGATACGCCGCCGGAAGGAACAGCAGCAGAATGGTCAGCATGAAGGAATACAGCGTCTTGACCAGAAACAGGCTGGCGGCGCGGGTCACATTGTTCACCACCCGGCGGCCCTCCAGCACCACCTGCGGCAGGGCTGAAAAGTCCGACTGCATCAGGGTAATTTGCGCCGCGTGCCGGGCGGCATCCGCGCCACCGGCCATGGCAATGGAGCAGTCCGCCACCTTCAGGGCAGGAATATCGTTCACGCCATCGCCGGTCATGGCAACGCTGTGACCAGATTGCTTCAGGGCCTTCACCAGCAGCTTCTTCTGCTCGGGCGTGACGCGGCCAAAGACGGTCACCTGTTCGCAGGCCTGCGTCAGGGCATCGTCGTCCAGCGTGGAGGCATCCACCCAGCTGTCCCAGCCGGGCAGCCCCACCCGCCGCGCCATGGCGGAAACCGTGCGCGGGTCATCGCCGCTGATGACCTTCACCGTCACGCCCTGCTCCCGGAAGTAGCGCAGCGTCTCCTCCGCGTGGGGACGGATGCAGTCGCTGAGCAGCAGCACTCCCAGCACCCGCTGCACCGTGGGAACATCCTGCTCCGTGATGGTTTCCTCCGTTTCGCTCAGCACCAGCACACGCAGCCCCTCCGAAGCATAGCGGCGGCATTGCGCCAGCAGGCTCGTGTCCGCCTGCTCCCCCAGCACATACTCCGGTGCGCCGAGCATCAGGGTCGTGCCATCGGCAAAGGTCGCGGCAGACCGCTTCCGGGCCGAAGAAAAGGGCAGCACCCGCACCGGCACTTCCCGCCCGGGCGCAACACAGGCCCGCAGGGCTTCCAGCGTCCCCGTGGCCTGGTCGAAGGCCCCCAGAAACCGTGCCAGCGCGGCTTTCATGCCAGCCTCATCCGCATCCACGGGCAGGAGCCGTTCCACGACCATCTCCCCTGTGGTGATGGTGCCGGTTTTGTCCAGGCAGAGCGTGTCCACCCGGGCAAGGGTTTCAATGCCGTACAGCTCCTGCACCAGCGCACCCTTGCCGCCCAGCTTCACCACGCCTGCCGCCATGGCCAGACTGACCAGCAGCACCAGTCCCTCGGGAATCATGCCAATCATCGCCGCTACGGCCGTGGGCACCGCATCCGTCAGCGGCGCATGCTCCAGCAGCAGCTGCTTGGCAAACAGCAGCAGCCCCAGGGGCACCAGCAGGATGCTTACCATGCGGATGAGCTTGTTCAGGTCGGTCATCAGGGCGGATTTGGGCCGCTTTAGGGCCCTGGCTGAGCGAGTCAGCCGGGCGGCATAGCTGGCATCGCCCACATGCACCAATTGTGCGGTCAGGCGGCCCTCCGTGATAAAGCTGCCCGATAGCAGCCAGTCGCCCCGATGCTTGCTCACGGCATCGCTCTCGCCGGTGAGCAGGGACTCATTGGCCGCGCCGACGCCGCTGACCATCACTGCGTCCGCCACCACCTGGTCTCCGGCCCGCAGGATGACCAAATCGCCCTTCACCAGCTCCGCAGGCTTGCAGGCGCGCTCCTGTCCGTCCCGCAGCACATGGGCTGTGGGCGCGTTGAGCACTTGCAGTCTGCGGATGGTCTTGCGGGCGCGAAGCTCCTGAATCGTGCCGATGAGCGTGTTGGATACCACCACGCCCATGAACAGCATGTTCCGCCAGCTGCCCACCAGGGCCAAGCACACCGCCAGGGCCAGATTCAGCCCGTTAAAGAGCGTCAGCAGGTTTTCCCGCAGAATCTGCCCCACGCTCTTGCCGTCCTTGCCATGGATGACATTCCCCTGCCCTGCCTCGTGCCGGGCCTGCGCTTCCGCCTCCGTCAGGCCGTGGGACGGCGTTTCCTGCCAGTCCTCCGGCAGCTGCAAGGTCTGCGTTTGTATCGGCTGCATGCTATCCTCCTGCATTTTTCGCTGATTGCTTTCCTCATTATACCATCATCAGCGAACATGCGCGATGAGAAGTCCATTAGATTTTCCGGGCCTGCTCACACGCCCAGCACCGGATACAGCTCCCGCAGGCTCCGCAGCACCGGCACATCGGCGCAAGCCAGCACGTTGTCCTCCTGATGGCCCCCGGAAATCAGATAGCACCGGCAGCCGATGGCACGAGCCACCTCCGCGTCATGCACCGTGTCCCCCAGGAACACCGCATCCGCCGGGTCTGCGCCATCCCGGGCCAGAAAATCCCGGGCCAGCTGCACCTTGCTGGCCGCGTACACATCGCTCAGGCCAAGCACCTGCTCGAACATGCCTGTCAGCTCCGGGAAGCTGGCCACCTGCGCACGGAGCTGGCTCTGCTGGCTGGCTGAAATGATGACCTGCCGGAAGCCTGCATCCCGGAACCGCCGCAGGGTTTCCGGCACATCCGGGGCCAGGGGCGTTCCCGCAAAGTGCGCCACATACTGCTCGTTCCATTCCCGGGCAATCATGGGGAAGTCCTCCCCCCGCACGCCCAATGCGGTGTAATAATCCTTCACGGGGAAGCAGAACAGCCGCCGATACTCCTCCTCCGTGGTCTCGCGGTAGCCATGGCGGGCAAACACCAGATTGTTCACCTTCACCACCAGCGGCACATCCGCTACCAGCGTGCCGTTCCAATCCCAGAATACCGTCATGTCCTTCGCCCCTTTTCATGTTGTGCGTGATTTCCATCATACTGGAAAGCATGCCGGAAGTCAAGGCACGTTCCTCCTCCGGCAGAAAAACCGCGCAGCCTCCCTGATGGGACTGCGCGGCGAAGGGTTACGGATCGTTGACGGTCTTGACCTGCGGAACCTCCACATCCCAGTCGATGTACTCGTGGTGATGGAAAATCCAGTGGATAGTATCGTAATGCTTGTGATGCCGCCAGCTGGTGCCGGGAATCTGTTTCTTGCTGGCGTTCATCTGGTTGCCCGTCGCACCGTAGGAGTAGGACACGATTTCGCAATCCGGCTGATGCTCCCGCAGACGCTCGATTTCCTCCTCAGGCAGCTTCCAGTTGCCCATCAGCCATACCCGCTCCAGATTGGGCAGGTCGTAGAGGGGCGACAGGTCGGTAATCTGGCAATAGCCGATGTTCAGGTCACGCAGATTCGTCAGCGTGGCCAGCTGGGAAATGTCCGTGATGGGATTCTTGAACAGCTCCAGATACTCCAGCTCCGTCTGAGACGCCAGCGGGGTCAGGTCGCTCACGGAGCAGTCAGCGACAATCAGGATTTTCAGCTTATTGAGGGTTGCCACATAGTCCAGCGTCTTGGTGAACATATGCCCCACGTCCAGAGCCTTCAAATTCTTCAGGAAGGCAAAGTAAGCGACATCAAAACGGTTGATGTACGGCTGCCGCCCCAGCGTGGAATACGCCGTCCAGTCGGTACGAACCACATGGGATTCATTCATGCGGATGGTCATGCCGAAGTTGATGTCCGGATACCCCAGCAGCACATTCAGGTCCTTTTTCTTCATGCGCTTGTCCCACATGTTGACAGTTTGAAGGTTGGGCATGGTGTCCAGCAGGGCGCACAGCTCATCAATGTTCATCCATTCCTTGCCCTCAAAGTTGACTTCCTCATCCTCGCTGGAAACCGTCACGCCCCACAGGGTCATCGTCCAGCGGAAATGCGTCTGCGGATACCGTGCCAGCAGGGTCTTTCGCTCCGCTGTGGTCAGGGGGACATCCGTCAGGTCAACAACCTCCGGGGCTTGGGCCGCATCCAGCACGGCAGTCAGCGCATCCAGGTTTTCAAAGGAACGCCCTCTCAGGTCGAGCGTCTCCGCAAGGGCAGTGTGGGTCATCAGCAGCAGTCCGCCAAGCAGCAGAACAGCCATTATCCATCGGCGCATGGGCGTACGCATCACTTCATCGTTCCTCTCTGTCAGGCATCCCGCCGGATGCTTTGATTCCTGCCTTCATGATAGGCTTGTGTCGGCAGCTTGTCAAGCCTTGACACATGATGACAACAAAACAGGGTACCCCCTTCCGGAGGCACCCTGCCAAGGCGGCGCAAGACGCGCTCAGCCCTTGATGCCCGTGGAGGCAATGCCTTCCACCAGCGACTTCTGGAACACGAGGAAGATAATCGTCGCCGGCACGATGGACAACGTGGACATGGCCAGCGTGGAGCCGATATCCGAGCCGGAGGACGGGTCGTTGAACAACTGCAGGGCCAGGGACACCGGGCGCATGCTGGCACGGTTGACGTACAGCAGGGCGGAGAGGTAGTCGTCCCAACGCCAGATGAAGGAGAAGATGGCCGACGTGACCAGCGCAGGCACAATCAGCGGCAGAATGATGCGGAAGAAAATGCCGTAGTAGGAGCAGCCGTCAATCTTCGCGGCCTCATCCAGAGAATCCGGGATGCCGCCGATGAAGTTCATAATCAGATACACGAAGAAGCCCTGAATCGCGAAGAAGTACGGCAGAATCATGGGGTAGTAGGTGCCCACCCAGTTCAGATGGCGGAACCACATGAACTGCGGAATCATCAGGATTTGCGCGGGCAGCATCATGGTGGAGAGCACCAGCACGAACAGCAGGCCCCGCAGCTTGAACTTCAGCCGCTTGAGGGCGTAGGCCACAAAGGCGGAGGACAGCAGCGTGCCGAAGGTGGAGGTCAGGGAGATGATGAAGGAGTTCGCAAAGAACGTCCCGAAGGTATAGCCCATGAAGCCCTTCCAGCCCTGCACATAGTTGGCCAGCGTCCAGGTGGTGGGAATCAGGCTCGCGGCCGTGGGAAGCACCATGTCCGTGGGCTTGAAGGAGGACAGCACCATCCACAACAGCGGATAGACCATGACCAGTGCGCCAAAGGCGACCAGCACATGATAGATAATTTCCTTATAGGTTTTCTTGCCTACCATATGTTTGCACCTTCCTTCACATCAGTCCTCGTAGACCCACTTGCTCTTGCTCCAGAACAGCAGTGCCGTCACCATGGAAATCAAGACCAGCATAATCCACGCCAGCGCGGAGGCATAACCCATCTGGCTCTTGCCCACGGCGGGGAACGCCTTGTTGTACTGATACACCGTGTAGAACAAGGTGGACTTGCGGGGGTCGCCGTTGGTAATCAGCTTACACTGGGTAAACGCCAGGAAGGAGTTGATGGTCTGCTGCACAAGGTTGAAGAACACCGTAGGGGTCAGCAGGGGCAGTGTCACCTTGAAGAACTTCTGCACGCTGTTCGCGCCGTCCACATGAGCAGCCTCATGGAGCTCCTTGGGAATCTGCTTGAGGGCGGAAAGGAAAATCAGCATGGAGGAACCGAACTGCCACACCGTCAGGATAATCAGCACCCAGATGGCCGGACCTTCACCGAACCAGTTGAAGCCCGTCAGACCGGGGAAGATATTGGACAGCAGGGCATTGATGGTACCGTTGGACTCAAACAGGCGACGCCACAGGATGGCCACGGCCACGGAGCCGCCGATGATGGAGGGCAGGTAATACGTTGCACGGTAGAGCGGGACAGCCTTGGTCTCATGATTGAGAATCAGAGCCACAATCAGAGCAAAGATAACCTTCAGGGGCGTACCGATGAAAGCATAGTAGCATGTAACCTTCAGGGCCTTGGTGAAGGTGCTGTCATTGGTGAAAATCTTGACGTAGTTGTCCAGACCGATCCACACAGGCGCGTTCTGGATATCGTATTTGCAGAAGGAATAGTACAGCGAAAGCACCATGGGGATAATCATGAACATCAGGAAGCCGATGATGAAGGGCAGGCTGAAGATGTATCCTGCCGTGGACTCCTGATTGATCCAGGCACCAAGGCTCTTTTTCCTCTTGGGCGTCGTGGCAATCATAGGGTGTGCCTCCTTGCAAAGGATTGATCTGGTATCAACGCGAAAGGAGGGGCGTTGGACGCCCCCCCTTTTTCCCTTGGTTCAAGCGCGTCAGGGATGGCACTGCGCTTTGATGGATACAATCAATAGTCAGCGGCGATCTCAGCGGTCATCTCAACCAGCGTCTGCGCAGCTTCCTCAGCGGTCATGGAAGTGCCCTCCAGCAGGCACTCCTCAGCCAGCA
>JBJEUL010000017.1:0-7702 GCA_051883835.1 Aristaeellaceae bacterium
CCGCCCTGACCGGAGGGGTTGTCCTTCATGGCATCCTGGATTTCGTCGTCTGTCAGGGGGAAGCCGTCACACTTGCCCAGCTGGTTCTGGTCGATGTCGTTGGCATCCATGATGACGGTGGGAATGCCGGTTTCCTTGGTCATGGCGTTGCACAGCTCCACAGGATTGTCGGGGTTGATGAGCGCGAGGGTCTTGTACCGCTCGAAGCTGGAGCGGAAATAGAAGCCGTCAATGCCGCCCACGCCCTTGCCGCAAATCTTGTAGAACAGGCCCTTGATGCCGAAGGGACGGGTGACGGCGGACACAAAGGCCGCCAGCAGCACCCGGGGCAGGCCGCACATGTCAATCACCAACTGGAGCTTGTAAGGCTCGTGCATGCCCACACCCGTGGAGTTGATGTTGGCAAAGCGGGCCATAAAGCGGGCAAAGAAGCCCAGCTTCACCTCGTCCATGGTCTTGACATTGCGGGTGCACATGGCCATCACCTTGGCGGTAATGGACACCACATCCCCCGGACGGGAGATGGGCAGCACATACTTGCGGATCAGCTCCGCCTGATCCTCGCCCACCTCCACAAAGTGAGTCTTGATGGCATAGCGGTCATAGCGGCGGCCATTGCGGCCGGTGAGGGTGCCGCGGTCAAAATATACCACGCCGTGTTCTTCCCGGCGTTGCGATTCCAGGTTCTTCGAGTCGCCCATCTTCCAGTGCCTCCTTGATGGATATCATCGAAAACATTGTACAACGCTTTCCCGGCCCTGTCAATTTCTATCATGCTTCCGAATGCGGCAAATCATCCCCGGGAAAATCCTGTCCGCGCTTGTCACCGGGGGGTGCAGGGGTGTATAATGGCCCGTGATTCTCTGCAAGCAGGAGGCATGCCCCATGGCCAAGGCCATCAAGACCAACGTGCTGCGTCATCTGGACGCGCTGAAGATTCCCTATGAGACCCGCGAATACCCCGTGGAGGAGGGCAGCTTTGACGGCAAGCTCATCGCCGCCAAGGTCGATTTGCCCCCCGAGATGATTTACAAGACCCTTGTGCTGACCGGCGACAAGCAGAGCCATCTGGTCTGCGTCATCCCCGTGGACAAGGAGCTTGATTTGAAGGCTGTGGCCCGGGCCAGCGGCAACAAGAGCGTTGCCATGCTCCCGCAAAAGGAGCTGCTGCCCCTGACGGGCTATCTGCGCGGCGGATGCAGCCCCATCGGCATGAAAAAGGCCTTCCCCACCTATCTGGACGTATCGGCCCGGGAACAGCCCCGGCTGTCGGTGAGTGCAGGCGTTCGGGGCTGTCAGGTCATCCTCGCCACGGACGCGCTGGCGGCCTGCATCCGGGCCGTCTTTGCGCCGCTGTGCCGGTGACAGGCAGGAAATTTCGTCTTTCGCGGACTTCCCTGCATGAAACGTTGTGTTCAGGAACGTTTTGTTGTATAATGAAGAATATGCTGTCCTACCCATCAGGGGCGGTGACGGCATGGCTGTGCAGCCCATCACGGCAACCCCGCACAGTGTGCTTTTTCCTCTATGCACCAATGAAAGGATTGTGATTCCATGGCTCTTGACCCCAAGAGCGCAGTCATTCTCATACCGTCCCTGGAGCCGGACGACCGGCTGCCTGCCTACCTGAGCCAGCTGCAGGAGCGCGGCTTTGTGCATCTGGTGGTGGTGGACGATGGCTCCAGCGACCAGGCTCAACCTCTCTTTGCCCAGATGGCGCAGATGGAGGGCGTGACCGTCCTGCACCACGATGTGAATCATGGCAAGGGTGTAGCCCTCAAGACCGGCTATGCCTGGATTCGGGACAACCTGCCGCAGGTCAGCGGCGTCATCACCGCCGATGCGGACGGTCAGCACACCGTGGAGGACTGCTGGCGGCTGGCGCAGGCCCTTGCCGAGGGCAAGCGCGCGCTGTATCTGGGCAGCCGGGATTTCAATCTGCCTGAGGTGCCCGCCCGTTCCCGCCAGGGCAACAAGATTACCACCGCCGTGTTCTGGGCCCTGTACGGGCAGTATCTGCCGGACACGCAAACGGGCCTGCGGGCCTTCCGGCGAGAGGAGCTGTCCTTCATGTTGGCGGTTCCCGGCGAACGCTACGAATATGAGATGAACGTCCTCATCGCCTGCGCCCGGGCATCCATTCCCATGGTGCCCATGACCATCAAAACGGTCTATGAGAATGACAATGCAGGCTCCCACTTCCATCCGGTGCGGGATTCCATCCGCATCTACAGGGTGATTCTGGGGAACTTCATCAAGTTCATGGGCGCGTCCATTGCCTCGTTCCTGATTGACCAGGGCGTGTATGCGCTGATGGAATTTGTGGTGCTGGCCTCGGTGGGCTGGCCGCTGACGGTGATTCGCGGGGTCAGCACGCTGGCGGCGCGTCTGGTGTCTGCGCCCTGCAACTTCCTGATGAACCGTTCCTTTGTGTTCCGCTTCAAGCAGAACACCGCGCTCACGGCGGTGAAGTACGCAGGCCTGTGCATCACACTGATGGTGCTCAGCTGGCTGGGCGTGACGCTGCTGGGAATGCTGGGCATGCCCAAGTTCCTGGACAACCTGTCCAAGCTCATCATTGACACGCTGCTGTACTTCCTCAGCTACCGGGTGCAGAACAAGTGGATTTTCCGGGAGGTCAAGCATGAGTGAGTCTGTCAAGCGTATCCTGCTGACCCTGCTGGCCCTGGTGCTGCTGGCAGGCTTTGCCCTGGCCGTCTCCTCCCCCGCCATCCGGCCCGAGGCGGAGGCAGCCTACTGGACTGAATCCGCTGCCGATGATGAGTATTCCTTCCTCTTTGAATAATCCGACCTGCCAAAGGAGGTATCCTGCCATGCGCAAACTGCTCTGTATCCTGCTGCTTGTTACGATGCTTGTCCCCGCTGCCCTGGCGGAGGAAGCTCCCAACTATGCCCTGCCCATGGATTTCACCCCCGGCCATGTGGCCGACCCCGCTGCCTTCACCGCCGACAGCTACGAGGATGACAGCCTGTCCATCCACATGGAGCGCATGCAGATGGATGGCGTGACCTACAATGTTGCCCGGGTGAAGATTGCCCATGCCAGCCAGCTGCGCACGGGCCTGGAAGACCCCGAGCGCGGCAAGAAAAGCAACTACGTCCACACCATCGCGGAGAAGTACAACGCCGTGCTGGCGATTTCCGCGGACTTCTTCGTCAAGAACAGCGTGGGCTATGTGGTGCGCCAGAATGAGGTCTACCGCAAGAAGCCTTCCAAGGTGCGCGATATGCTGCTCATCGACTCCAACGGTGACTTCCACGTCATCTACAAATCCGATGCGGAGCAGCTGCAGGCCCTGCTCACCCGGGAGGACGTGACCTTCCCCAACATCTTCAACTTCGGCCCTGTGCTGGTGGACGGCGGCGAAATCGTCCCCATCCCGGAGAAGTACGAGTTCAATCTGGGCCGTGTGGAGCCTCGCTGCGCCATTGGCCAGCTTGGCCCGCTGGAATACCTGCTGGTGGTGGCGGACGGCCGCAGTGACACCTCCACCGGAGCCACCGGTGCGCAGCTGGCGCAGTTCATGGCCGACCAGGGCTGTGTGACCGCCTACAATCTGGACGGCGGCGACACCGCCCTGATGTGGTTCGGCGGCGACTATTACTCCCGCAAGACCAAGCGCGCCCAGTCCGATATCATCTACTTCGCCACCGCAGTGGATGCCGGGCTGGACGGCACGGAGGATTAAGCCATGCTCACATCCTACGGTGTCAAGGCTGCTGCCGCCATGGCGGCCCTGCTGCTGGTGGCGGGACTGTGGTGCCGCCGGGAGCGGATCGGCTATGGCCCATGGATTCGCCTGTGCGTGCTGGGCCTGCCGCTGGCGTTCGTGCTGTCACGGCTGCTGTTCGCGCTGACGGCGTTGGGCAGTGGGGATGTGTTTTCCTCCCCGGTGCAGGCCCTGTATTTCTGGGATGGCGGCGCGTCCGTCACCGGCGCGTTTGCAGGCGTGGTGATAGCTGCCGCGCTGGTGGAGCACATGACCCGCACGCGCCATGGCGTGCTGCTGGATGGTGTAGCCCTGGGTGCGCCGGTCTCGCTCATCATCGAGCGACTCAGCGAGCCTGCCATGGAGCTGGGCATTGGCCGCTATGTGGACACAGAAGGGCTGGCCTTTCTGGGCAGCCTGACGGATGGACGGCATCCGGTGTACCTGTATGAAGCGGTCTTGGCCCTGGCCATTGGCGTGGTGCTGGCCTGCATGGTCCTGCGCCGCAGGGGTGTCAGGCATCCCGGCGACCTGCTGCTCACCTTCCTGACCCTTTACGGCACATCGCAGGTGGTCATGGAATCCCTGCGGGATGATGCGCACATGGTGATTTACTTCATCCGCATCAATCAGATTGCCGCGCTGCTCATGGCGGTGACAGCCTTCGTGCTGTGGGTGGTGCGCTGGGTGCGCAGGGGCGCAAAAAAGCCGCACGTGGCGGTATGCTGCATCCTTGTGCTGGCAGCCATTGCGCAGGGCGTGGTGCAGGAATTTGCCGTGGATTCCAACCCCAATCTGCTGCTGGAGTATGGCATCATGGTGCTGTGCATGGCTGTGATGGCGGCTGTCACCCTGACGGTGCGCCGCCTGGCTGAATAAGAAGGGATGATTGGTTGATGGAGAAGTGGAAGATTGACCGCATCAACGAGCTGGCCAAAAAGAAAAAGGCCGTCGGCCTGACCCCCGAGGAGCTGGCCGAGCAGGCCGCGCTGCGCCGGGAATATCTGGACGGCTTCCGTGCCAATATGGAGGAGATGCTCAAGGGCGTGGTCATCCAGCGGCCCGATGGCTCCAAGGAGCCGCTGAAGAAAAAGCCCCTTAATTGATAGTGTATCAAATCCCCGGCAGAAAGTCAAATAAAAAACTTTGGCAAAAACTATTGCCAAATAGACCATGAGTGTGTATAATAAAGCTACAACAAAGGACAAACAGAAAGCCGGAACAGACACCGGCACAGCGGCAGAAGGAAAGAGGTGATACCGTTGTACGAAGGTGAAACCCCGCAGCAGATCCCGGAGGAGATCATGGAGCCTGATGTGATTGAAATGACGGATGATGAGGGCAACACGATTCTCCTTCAAATCCTGGATTACTTCTTCTACAATGGTGAGGAATACGCCATTCTGACGGATTCCATTGATGGCGACGCGGAGCCCGATGAACAGTGCGCCCCCGAGGATGAAACTGACGAAGCTGAAGGTATCGCCTGTTATGTGATGAAGGTGAACACGCTCACCGACGAGAACGGTGAAGAGCTGGAAGAGTTTATCCCGGTGGAAGATCAGGCACTTGAGGCCAAATTGATGGAAGTTGCCTCCACCCGGCTCAATGATGATGACGAACTGGATGAGGATTGACCCCTAAGCGTTGCTGAGAGCCCGGCAATTGAATATGGAACCTGTGCGGATGGTATCGGCCATCCGCCTTTTTCTGTCCTTTTTCCGACAGATTCCGAACGTTCCTGCCGCTGCACACAGTCCATATTGTTACTGCTGTATGAAGAATTGTGGATAACCTGTTGATGATGTGGATAATTCAGCTGTTATCCACCGTCAACTGTGGATAACTTCGAAGTCTCATGCATGACATTTTTCGATTTCTTTCTTAATTGTGTAGCATTCGGTATAATTATGTACGGTATATGATAAAAAGTTTACGATTTTGTGAATAAAACTTTATCCACAGGCTTTACACATGTGGATTTCTCGTCAAATCGGCATTCTTCCACAAGCTTTGCACAATGTTTGCCACAGCTTTATCCACAGTCTGTCCCAAGAAAAAGGCCCGTCCCCCTCGAGCAGGAAGGGACGGGCTTGCAAGATGTCAAGAAAGTGTTACAGTTGTCGGACATGCTGGGCTGGCGCGTTTCCTTGGCGTGGTTCACGCTTCGCGCACGACGGGGGCTATTTCCTTGGGGATGAAGCCGCTGAATGCCGTATGGGTCGCATCACTGACCAGGGTGATATCCCCGCCCCTGTCCCGCAGCACCTTGCGGACAATGTACAGGCCCATGCCATGGCCGGTGGCCTTGGTGGTGATGCCCGGCTGGAAGATGCTCTCCTGACTCTTGATGGGAATCATGGGGCCGGTATTCGCCACCGAAAAGCGGAAGGAGCGCAGATCCTCTGTCAAGGTCAAGGTCAGGCTGCGCTGGCTTGGCTCCACCTCCTGCAAGGCGTCAATGGCGTTGTCCAGCAGGTTCGAGAGCACCTTGCACATCTCCCATCCGGGCATGGGCAGGTCTTTCCACGCGGACTGGATGTTCAGCGTCACGGGAATGCCGGCCTTCTCGCAGGCAGCCAGCTTCACCTGCAGCAGCGCGTTGATGGAGGGGTTAGCCGTTTTCATGACCCGGCTGACAGCGGTGATGCTGCCGTAGATTTTTTCGATATAGGCATTGGCCTCGTCATACTCCTGCATTTCCATCAGGCTGTAGACCACCTGCAGGTGGTTGAGGAAGTCATGCCGCTGGGCGCGCAGGGTGTTGTTAAGGTTCTCCATGGCTTCAATGGTGTCGTCCATGTCCTCCAGCTGGCTCACCAGCCGCCGGGTGGACAGGGCCTCGCGGATATCCACCACTGCGCCCCAGATGACCACCGTTGCCGCCACGATGAGGATGGTTTCCATCAGCATCTCATTGGCCTGATGACCGGGCAGCAGGAGCACAGCGGCCACGATGGTCAGCATCAGCCCGATTTGCAGCCCGTTAATGACGATGGCGTAGATGGATGCCTTTTTCACGCTGATGTTGCGCTCACGCTTTTGCAGCAGCTTCACTTTTTCCCCTCCCGCACCTGATGATTCTTGAGAATGGTGGCCTCGTGGCCCATCTCGGAGGGACGGTAGTAGCGGCGGCCCCGCACCTCGGGAGGCATGTATTCCTGCCGCACCCAATGCCCCGGGAAGTCGTGGGGGTACTTGTAGCCCTCGCCGCTGCCGATGCGCTCATGCCCGCTGTAATGGGTATCCCGCAAATGTACCGGCACCGGGCCGAAGCCGCCCTTCTCCGCGTCCGCCATGGCCGCGTCCACGGCTGCGCTCACGCTGTTGGACTTGGGGCTTTCGCACACGGCAATGATGGCCTGCGCGATGGGCAGTCGTGCTTCCGGCATGCCCACCGTTTCCAGATCCTGCGCGGCAGCGGCAGCCTGCAGCATGGCGATGGGATTCGCCAGGCCCACGTCCTCGCTGGCATGGGCAATGATGCGCCGCACAATCAGCCGGGGGTCAACCCCCGCATACATCAAGCGAGCGAACCACGCCAGAGCCGCGTCACTGTCCGACCCCCTAAGGGACTTGCAGAACGCGCTGAGCATGTCGTAATACAGGCTCTCGTCACAGCGCATGACGGGCTTTTGAATGCTCTCCTCCGCCACGGCCATGTCGATATGGATGACCCCGTTTTCGTCCGCAGCCGTGGTCAGCACCGCCAGCTCAATGGCCCCCAGCGCGGCGCGGGTGTCGCCGTTGGCGATACGGGCGATGTGCCGCAGGGCCGCGTCATCCGCCTGCACCTTCAAGGCCCCATAGCCCCGCTCGGTGTCCGTCAGGGCGCGGCGCATGGCCAGCATGATATCCGCCTCCTGAAGCGGCTGGAACTGGAACACCCGGCACCGGCTGACGATGGCAGGCGTCATGGCAATCATGGGGTTCTCCGTGGTGGAGCCGATGAAGCGGATGGTGCCCCGCTC
>JBJEUL010000018.1:0-7643 GCA_051883835.1 Aristaeellaceae bacterium
AGGTTCACCGGGGGAATCACGCCCCGCTCCTTGCCCAGCAGCGTGCCGTCCATGTCCATGGCAATGAGTCGAATATCAGGCATAGGCAATCCTTTCATAAGGGACAGTTGACGGTCAAAAGGGACAGCGCACGGTGAAGGTGCGCCCATCCAGCGCGGGCAGCTCACCGCCGGTGTCCAGCGTCAGGGAAGCGGCGCAGAGCATCAATTTGCCCTGCACCTTCTGCGCCCGGTTGAAGGCACGGTCACCGTACACATCATCGCCCAGCAACGGATGCCCCAGCGCGGCCAAGTGGGCGCGGATTTGATGGGTGCGCCCGGTCACAAGATGCACCTTCAACCGGCTGACAGCCCCCGCCTCCATCGTTTCGTAGGCCGTGACGATGGGCTTGGCCCCGGGAACGCTGTGATCCAGCACCGTCACATGGGCGGCCTGCGCATCCTTGACCAGCCAGGCCCGGCAGGTGGCGGCAGGAGGCTTCATCATGCCACGCACCAGACAGATGTACCGCTTGTCCATGGTGCGCTCCCGGAAGGCCCGGGTCAGAATCTCCTCCGCCCGGGGGTTCTTCGCCAGCAGGCATAGGCCGCAGGTCTGATTGTCCAGCCGGTGACAGGGGCGGGGAGCAAGCGCGTTGGGGTCATGCTGGCGCAGGTAGCGCAGCGCCAGCTCCGTCAGGGATACGCCGCCCTTCCCGTCAGGCTCCACGGATACACCGGCCCGCTTGTTCACCAGCAGCACGTCCGCGTCCTCATAGACCACATCCACCGGCGGAGCGGACAGCTCCATGCAGTAAAGCTGCACCGTCTGCCCGGCTGTGACCCGCGTTTCCGGCTTGACCCGCCGTCCGTCCAGCTTCACGTCCCGGCGGCGGAAGGCTTCCCGCACCACGGGTGCAGGCAGCTCCGGCAAAAAACGGCGGAGGCATGCGTCAAGCCGCTGTCCCTCCGCCATGGCTTCGATTACAAAAGAATAGACTGCCATCGTTATTGCACCTGCTCCGCGCCAAGGCGGCCCCAACGAAGGGTTTGATAGTACAAATCCCGCAGCCCGGACAGAATCGCGGGCGTAGGCTGCACCGCCAGCGCAGAGGACAGCACCTCCGTCAGCTCCGCCAGCGATACGCCCTGCTTGATGAGCATCTTCAAATCAAACACGGTGTCGAATACATCCACATCGGGGCGCACGGTACGCATCAGCAGAACAACCATCTGCGCCCAGGAGGGCACTTCCTCGGGAAGTCGGCTCTGGGAGGCCGCACGCAGCGTCGCTTCATTCATGCGGGGATACCGGCTCCAGGGTGTGCGCTGATCCATCAGCCGCTCCGGCTCGGCCAGAGCGTGATGCAGCAGCAGCATCTCACCGCGACGGTTGTAGGTGTAGTCATACTCGCAGCACAGGAAGCGGCGGGCCAGCGTCAGGTCACAGGCATAGGTGCCCTTCAATAGCTCCATCAGGCTGCGCAACGGCTCCTGAATGTGAATCATGCCGCCAATGTAGAGCATGGCGCGGACGCTGGTGTTGAACGCCAGCAGCTTCTCCCGCAGCTCCTCATGCGCCGGGGCAGTCACAATCAGCGTCAGGGGCGTGAGCAGGGCCTCGGGCAGATGCACATAAACCTCGTCCTCCTCCATGCTCACCGTACACCACAGCCGCCGTACCAGCGATTCCGCCGCGCAGACCTCCAGGGGATGCAGCAGTCCGCAGCTGCCGTCCAGCGACAGCATACGCTCCAGCAGCTTGTGCTCGTCAAAGGTGAGCAGGGCGGCCTCGGCATCCATGCGCGAGAATACCTGTGCGCGCAGCTCCTGGATGGTGTGCAGCCGGGTCGGCACAGGATGCTCCATGGCATCGTAGGTGATGGCATGGAACATTTCCGCACGGGTGTCATCGCAGTCGGAAAACAGGCTGAAGGACGGCATGTCGGCCAGGCGGGCCATGGCAGCCTCGGCCTGCCGCCGCCGCATCATGCTTCCGGTCTTGTCAGCCCAGGTCAGGGATTGGATGTTGCGCTCGCGCAGCATGATACCTCCTTACCCGTGGCCTGCGGCCAACGGGATTATGAAAGCTTGACGATCCAGTCGTTTTCATCGGGCAGGCGGCCCCACTGGATACCGGTCAGGGTATCGTAGAGCTTCTGGGCCACCGGGCCGATTTCGTTGTTGTTCAGGGTCAGGGTTTCGTCCTTCCAGCACAGATGGCCCACGGGGCTGATGACTGCCGCCGTGCCGGTGCCGAAGGCCTCGGTCAGTTTGCCGGACTTGATGTCGGCAAAGACCTCCTCAATGGACAGCCGCTCCTCGCTGACCTCATAGCCCAGCTGCGCAGCCACCTTCAGGATGGAGTCGCGGGTGATGCCCGGCAGGATGGAGCCGTTGAGCTTGGGGGTGACAATCTTGTTGCCATAGGCAAACATGATGTTCATGGAGCCGACTTCCTCGATGTACTTCTGCTCCACGCCGTCCAGCCACAGCACCTGGGAATATCCCTTCTCCGCAGCAGCCTCGCCAGCCAGGATGGACGCGCCGTAGTTGCCCGCGCACTTGGTGAAGCCCACACCGCCGCGCACCGCACGGACATAGGCATCCTCCACATAGATGCTCACGGGCTTCAGGCCTTCCGCATAGTACGCACCCACGGGGGAGAGGATGATGAAGAACAGGTAATGATGCGCCGCATGCACGCCCAGATGGGGATCCAGGGCAATCATGGTCGGACGGATGTACAGGCTGGTGTCCGGGGAATGGGGCACCCAGTCCTGATCCAGCTCCAGCAGCTTTTTCAGGCCCGCCAGTGCGGTTTCCTCGTCCAGTGCGGGCATGCCCATGCGCTGCGCGGAGCGGGTCATGCGGGCAAAGTTGGCCGTGGGGCGGAACAGCTGCAATCCGCCGTCGGCACGGCGATAGCACTTCATGCCCTCGAAAATGGCCTGACCGTAATGCAGCACCATGGCCGCGGGGCTCATGCTGAAATCGCCGAAGGGCACGATGCGGGCATCCTGCCAGCCCTCACCCTTGACGTAGTCCATCAGGAACATATGGTCAGTAAAGTAATTGCCAAAGCCCAGCTTGCTTTCATCCTGCGGCTTCTGCTTGCGCTGCTCACAGAGCGTGACCTTGATTTCCATCAACGTATACCTCCGCTTTCGTATCCTGTCGTATGCTGCGGCAGGGAAACGCACTTTATCGTGCATTTTCTATTATACTGTCATCCGGGGGGATGTCAAGGGCGCGAGGGGGCTGCATGGGCGGGAATGTGTTGTATTTGCGCTGTATTTTGGCAGGGAAGGAGCTTTGTGCGGACACACAAAAACGCGGCACACGCTGCCCTCGAAGGGAAACGTGTGCCGCGCATGCAGGTGGCATTAAAGCTCATCCAGCAGCTCTTCCAGAGAGAAGGGAAAGTAGAAAATCCCCGAGGCCGCAGGGGCCAGGACGGAGGCCTGCACGAAGAACATCAAATTGCCCGCGTCATCCATGTAGAAGTCCTCCTCCGGGTAGAAGCAGGCGGACAGCTGCTCATAGGTCAGGTCATCGTAGTAATCCGCCTCACCGGCGGCCATCTGCTCCTGAATGACCTCCCACACCAGCGAGCGCACCAGTTCGTCCGCCTTGGCTGTCTGACGGTCCAGCAGCCACTCATCCGTCTCGCCGGCTTCCAGAATGCCCAGCAGATAGGGCAGGCTCGTCACCGTCCCGGCCTTCTCCCCGGTCAGGACAAAGGTATGGCCGCTGACCACGCTGGACACTGCCGCCCCGGTGAGGGTTTCGTTGGTGATTTTGACCGACAGGTACTGCCCGTCGTTGCAGGTAATCTCGCTGGTGATGCTGGTGACGGCCTGCAGGGGGGAATCCGGGTCAAGGGCCTCCACCGCCATGGGCACCGCGAAGCCGAAGGCATCATCCACCAGATAGGCGTAGAATTCATTGATGGTCAGGGCTACGTCCCCCTCCGCCGCCACATAGGGATAGGCATAGCGGTACACATACCGGGCGGAGGATTCATCCGCGTCCTCCGGGTAGCAGTACACGCCTGCGTTTTCCTCCAGGGGCAGGGGCTCTGCCAGCGCGGCGGCTGTCAGCAGCGTCAGGGTCAAAAGCATCAGCAGGAATCGTTTCATCCGTTATTTCTCCTTTGCAGCAAGGTCTTCTGCGGCGGATATGGCCGCGATGTTGCCTTCCCCCACGGCCTTGGCGATTTGCAGGGGCTGCCCGGTGCAGTCACCGGCGGCATAGACATGGGGCAGGCTGGTCTGCATCCGGCGGTTGACCGCGATGAAGGCTCCAGCTGTGTCCAGCCCGGGCAGCAGCCTGTCCGGAGCCACGGCGGGACGGAACACGAACACGCCGTCATAGTGCCGGGTGCCTTCCGGCGTGGTCACGGCGATGCGGCCATCCTCGCGGGCAAGGGCTTTGGGTGTGCCGGGCAGGAGGGACAGGCGGTCAGGGACATCATGGGGCGCAAGGCAGTAATAGTCCACCTTCGCGGCCAGCCGGGACAGGAAGTCCGCTTCCTCCACGCCGCCATGCCAGGCAGAGATGACCGCCACCTCCTTGCCCCGGTAGAACATGCCGTCGCAGGTGCCGCACCAGCTCACGCCCTGCCCCAGCAGCTCATCCTCACCGGGCAGCAGCCGGGGACGCGCTGCCCCCATGGCCAGCACCACGGCCCGGGATTCCACCACGTCATTGCCCACCAGGGTCATGAAGGTATCGCCCAGCGGCTGCACCTGACGGGCCACGCCGGAGATGACAGCCGCTCCGGCCTCCTCAGCCTGCTGGCGGAAGATGCGCAGCAGCTCCCGGCCGGACACAGCGGGCAGTCCGGGATAGTTGTCCACCCGGTCAGCCTTGGCCAGCCAGCCGGTGTCGGCTCCGGAAACAATGACGGCGCAGTCCAGTGCGCGCTTGCGGGCGGTGAGGGCGCAGCTCCAGGCAGCGGGGCCGGAGCCGAGAATCAGCAAATCAAGCATGGGTGCCTCCATCATACAGGGTCAGTAGGTGTAGCGGGCGGCCAGCCAGGGCATGCCGTTGTAGGTACTGTAGGCATCGCCGTAGATGCGGTAGGACTGGCCGACCTTCCAGGTCGTCTTGGTGAAGTTTTCCACCAGCACCGGCTGGCTCTGACCGTCCTCGCTGGTGTTGATGACCGCCATCTGCGGCTTTTCGCTGACAAAGTATTGGACGGTGCCCTCCACCAGATAGACCTGTGAGCGGGCCGCACGCACGGAGATGTTGCTCAGCAGCTCCGCATAGTTGGCGGCACTCATGGGCCAGGCCTTGGGCGTATAGACGTTGGGCTCCGGCACATAGTAGACCACATAGTTGACGGTGGAGGTTTTTTTGCCCTCCACAGCGGAGGTGATGGTGATGGTATTGTCCCCGTAGTGGTCAAACAGGGCCATGAAGGAGAACTCACCCGTGGTGTCAAGGCTGGTGATGTTCAGGTCGGCATGGGGGCTGAGCACCTCCACCTTCGCGCCGGCCAGGGTGGTGGCGCGGATTTCAATGGCCTGGGAGGTGGTGGAGGTGTAGGTGTCGGCGGACAGGTCGAGGGGAATCTCCTGCGGCTCACGGTACAGGGTCAGCTGCAGCTGGTTCTCCCGGCAGTATTGGCTGCGCACACGGATGTCAAACACGTTGTCACCAATGGGCTGCACAGTGGCATTGTAGGAGATGCTGCCTGTCTCGGAGGACACCGTATCGGACACATCATCCCCGTTGATGGTGACGGTGGAGCCGGGGCGCACGGTGAGGCTGATGGTATACATGGCGGTGGCAACCTCCGTGCGCAATCCATCGGGGCTGTCCAGCGAAATGGGACTCAGGGGAATGGCGATATCGTACTGGATGGGCTCCATGGGCTTCTGACGGCCGCTGGAGGTCTTGACAAAGGGCGTCAGGGTCACCGTCATGGTGTCGCCCACAAAGTCTACCAGATCCTCATACCAGGTGTGATCGGCCACCTCCACCGTGGCAAAGCCGCCGGTGACAATATAGGAAGCATGCAGCTCACGGATGTAGATTTGCGTGCCGTCCTCTCCGGGAATGAGAATGGTATGCGCGGCCAAATCATCCTTGATGGAAGCCGTCACGGCGGGGCGGTTCTGCTCCTTGGCTTCCTCCCTGCGCGCCTTGAAATATTCATACCCAAAGAAGCCGCACAGCCCCACCACAGCCAGCAGCAGCAGCGCGGCCAGCACCTGAACAATCCGCCGCAGCCCGCGTGTGCGGGAAGGGAGCCTGCCGTGCAGGGAGGTGGACTGGGGCAGCTGCCACGCGCCATAGACCTCGGTTTCCTCCCACAGGGGGTCATAGGAGCGGGAATCATTCCATTCTGTTTGGACAATGCGGCGGGGCGGTGTCCCGTTGGAGCTGTCGTCAGTGTTCACGGGCTTGCCGCCGCGCTTGACGCGCACAGTGGTGCGGGGATTATCCTCCACGTTCCAGAAGGTATCGGTGCTGGTATGGGTGCGGATGGTCATGCCGGAGGGTGCGCTGCCCCGTCTGGCACTTTCCTGCCGGAGCTGCTGCTGCTGGCGCATGCCGTCCTGCTTGCGGTGCTTCAGCTCATCCATTTCCTGGGCCAGCTGATCGCGGGTATCCGGGGCACGGGCGGCATCGCCGTCCTCATCCACGCGGATGTATTCTTTGCCGCGGGTATCATCATTCAGGGTGATTTTCCAGGAAGGGACTGCGCTCTGCCCATCCTCCAGGGAACAACCGCACTGCCGGCAGCGGGGCAGGGAGGCCCGGTTCCATTGACCGCACTGAGGACATTTCATTCCGACGATGCGCTCCTTTGCTCTCATCATAGCCAGCCGCTCCCACAACCTTCAAGGGAACGCGCCAGCGAAAAAGGGTCAAGGGGCGATGCCCCTTGTGGGGTGCAGGGGCAAGGCCCCTGCGCAGGTCTGGGCGGCAGCCCAGCGCAACACGTTGCATCAACAAAAAGAGAAATGAAACAACATGAGTTTCCAAGCAGACGACGCAGTTCGTCCGCGCTGGAAACGACAGCTTCCGAAGCCTGACAGGGAACACGCTCGCCCCTGCTCAATCCTCATCCATCACGAGGAAGCTGTTTTGCAGGTAATCGTCCATGACCTCCCGGCTATGCACCCAGTCAATTTCCTGCACGGCCATGCCGGCGTAATTGATGGGGGAGACATCGCCGTCCTGCGGAATGCGCAGCTCCTCCACGGTTGCGCCGCGCAGCCCGTAGGCGTACTCCATAGCCTGCACCATCTCGTCCAGGTTCATGTTGGTCAGGGTGGTGTTGGCCATCACGGAGTCCACCAGATCGCGGGCCTTCTCATAGGAAATTTCCCGGCACTGGTCGGCCAGCGTGGACAGCACCGTGCGCACGCGCTGGGTGCGCATGAAGTCGCCGCCGCCGCCCGCCTTGCGAATGCGCATATAGATGACTGCCGCATGCCCGCCGAATAGATAGGTACCTGCCTTGTTCATGGAAGGGGTGGTGGCGGTGCGGGAGATGCGGTAGCGATTGAGATAATCGGCCTCGGCATCGGTGACGGTGATGGTCACGCCGCCCAGATAGTCAATGATGGTCTGAATCTGGTTGAAGTCAAAGAGGATGTACTTCTCCACCTTCACGCCGATGTGCTGGCTGATGACCTTGCACAG
>JBJEUL010000019.1:0-1743 GCA_051883835.1 Aristaeellaceae bacterium
GCATTCAGCTCCGCAATCTTCGGAGCAGTAACCGCGTTCACGCCCGCCAGCGCCGCCGCCACAACGGCAGTAATCAGCAGCAGGGTGACCGCCAGCCGGATGATATACCCGGCATTGGTTTCAGTCTTCATTATTTTGCCGCCTCCTTCTTCGGTGCGCCGAACTTTACAGGACGGCCGATCTTATCCAGCAGGACCACGCAGGCGTTCATGCACAGAATGGCATAGGAAACGCCCTCGTTATATCCGCCGAAGTAGCGAATCATAACGGTCAGCACGCCGCAGCCGATGCCGTAGACGATCTGCCCCAGCTTGGTCACGGGAGAGGTCACATAGTCGGTGGCCATGAAAATGGCGCCCAGCATCAGACCGCCGCCAAATACCTGAGCAGCCATCCACGCAATCCGGTCATTGCCCTGGGGGAACAGGAAGGTCAGCACCGCCACGGTGCCAATATAAACCAGAGGAATCCGGGCAGTAATCACCTTGCGCACCAGCAGGTACACGAAGCCGATGAGCAGCAGCAGCGCAGAGGTTTCACCCAGGCAGCCGCCCACGTTGCCCAGGAACAGGGCGCCGATGGACTCCTGGCACATGGTGCCCTGATGCAGATTCGCCAGGGGCGTAGCCGCAGTTACCGCATCCGCGGTGGAGAAAATACCGGCGGCATTGCTGAAACCAACCTTGACCCAGTTGCTCATGAGCACAGGCCAGCTGAACATGAAGGCACGGCCTGCCAGAGCGGGGTTGAGGATATTCCGTCCCAGACCGCCGAAGAGCATCTTCACCAGCATGATGGCGAACAGATCGCCCAGGATAATGGTCCAGTAGGGAATGGTCACGGGGCACACGAACGCCAGCAGCACGCCGGTGACGCAGGCGGACAGATCATAAATCTTGCAGGGCTGCTTGGTGATTTTGCAGTACAGCCACTCAAAGAACACACAGGCAGCCACGCTGACCATGGTAACGGTGAGGGCGCGGAAGCCAAAGAAGTAAATCGAGCCAATCAGCGCAGGCAGCAGTGCAATGAGCACATCGCGCATGATGGTACGGGTTGTAACCGGGGAATGGGCATGGGGCGAGCTGGAAATCGTCAGCTCATAAAAATATTTCATCTGTGCCATGGATCTCCACCTCCCTTATTTCTTCACCGGAGCGGACGCGTTGCGGATAACCTGCTTAGCCACGCGGAAGCCCAGTACCAGCGGCACGCTGGCCGGACAGGTATAAGCGCAGGAACCGCACTCGATGCAGTCCATAATGTTGTTATCCTTCATCTCCTGCACGTCGCCGCCCTGCCATGCCTTGTACATCAGCACGGGCATCAGCTTCATGGGGCAGGCGTCGATACACTTGCCGCAGCGCAGGCAGTGAGGCTCCTGCACAAAGAAGTTGTTCTTCTTACCCAGCACGGTGACGGCATTGACGCCCTTGATGGTGGGAACGCTCAGGTCGTACTGCGCCACACCCATCATGGGGCCGCCGGAGAGGACCTTGTAAGGGTTCTCGGAATAGCCGCAGGCCTCGATCAGGTCGTTGAAGGGTGTGCCGATAGGCACCAGCAGATTCTTCGGCTCCATGAGGATGTCACCGGACACCGTCACGATCCGGCGGATCAGGGGCATTCCGTCATAAACCACCTCATGAATGGCGCGGACGGTAGCCGCATTGAATACCGCGCAGCCTACGGCGGCAGGCAATCCGCCAGAGGGCACTTCCCGTCCGGTGACGGCGTAGATCA
>JBJEUL010000020.1:0-1739 GCA_051883835.1 Aristaeellaceae bacterium
CAGGGGGTTGAAGTTGGCCAGCCAGGACACGATGATGGCCGTGAAGCCCTGCCCGCCCACGGACTCCGTGGTCACGCTCTGGTCAAGGCCCGCGCCGATGAGGAAGCCCGCCAGGCCGCAGAGCAGGCCGCTGACCACCATGGTGCGGATGATGACCTTCTGCACGTTGATGCCGCTGTACTGGGCGGTGCGCATGCTCTCGCCCACCACGGAGATCTCGTAGCCCTGCTTGCTGTAGCGCAGGTAGATGTACAGCGCCACCGTCAGCGCCAGCACGATCAGGATGATCAGCAGGTACTGGTTGCCGAAGGGCAAGGGGGGGAGCTTTCCGTACTTCAGCTTGCCCAGGGTGGAGGAGCCGCTGGGCACCCAGATCACCAGGAAGTAGCTGACCACATAGGTCGCCACGTAGTTCATCATCAGGGTGAAGAGGGTCTCGTTGGTGTTCCACCGGGCCTTGAACAGCGCGGGAATCACCGCCCACACCGCGCCGTAGATCAGCGCGGCCAGGAACATGAGGATCAGCAGCTGCCACTCCGGCAGCTTGCCGCCGAAGTAGAACGCCACGGTGATGGCGCCCAGCACGCCCATGAGGGTCTGGCCCTCTGCGCCGATGTTCCAGAAGCGCATGCGGAAGGCCGGGGTCACCGCCAGGGAGATGCACTGCAGGATGGCCATGTTCTTCAGGAACTTCCACAGCTTGCGCTCGCTGGCAAAGGAGCCCTTGATAAAGCAGGCGTAGAAGTCGGTGATCTTCTCCGGGCTGTCGTGCAGCTTGTCAATCAGCAGGAACGCCGTCAGGCCGCACACCACCATACCCAGCACGATGGCCGCCAGGCGGATCAGCATGGCCCGCACAGGGTTCACATCCGTCCGTTTGGTCAGATGGAACAGCGACTCATGCACCGTGGCTTTCTTCGTCTCGCTCATTGGGCTGCCTCCTTTGCAGGGGTGTTGGTCTTGGTCATCATAAGGCCGATCTGCTCCTTGGTAGCGGTGCGGGCGTCCACCATGCCGGTGACCGCGCCGGAGTTGATGACCATGATGCGGTCGCACAGGGCCAGCAGCACGTCCAGATCCTCGCCCACGAAGATGACGGCCACGCCGTTCTGCTTCTGCTTGTTGAGCAGGTTGTAGATGGTGTAGGAGGAATTGATGTCCAGGCCGCGGGCGGGATAGGCAGCCATGAGCACCTTGGGCGCAAAGGCGATCTCGCGGCCCACCAGCACCTTCTGCACATTGCCGCCGGAGAGACGGCGCACCGGGGTGTTCACGCCGGGGGTGGCCACCTCCAGCTCCTTGACGACCTCCTCGGCCAAAGCCTTTGGCTTCTTGCGATCCACAAAGCCCGCGTGGCCCTTGCGGTAGCTGCGCAGCATCATATTGTCGGTGATGCCCATATTGCCCACCAGGCCCATGCCCAGCCGGTCCTCCGGCACGAAGGACAGCCGCACGCCCAGGGAGCGGATCTCCAGCGGGGTCTTGCCGCGCAGGTTCATCACCTCGTCCTCCCGGAAGAGCACGTTCTCCGCCGCCACCTGGGCCTTGATCTGCCCGCGGCTCATGCCCTTGAGGCGCATGGGCGCGCCGTTTTTGTCATGGAAGGCGTCCCTGGCCGCCAGCTCCTTCACCTGCCGCATGGACTTGTGGAAGAAGGTGACAGGCCGGTTCTTCTTGGGGTTGGTGAAGATGATCTGCCCGCTGGCGATGGGCTGCAGGCCCGCAATGGCCTCCAGCAG
>JBJEUL010000021.1:0-1739 GCA_051883835.1 Aristaeellaceae bacterium
GCCACCGCGCAGGCGCCGGTGCCGCAGGCCGCCGTTTCGCCGATGCCCCGCTCCCACACGCGCATCTTGATGCTGTTGCCGTCCAGCACCTGGGCGAAGGATACGTTCACCCGCTGGGGGAAGAGGCGATCATTCTCAATGGTGGGGCCCACCTGCTCCAGGTCGATGTTGTTCACATCGTCCACGAACATGACCACATGGGGGTTGCCCATGCTCACGCAGCAGATCTCCCGCTCCTGGCCCGCCAGGAACACCCTGCGCTGCATCACCCGCTCGCCCTCCAGGCGGACGGGAACCTCCGCAGGCCTGAAGGCCGGGCAGCCCATATCCACCAGCACGGAGAACACCAGATCCTCCCGGATGAACAGCTGCGCGCTCTTCACGCCGCTGCCGGTTTCCAGGAGCATGGTTTCCTTGCGCACCCTGCCGGATTCGTACAGGTACTTGGCCACGCAGCGGATGGCGTTGCCGGAGACATAGCCCTCAGAGCCGTCGGCGTTGAACATGCGCATCTTCGCGTCGGCGTTGTCGCTGGGCATAATCAGCACAATGCCGTCGGAGCCGATGCCCGTGCGCCGGTTGGACAGGCGCACCGCCAGGGACTTGGGGCTGTCCACCGTCTGGTCGAAGCAGTCAAAGTAGAGGTAGTCGTTGCCCGTGCCGCGCATCTTGATGAAGTGCAGCTTCTTGCGGGTGGTGCGCATGTGGTTGATGTCCACCAGCTCCACATTTTGCAGGGAGTAGCGGCTGGTCAGTGCGTCCACAAGAGCGTTGGCGGTATCCAGGCTGGTGAACAGGGGGATGCCCCGCTCCACCGCCTTGCGGCGCATGCGCACGGACTCCAGCAGCGGGCTGCGGCCCTTGTTGGAGGTGGAGATCACGTACTGCACCTGATCCATCTCCAGCATGCGCTCCATGGCGTTGTGCTTCACCGTGGCGGCGAAGAGCCCATGCTCCTCCAGCGCCTTGGCCGTACCGGGGGTGGCGAAGAGCCGGAAGCCCAGCTCCGCAAACTTGCGCGCCACATCCGCCGCCTCGGTCTTGTCCTTGTCGCGCACGGACAACAGCAGGCCACCCTGATGGCGCATCTTGTACCCGGCGGCCACCAGGCCCTTGTAGATGGCCTCCTGCAGGTTGGTGCCCAGGCCCAGCACCTCGCCGGTGGACTTCATCTCCGGGCCCAGGTGGGTGTCCACGTCCGCCAGCTTCTCGAAGGAGAAGCAGGGCACCTTCACCGCGTAGTAGGGGCTCTGGCGGTACAGGCCCGTGCCGTAGCCCATGTCGCGGATCTTCTCGCCCAGCATGGCCCGCACGGCCAGATCCACCATGGGCACGCCCGTCACCTTGCTGATGTAGGGCACGGTGCGGCTGGCGCGGGGATTGGCCTCAATGACGTACACCTCGTTGTGGTACACGATATACTGGATGTTGATCAGGCCCAGGGTGCCCAGCTCGATGGCGATCTGCTTCGTCACCTCGATGAGCCGCTGCACCATGGCGCCGGTCAGGTTCCAGGCGGGATAGACGGCAATGGAGTCGCCGCTGTGGACGCCGGCGGATTCCACATGCTCCATGATGCCGGGAATCAGCACGTCCTCGCCGTCGCAGATGGCGTCGGCTTCGGCCTCGATGCCCTTGAGGTACTGGTCGATCAGGATGGGGTTCTCAATGCCCTGGGCCAGGATGATCTTCATGTACTCGACAATGTCGCTGTCCTGGTAGGCAATGATCATGTTCTG
>JBJEUL010000022.1:0-1731 GCA_051883835.1 Aristaeellaceae bacterium
TCCGCTCCGGGCGGATTGATACGCTGCCCCTGTGCGGCGGCGTGCTGTTCATCCTACTGTATGTGCTGGGCATCAAGATGCACGAGCGGTACCTGTTCCCGGCGCTGCTGCTGCTGGGCATGGCTTACGTCATCCACCGCGACCGGCGGATCCTGCTGCTGCTGACGGTGATGAGCTGCACCATGTTCATCAACGAAGGCATTGTGCTGGACAATTCCGTGCGTCTGGGCTCCTCCATGGGGCACCTGAACAGCGACACCTACTGGCTGAACATGCTGCTCTCCGCAGTGAACGTGCTGTGCGTGCCCCTGGCTGTCTGGACCTGCCACCGGGTGTGCGTGGAGGACAGCCAGCCGAAGCTGGGGAAGGGCTCCGGCATGACCTGGCTGCCCCTGCCGCGGCACAGGGAGACGCCCTGCACGCCGCTGACCTTCAGGCCGGACAGCTCCCTGCACTGGCGTGTGCGGGATACCGTGCTGGTTCTGACCGTGACGCTGATCTACAGCGTGGTGGCCCTGTGGAACCTGGGCAGCATGAAAGCCCCGCAGAAGGCGTGGAAGTCCACTGCCAGCAATGAGGCGGTCATCCTTGATCTGGGCCAGCACTATGACGACGTGGCCATGCTGTACTACTGCGAGGTGGTGTACAGCGATTTCTCCATTGCCACCAGCGATGACAGGCAGAACTGGTCCGGCGAATACTGGGCTGAGATGAACCAGGGCCAGTGCTACCGCTGGAAGTACCTGACCCCCTGCTACGAGGCGGCGGACGGCACAAGAAGCTACTATTCCGCCTCCAATACGGAGCAGGTGCAGCGCGTCAGCGGACGGTATGTGCGCATTACCGCCCAGCAGATCGGCCTGATTCTCAACGAGGTCATTTTCCGCGACGCGGAGGGCAACGCAATTTCCGCCACCGTGGTGGAACGCATCAACGCCAATGAGGAATCGCCGCTTCTGTCCGATCCCGAGCACCTGGTGGATGAGCAGGATACCATCGAGGGCGTGCCGGGCCTCTACGGCGACGCTGAAAAGAAGGACGAGCCCAGCTGGTACAACAGCACCTACTTTGACGAGATCTACCATGCCCGCACAGCCCTGGAGCATCTGCGGGGCACGGCTCCCTACGAGACCTCCCATCCGCCCCTGGGCAAGCTGCTCATGAGCGTGGGCATCGCCATTTTCGGCATGACGCCCTTCGGTTGGCGCATTGCCGGGGCGGTGGCGGGCATCCTGATGCTCCCGGCCATGTATGTGCTGGGCAAGCAGCTGACCAAGCGCACGGACATGGCCTTTGCCGCCATGACCATGATGGCCCTGGACTGTATGCACCTGACCCAGACCCGCATCGCCACCATCGACAGCTTCCCGGTGCTGTTCATCATTCTGAGCTATCTGTTCATGCTGCGCTTCATGCAGCGGGACATCGTTATGACCCCGGTGAAGAAGCTCCTGCCGGATCTGGCGCTGTCCGGGCTGTTCATGGGCTGCGGCATCGCCAGCAAGTGGATCGGCGTATACGCGGGGGCAGGGCTGGCGGTCCTGTACTTCTGGACCTGCGCCAGGCATCTGCGTCTGTCGGCCCAGAGCGCCGCGCTGCTGGCGGAAGGCGGCTCCTTCACCGGAGAGCAGACAGCCATGCTCCGCCGCAGGGATAAGGAAACCTGGAAGCGCATCCTGATCCTGTGCCTGTGGTGCCTGCTGTTCTTCGTGGCGGTGCCGGTGGTCATCT
>JBJEUL010000023.1:0-7467 GCA_051883835.1 Aristaeellaceae bacterium
TAACCTTGTTCACCTGCTTGTCGGTACACTGGGCGGAAAGCATGGTCGCCACCAGCGTTTCATAGGGATTGGTAAAGTTCAGCTCGGGCCGGGCATCGGGATAGAGCCGCTGCAGCTCGACCAGCATGGCTTTCTTGGACACGGACGGCATGGTTCAGCCTTCTCCTTCCATCATGCGCGGATGATGGATTTGGACATCCGTCCAAGTCCGCGCAGCATCATCGACAGCATCACAACGTTAATCGGTAAAACCACGACCTGCTTGATGAAGCGGTTGCACACGCTGATCCATGCCGGGAGCGTGGCCCCTTCCCCATAGACGGGCATCACCAGGGTGCGGAAGAAACTGGGCCAGTCCGTACCGTCGGACACCGCCGTGTAGCCTGCTGCCGCCAAAAAGTAGGTGTTCAGCAGGAAGTGGCACAGCAGCGACACCGCCAGCAGGCACAGCGTTACCCGCACCCAGGATGCGCGCTGCTTGTACAGGAAAAGCCCATACAGCAGGCCGCTGATGGCCGTTGCCAGCGAAAGCCCGGGGTTGATGGCCTGCCCCGTCAGCAGCGTGCCCAGTGCGTCACCCACCACAGCCACCAGCAGGCCGCCCACCGGGCCGAACAGGTATCCCGCCACGGCATTGGGCAGGAAGCCGAAGCTGATGCGCAGCCAGTTGCCCACGGAAATGGCCGTGATGCGGCTGAGCAGAATTTGCAGGGCCACGAGAATCCCCATCACACACAGCTTGTAGGTGGTGATGCGCGCACTGGATCGCCAATAGGACGCACAAAAAACAGATTGCGACATAATAGACCGCCTCCTGACAAATGATTGACTCGCAGGAGGCAGCACCTGAGCAGCGGGATGCGCCGCTGGCACCGCGCCGGAATCCCGGCTTCGTTTCATGACAACTCCCCGTTCATGAACACTTAACGCGCCAGCAGCTACTCTGCCTGATACGAATCTTTTACATTGTACGCCAAGAAACGCGCCTTGGCAAGAGGGGAAACACGGCAAAAACAATCAGAGCAGCATAAAGCGCGGGGACGCAGCATACGTCCCCGCGCTGGGATGATGGCTCCGATGCAGAGCGCGAAACCTGCCGTTTCCGACGCGGACGAACTGCGTCGTCTGCTTGGAAACTCACGTTTTTTATGTTCCCTTTTGAGTTATTGGAACGTGGTGCGCTGGGCTGCCGCCCAGACCTGCGCAGGGGCGTTGCCCCTGCACCCCACAAGGGGCATCGCCCCTTGACCCTTTTCCGCTGGCGCGTTCCCTTGGAGGTTATTCCTCGTTGCACTCGCCGACACCGTCACAGGCAAGACGGACACCGTCCTGGCCGGTGATGGTGACGTTCTTCATCGTAATCACGTCCACATTCACGGCTACCACACCCTTGCGGACGCAGGTTTCAACGCCCCCGGCCATGGCAGGCTGCATGGGCGTGGGATTCTCGGCGCAGGCAATGCGCACATTCTCCATCACCACATGCTCAATGGGCCGCTCCGGCAGGCCCAGGAAGTACCCCGCGCAGGTGACGTCCGTGGCATTGACGTGCCGGAAGGCCACCGTGCCAATCCGGGGTGTTCTGTCGTCCACAGGCTGCTTGTCCCGGCTCTGCACATAGTCGCTCTTGCCGTCCGGGTCGCAGAAGTACATGCAGTTCACCACAAAGGGTGTGCCGACCCGCTCCATGTCCACATGGTCGAACACGATATCATCAATCACGCCGTTCTTGCCCCGGCCCCGGCGGGTCTTGACACGCAGACCGCGGTCGGTATTGCGCATCACGCAGTCGTGCACCAGAATGTGCTTCACGCCGCCAGCCATCTCGCTGCCCACGGTCATGCCGCCGTGGCCGTTCTCCATCAGGCAGTGGGAAATTTCTACATGCTCACAGGGCGTTTCATAGGTCGCGCCCATGTACAGCTTGCCAGCCTTGAGGGCAATGCAGTCATCGCCCAGCGAGAAGTGCGCACCGGCCAGCAGAATATCCCGGCAGCTTTCCGGGTCGAAGCCATCGGTGTTGGGGCTGTTGGCGGGGGCATTGACGGTGATGTTGAGGAACTTCAGCCGCTTGCTGAAATAGGGCTGCAAATTCCACGAGGGGCTGTTGCGGAAGGTGATGCCCTGCACCGCCACATCCTTGCAGTGGTTGATGAAGAACATCCGGGGCCGCCATGCACCCCGGCGCACCTTGGGGTTGACCCACCAGTCGCCCTTGTCGCCCTGACCGTCCAGTACGCCCTGACCGTAAATGACCACGTCCTCCACATGATAGCCATAGATGAAGGACACGAACATGTCCAGCGGATTGCCCTCCCAGGAGCCCAGGTTCAGGTCATCATCCTCGTCCGTGGACTGAATCATGCCTGGGGCGATGGGGAAGCGGCTGCGGTCTGTCTCCAGCTCCAGGGTCGCGCCCTGCGCCAGCTCCAGCCGGATATGGCTCTTGAGGAAGAGCGGCAGCACATGATAGCGGCCCGCCGGAATCAGCACGCGGCCATGCTTGGGACAGCAGTTGATGGCCGCCTGAATGGCGGGGGTATCGTCATGCACGCCATCGCCCACCGCGCCAAAGCGGCGCACATCCAGCGAGAAGCTCTCCTCCTCCGTGGTGAAGGACAGCTTCTCCACCAGCGTATCCCCGTCATACACCCGCAGGGTGTAGTGAGTATCGGGCCACAGGCCGTACAGGCTGGTGATGACGGTATCCGCCGTTCCCCAGGGCTGCCCGTTCAGGGTGAGGGTATAAGGCTTGCGGGTCTGATACAGGCCGCCGTCATCCAGCTGGACGGTCACGCTGCGGCCTGTCACCAAAACTTTGGTCAATTCCATGGCTGATATCCTCCGTTACTTTGTTGCCTGCAAATATTCTGCCCAGGCCATCATGAAGGGGCCGACACCCTTGCTGTCATCGCTGACGCGGGGCTCGGACAGGTAGTAGGCCACAGAGCCGTCACGCTTTTCACCCGGGCCAAGACCGGCCACCCAGCAGATATCCGTCAGCTCCACGCGGCCCTCGGCGTTCTCCTTGAGCTTCGTGTCCGCCAGGGCCTCAAAGACCCGGATGCCAAGGGGCAGGTACTTCTCCGGGTTCAGCACGCCCAGGCGCACGCCCTTGAGCAGTGCGTAGGCAATCATGGCAGAGCCGGAGGTCTCGGTATAGTTGCCCTGCGCCTCGGGATGGTCAATGACCTGATAGAACAGCCCGTCCTCGGCCTGATAGGCCAGCACGCCCCGCAGGCTCTCCCGGAAAATGTCCACCAGTGCGCGATAATGCTCATAGAGCATCTCGGGGCACAGGCCAATGCAGTCGATGAGGGCCATCAAATACCAGCCCGTGGAGCGCAGCCAGAAATTCGGGCTGCGGCCGGTCTTTTTGCTGCACCAGGGCTGAATCTTCGCCTCGTCCCAGGCATGGTAGTTCAGGCCTTTCTCCTCGTCGTAGAGGTAGCGGCGCACGTTGCGGAACTGGTCGGTGATGTCCTGCACATGGGCCATGCCGTCAAAGCGGGCTTCATACGCCATGTAGAAGGGCTGTGCCATGTACAGGCCGTCCAGCCAAATCTGGTTGGGGTAGTTCTCCTTGTGCCAGAAGCTGCCGCATTGGCAGCGGGGGTGCGTATTCAGGCGGCTCATGTGGAACTCGATGGCCTTGCGGTAGCGGTCATCGCCGGTTTCATCCAGGCCGAAGAACAGGGCTTTGCCGCAGTTGATGCTGTCGATGTTGTACTTGTGGCTCTCGTAATTGGGAATGGAGCCGTCAGGCATGACGTAGGTTTCCAGGTACTTCAGGACAAAGTCCCGGTAGTCCGCATCGCCCGTGGCGTGGAAGGCGTCAATGCAGCCCTTGAGGACGCAGCCGTCCTCGTAGTTCCAGTAGGTTTTGTAGGGCTTGTAGCTTGCCAGGTAGGCTTTGGTATAGGCTTTGATATTCATATGCATCCATCTCCTTGGAATATCTTGCTTCAATTATACCGAATATGGCCGCCAAAGTCAACGGAGAGAAAGACGGGGATTCCCTTTTCCGCCACGATATGCTATAATAGCGCGGATTTTGCAATCAAAAGGAAGTGAAGGAGGATGAAACAGATTCCCCGCGGCAACCGGGAGCTGATTCTCCACGGCAGTCTGATTCGGGCCATGCTGTCCATCGCCGTGCCGGTGGTCATCAACAGCTTTCTGCAAACGCTCTACAACCTGACCGACACCTACTGGCTGGGCCAGATTGGCAAGGAGCCGCTGGCCGCCATCAATCTGGTGACGCCGGTGCAGCATATCGTGCTGAACTTTGGTTCCGGCGTGACGGTGGCCGGTGCCGTGATGATTGCCCAGTATGTGGGTGCGGGTCGCATGGACGGGGCGCGGCGCATCGCCAACCAGATTTTCGTGGCGGCGATGGGGTTCGCGGTGGTGTGTGCTGCCGCGCTGGCCCTGCTTACCCCCGGCATTGTGGACTGGCTGGGCGCGACCGGCGTGACCCGGCAGATGGGCGTGAGCTATCTGCGCATTGTCATGCTGGACATGCCCTTCCTCTTTCTGGTGAACATTTACCAGGCGGTGCGGCAGGCACAGGGCGACACGCTGCGGCCCATGCTGCTCAACCTGCTGGGCATCACGCTGAACGTGCTGCTGGACCCGCTGCTGATGATTGTGCTGGATTTGGCAGCGGCAGGCGCAGCACTGGCCACGGTCTTTGCCAAGGCTGTTCCGGCGGTCATCGCCTTCACACTGCTGCGCAGGGAGGATGAGCCGGCCCGGCTCAGTGCCCCCCTCATGCGCCCGGACGGTGCAGCCATGCGGGACATCGTGCGCATTGGTCTGCCCACGGCCCTGGGCGGCAGCTTCATGCAGCTGGGCTTCCTGCTGATGAGCCGCAACGTGCTGGCCTACGGGGTGGATGCCATGGCGGCCTATGGCATTGGCAACAAGGTGAACTCCCTCATTTCCCTGCCCTCCAATGGCATTGGCAGCGCGGTGAGCACCATTGTGGGGCAGAACATGGGCGCACGTCAGCCGGAACGGGCCTTGAAGGGCTACCGCATCAGCATGGGGTGCGCGGTGGCGTTCCTGTTCACGGGGGGCATGATTCTTTCACGCCCGGCGGTTGCCACAGCGATTGTGTCCCTCTTTGCCGATGACCCGGCAGTGATGGCCATGGCAGCCGATTTCCTGGGTACCATGGCCTTCTGGTGCTGGACAAACGGCATCCATGACGCAACGTGCGGCCTGTTCCAGGGCAGCAGCCACACGGAGGTGCCGGTCACGGTGAATGTGATTCGCCTGTGGGTGCTGCGCTTTGCCACGCTGTGGTTCTGCGAGACGGTGCTGGGGCTGGGGGTGCGCAGTGTGTGGCTGTCGGTGGTGGTGTCCAACGGGATTGCGGCGGCCATGCTGCTGGGGCTGTCGCTGACGGGGCTGTGGCGCAGGCCGCGGATGAAGGTGAATACCTGATGAATGTATGCACAAAACAGCGCGGAGATGATGGAATGACCATCTCCGCGCTGTGCTTTTCTGTTGCGTGTATGGGGGATGCAGGGGAGCATGCCGTTCCCTTGCAGGCGGTGGAACCTGCCGTTTCCTACGCGGACGGACTGCATCGTTTGCTTGGAAACTCACGCTTTTTCGGTTTCCTGTTTGTTGGGTGGATGTGTTGCGCTGGGCTGCCGCCCAGACCTGCGCAGGGGTTTCACCCCTGCTACCGAACAAGGGGCATCGCCCCTTGACCCCTTCGACGCTGGCGCGGTCCCTTGGGGTTATTCCCAGAAGCAGAGCTGGAAGCAGGGGTAGGAGGTGGTCTTTTCTTCGGAGGACACGTCGTAGGAGCCGATGCACTGGGCGTAGAGCTTCTGCTGGTCGCCCACCTGGAAGGGCGGCTCCTCGTCCGCAATAACAACCACAATGTTCTTGTAGCTCGTCTTGGTCTTGGTCATGGCCATGAAGATAATCCACTCATCGCCGGAGGGGATAATCTCCGTGGCATAGAGCGTATACACCATGTAGCGGCCTGTGTAGCCCTTGAGCTTCTGCGTGAGCGTAGAGTAGGCAGGCTTCACGGCTGCCTCGCGGATGATTTGCCGCCTTTCCGCCTCGGTGATGGTGCGCTTGGCGTTGAGGACAAAGCGGCGGGTGCTCATGCCCTTCTTGGAGAACACCAGCGTGAACTCGTAATCCCCCTCGGCGGAGGTATCCACCGTGAAGGAGAACTTGCCGCTGTTGTTGGTCGTCACCTGCTTGCTGTACTGGCCCGCACCGTCCACGATGCACTGCACGGTCACGCCCTTGATGGTCTTGCCGGATACGACCGTCTTGGCGGAGGTCAGGGCAGCGACAGAGGTGGTATCGGTCAGGCTCAGGCCGCTGCCTTCATCCAGATTGACGGGCAGGAGGCTCTTTTGATAGGTCGTGGTGTCAAAGACCACTTCCTCTGTGACCACATCGCCGTTCTCCACGGTGAGGGTCATCAGCCACACGCCTTCGGAAGGCAGCTGGACGGGCATGGAGAACGCGCCTTTTTTGCTGGCAGTGGTTTCGAAGATGATGGGATCCGGCGAGGACATGCGCATGGCCACACCAATGATGTGCAGCCCGGGATCGCAGGTGCCCTTCACCGTGAAGGAGCCGGTGTTGGTTTCCGCCGGGGGCTTGCTGGTGAATTGCAGCTTGGAGGCGACATCAGCGGGCTTGGTCAGGGTCTGGGTAAAATGCCAGGACTTCATCACGTTGTTGATGGCCGTGCTGTCGACGGTTTTGAGACTGCGCCCGAACACCTGCAAATCCACCGTGATGGTATAGCCGTTGCGGATGGTGCGGCGGGCATAGCCGCGGATGGTTTCGCCGTTGAGGACACGCTTGTATTTCAGCATCAGAAAGCGGCCGTACTGATTGGTCTTTTTCCACTCAGCCGTCTGATAGGTCCAGCCGTCGCCGCGCGTGTTCTTCAAATGGCTGACGCGGTAGGTGGAGCGCATCTGCGTGGTCTGCACGTCCACGTCAAAATATTGCAGTGCGTCCTCGTCCTGCACGGCAGTGATTTCCAGGCAGACATCACCCTCGCTGTTCCAGGCCTGAATCAGTACGCCGCGCTCTGTCCAGTCCGCCAGCAGCGTCTCCTTGGTTTCGCCCATGCGGGCAATCCATTCCGGATGCAGGTCAAGGTTGTCGGGCGTGAGCAGGATGTACGCATCAGGAATATCCACCGTGGCATAGATGGTATCCAGCGTGACGGTCTCGGCACAGGCCGTGGTCAGCAGCAGCATGCACAGCATCGCCGCGAAAAAGAGAATCAGCTTTCGCATGGCAGTCACCAGCCTTTTCCTCAGGTGTGTGGTTGCACAGGGCATGCCTGTTCTTCGCATTATACCACATACCGGGCCATGGCGCAAGAATGGCTGTAACAATTGCAATTTCTGCCTTGTAGAAGCGTCAAGCATAGGTTACAGGGAAGCGACCCCATAGCAGTCAAGGGAA
>JBJEUL010000024.1:0-7462 GCA_051883835.1 Aristaeellaceae bacterium
AGTCACCGGGGTTGCCGGAGTCACCGGGGTTGCCGGAGTCGCCGGGGTTGCCGGAGTCACCGGGGTTGCCGGAGTCACCGGGGTTGCCGGAGTCGCCGGGGTTGCCGGAATCAGTCGGGTTGTCAGAAGGCGTGGACGGGATGGGCTCGCTGGCATCGCCGGGATTCCCGGAATCACCGGGCTGGTCGGCATCATCCGGCTTATCGGAAGGCGTGGACGGGATGGGCCTGCCAGCCGCCAGCTGATCGGCCAGCTCACAGAGCTTTTCCATGGTGGCCTTGTCGGCAGAGCCGGTCATAGGCTCCAGCTTCCAGTCGGTCTGGAAAGCCTTGACGGCAGCCGTGGTGCGCTTGCCGTAAGCACCGTCAATCTCCTTGTCATCCGTGCCCAGGTAGCCCAGATCAAAGAGCATCTGCTGGAGCAGCTTCACCGCCTCGCCCTTGTCACCAGCCTCAAGGGGCATGAAGCGGTCATAGACAGGGGCATTCTTCCCATAGAGCTTGGTGAGCATGGAGGCGGACGCATAGCTGCGCTCGGTGTAGCCAATGGCAAACTGGAACAGATGCACGGCCTTGAGCGTCTCATCACCGAACACGCCGTCCACCTTGCCTACAGGATAGCCCAGCTCGTTCAGACGCTTTTGCATCTTGCGCACCTTGGAGCCGGATGCACCCTTTTTGATGCGCCCGTCGTCATCGGTCGTAGTGCTGGAGGACGTGGTGGGCTTGGGGGTCGCCGTGGGCTTGGCCGTCACCTGGGCGGTAGCCTGCACTGTGCTGGTCGGGGATGCAGAGGGTGCAGCGGTCACGGCAGCAGCCACAGGGGACTGGGTGGTCACGACCTGCGTATCGGAGGTCAGTTCCACGCTGTAGCCGCCATTGTCCGCATCCTCGTGCAGGCGAACCAGCCGATTGCCGATGCTCACCGCCTGCGTGGTATCCTGGGACGTGGCCGGGAAGGTGTGGTAGCTGTTGTCCGTCAGGTTCACGGTGATGATGCTGTGGTCAGCCGCCACCACGGCCACAGCGTCCTCCGTGGCGGTCATGCCCAAGGGCTGGGCCACGCCCGCGCCGATGGTGCGGTGCAGTGCGGCTGTATCCAGCAGCAGGCCCGTGGTCTGCGAGAGCGTGTAGGCCTTGAGCGAGGTGGAGGCCGCATCAGCAGCCTGCTCGATGTAGAACACGGTGGTACCGTTGGTGCAAGCCATCAGCGCACTGGTGGAAGCCTCCTCATAGGTACCGTCCTCCCGCTGGATGGTCAGCACGCCGTTTTCCAGGGTGTAAGGCTTCACCATGGTCACGGCAGCCAGGTCGGCCTCGGTGGGCGCGGCAGCCACGATGCGCGTGCCGGATGCGTCCAGCATGATGCCGTAGAGCTGCCCGGACTGCGACAGACAGAACAGCTCCGTGTCATTCATGGATACCAGGTCGCGAATGGGTGCGCGCAGAATGCGGGATACGCCGCTGGGGTCGCGCAGATACAGGTAGTTGCTTTCCCCCAGATAGGCCGTGTAGCCGTTGCCGGAAATTACCGGGTCAGCCATCGCGCCGGACATCAGGGTCAGGGCCAAGGCAGCGGATGCCATGGCCAGGAACAGCTTTTTCATGAGAAACCTCCCTTTCAGACAGGCTTGATCGTCGGCACAGAGCGGGCGCAGCAGCACCGCGCCCTGTACCTGCACACTGAACAAACGCGGAGAAGCATGGGAATCTTGCATGAATCTTGCGGGAATCACAATTTTCGTGTATGATGGAAACCAGCGGCACAGCCCGCACATCAATTTTTCCCGTCAAATTGGGAAGAATGCCTTGCGCCTGTGCGTTGCATGGATACCAGAGCAGCCGGGGCTCAGCAGGCAGCATGGGCGGCCCGGGGAAACAGGAGGAGTTGCCATGAGGAGAAAAGAATGGATGGTTCTGCTCATCGCACTGATGCTGACGCTTATGTGCGCGACGGCACAGGCAGACGCGCTGCACTGCGGCGTGACCTATCGCAATGCCACCGTGAACCTGCGCCAGCAGCCCACGCAGAACTCCACCCGGCTGGGCAGCTATGCCGAGGGCAGCTGGATGGTCATCTCCGGGGAGAGCGGCAACTGGTATTATGTCACCGCGCCCGATGGCAAGAGCGGCTACATGAGCAAGAACTATGTGGCTGTGCAGGAGCCTGTGACCGCCACCGTGGGCGTTGTGACCAATCCCAAGGCCACCTCCTTCCTGAACCTGCGCAAGGCCCCCAGCTACAACGCGCAGGTACTGGGCATCTACTACAATGGCGTACCCTGCGCCGTGCTCAGCCTGTCCGGGGGATGGTACTCCGTGCGGGTGGACGGCGTGGAGGGCTATTTCCGGCAGGAGTACATCACCACCCGGCAATGGCCCTACAGCGATGAAGTGGCCACCATCGTCACGCCCAACAACACCGGCTTGAACCTGCGCACCGGCCCCGGCACGGGCTATCCCTCCATGGGCCAGTACGCCGGCGGCAAGTATGTGATGGTGCTGCAAAAGGGCAATGGCTGGTGGAAGGTGTCCGTGGAAGGCCAGGTAGGCTTCATGAGCACCGAGTTCCTCAAGGATGGCGTCCATGCCCCCACCGGCGGCAGCACATCCGGCAGCGGGAGCCAGCCAGTCACCGGCGGCTATGCCATCGTGACCAATCCCCGCGCCACGCAGGTGCTGAACATGCGCGAAAGTCCCTCCACCACCAGCCGCGTGCTGGGACAGTACAGCAATGGTACGCAGGTCAGCGTCCTCAAGCCCGGCACGGAGTGGTGCAAGGTCATGAACAGCCAAAACGTCGTCGGCTACATGATGACCCGCTACCTGACCGTCTACAACCTGCCCGGTGTCCCTACCATGACGGTCAGCCACCCGCAAAAGACCTTCGTCAACCTGCGCGACCTCCCGGACATGACCAGTGGCCGTGTGCTGGCCCGCATGCCCCATGGTGCCGAGGTCACGGTGGTCTCCCCCGGCGACGGCTGGGTCAAGGTACAGTACAACGGCATCACCGGCTACGCCGTAAGCTACTTCCTGAAATAAATCCCCCCCACAAAAAGCATCCTCCGGATGGTCTGCCCCATCCAGAGGATGCTTTTCGTCACGGCACGCGCCAGCGTAAAAGGGGTCAAGGGGCGATGCCCCTTGTGGGGTGCAGGGGTGAAACCCCTGCGCAGGTCTGGGCGGCAGCCCAGCGCAGCATCAGTGCCCGTAGGTGGTACGCAGCGTAAAGGGTATCCCCCACATGTAATACGTAACGTTCAGCTCCCGGATGGCATGCATCCCGATATCCGTCAGAATGGTCGCCTGCAGGTCACCCATGGTGCGGGGAGCCAAAGCCTTGGCGGAGGTGTCACCGATTTGCAGCACATCCCCTGTCATGGGCGTGACCTGCAATTCCACCATGTCCGCAGACAGGAAGCAGCTGTTCTTCAGCCGCACGGTGTAGGTATAGAACTGGTAATCGGCTGCATCGCCCAGCGGCTCACTGGTAAAGGCGGTTCCCACCACCTGGCCTGTGCGCTGCTGCTCCTTCAGGGTGGAAAAAACCTCCGCCTGCGTGGCGGCTTCCACCGCCACCACGCCCACGGCTTCCACCGTGACATTGGCCGTCAGGTACAGGCAGCCCACGCCCACCAGCGATACAATCAGCAGCAGCGCGGCTGCAATAGCTGCGTATTTCAATGTTCGTCCTCCGTTTGATGTCAGCTGCCGCTTTGCAGCAGACGATTCATCTCGTCAATCATCTCAGCATCCCGCAGGCTGAACTTGAACTCCACGCGCCGGGAAGCATCCATGTTCACCGTGCCGTCCTCGTTATACACGGGGTCAGAGAAGCTGCGGCCTGTGGCAGTCAGGATGGAGCGCAGGAGCGTGCGCTGCTGCTTGGTCAGGGAGGGCATCTCCAGGCAGTAGGTCGCCACGGAGAGGGCGCGTTCCTGACTCAGGCGCAGGTTGTTCATGTAGGTGCCCACGGTGTCGGTGTGGCCCTCGATGATGATTTCCCCCAGATACTCCCGGTAGCGATCCTGCAACAGCACCCCCAGGTACACCGGAATGAACTGGTTCAGCAGGGCCTTGCCATCCTCCATGATGTCGTTGGAGTTGCTCTTGAAGAACACCGCACTGTCCAGCACAATGTCGCCCGTGTTGGAGTCCACCGTGGCACGCAGGTTGTTGGCGGTCAGCGCGCTGGACAGCTCCGCAATGATTTGCGAACGCACGCCCACCAAATCGTCAATCTTGCTGGTCTGCGCATCCAGCGCGGCCTGCTGATTGCTCAGGGCCAGCGTGGCGGCATCCAGCTCGTTCTGCTTGCTGGTCAGGGCCAGCTGCAAATTGACCAGCTCCTCCTCCCGGGTGGCCAGGATGGCGTTGGCCTTGGCCAGCTCCTCCTCCTGCACGGCAAGGCTCTGCTGGGCCAGCAGCAGCGCGGCATTCTGTGCATCCAGCTCCGTCTGCGCCAGGGCCAGCGCGGCCGTCTGCTCATCCAGGGTGGTCTGCTGGGCTGCCAGCAGAATGGTCTGCTGGTCCAGCGTGGTCTGCTGAACCTCCAGCTCCTTCTGCTTGGTCTCCAGCATGGTGAAATACTGGTGCAGGCTGATGGACAGAATCAGCACGAACACCAACAATAGAGCCGCCATCATGTCCGAATAGCTGATCCAGCTTGCGCCGCCTCCGGCAGAGCCGCGGCCCGCCCGGCGGTTGTGTACCCGCTGACGCGCCATGCTCAGCCCTCCTCCCGGATGTCATCCCCGGCGGCCTGCCGGAGGGTCTGCTCCATGCTGGCCAGCAGCCGCTGAATCTCGCTGGCCTGCGTGGCCGTCATGCCGCTGCCGCCCTGCCTGTCCAGCGTGCTGATGCGCTCGCCCAGCACGGATACCATGTTGTTCATGCTCTGCTCAAACATGCCCAGTGACCGGGAAAGGCCCTCCACCACATTCTCCACAAAGCTGCCATAGCTGCGGGACAGCTGCTCGCTGGAGCTCTCCATGGCCTTGCCCATCTGCGCCAGATGCCCGGCATTGTCGGTGCTGGCCTGCTTCAGGCTGCTCACGGCTTCCCTGCTCTGCTGGGCAAAGACGGACTGGGCACGGCTCAATTCATCCTGATAGCCGCGCAGGGCAGCCAGGGCTTCCTGCTGGCGGGACACAGCCTGCTGCAGGGTATGGAGCAGCTCGGAGGAGGCCTGCTCGAAGCCCTCGTCCCGGCGTCGCGCCTCGCTCAGCTCCTGAATGTAATGCTCGAAGTGGGTCATCACGTCCTGGCTCACGCCCTGCAGCCGCCCCACATCCTGGGCGATGGCAGCGGCACTGTGCAGCGTCTGCTCCACCTGCTCCATGGTCACGCGCTGATGCTGGTTGATGTCCGTCAGCGTCTGGCCCAGGGACAGGAGCTGATGGCCCAAGGCATCATTCATGTTCTGGACAAAGTTGTTCACGATGCGGCCCACGCCCTCCACCTGCGCCCGGGTGGCACCGATGAGGAAGTTGTCCATGCTCTTGGCCACGGGCTGCATGGTGCGGCTCAAGGACAGCTCGATGGAACCGGCAATCTGCTGGGGCAGCACATCGGTCAGGGTGGAGAGCATGTGGTTGGCGTCCTGATTCTGGCAGATGAGCTGCACATCATTGTCCAGCGGACGCTGCATGGCCAGCTGCGTGAAGGACTCCACGAAGTCATCCACCGCCCGGTAGCTGGAGCCCTGCGCGATGCGGTTGAGCATGTTGAACACCAGCGAGCAGCTGATGCCCGCCACAGACGTGCCGAAGGCGAACTGCATGCCCGAGAGCAGCTTGGGAATGCCCGCGATGATGTTGGCCGAGTCGGAGAAGTCCAGCCCGCCCAGGCCCCTCATCATGCCCATGAAGGTACCCAGAATGCCCAGCGAGGTCAGCAGGTTGGGAATCAGCTCGGCCAGCTGCGCGTTGCCGGGGCCGTGGGTCACGGTGTCGTCGTTGATGTAGTCCTCCACAGCGCAGGGCAGGCCGCGGCGATCCAGCTGCTCCGCGTTTTGCAGGAAGCGCAGCCAGGAGCCCCTCAACCTGCGGCCCATGAAGCGGCTCTCCTGCCAGACCGGCTTTTCCCGGGACGTGTTGCCCGCGTCCTGCTGCAAGCGGCGCACAGCGCGGCGCAGGGCGTGGGTGGTGTTCCACAGCGGCACAAGGCACTTCACCACGCCGATGAGGGTCACGATGGCAATGGCAGCGTAAACCAGATAGTCACCCAGACTGGGCAGGAGCTGCTGCGCGGTTTTGAGCATATCACCCATGATGCGTTCCTCCTTGAAGGATGATTGACATGAACGCCTGCCCCGGCGGACAGGCCATGAAATGCGGGGTTGCGTAACAGTATTGTAACAGAATTCACAGGGATTGTAAATGGATACAATGTAAACAATGAAGGAACAGCCCGGCGTGTTGACAGGCTTGCCCATCCGTGCTATGATACATGCGGTTTCCTGAAGTGAATAGGCATGGAATCAGAGGCGCACTGCTCAAAAGTACCCCGGCGGAGGATGAGGCTCCCGCGAGGCCGGGCGAAAGGGTGCAGTGCCGAAAGGGCGCGGCATGCCCCGGTGCGCTGCCCTTGGGCGCAGGCTGAAAAGGTGTGCGACTGTCATCGGGTGACGGCCCGGCGGAGCGCTGGTTCATGCGGAGCGGCATCGCGTACGTCCCGGACGTGCGGTGTTGTGTTCCGCAGCGCACCGCAGGCATTGGCTTGGGGTGATTTTTTTCGTCACCCGCGGATACACTGAGCATGAAGGAGTGCATGGACGATGGAGAAGTATCGCGTTGGTATCGTTGGGGCCACGGGCATGGTGGGCCAGCGGTTCATTTCCCTGTTGAAGGATCATCCCTGGTTTGAGGTCACGGCACTGGCCGCTTCCGCCCGCAGCGCAGGCAAAACCTACCGGGAAGCGGTAGGTGACCGCTGGGCCTTTGACTGGGAGATTCCCGCCAAGGCAGCGGACATGACCGTGCTGGATGCCATGGACATTGACAAGGTGGGCGAGCTGGTGGATTTCGTGTTCTGCGCCGTGGACATGAAGAAGGACGAAATCCGCGCCCTGGAGGAAGCCTACGCCAAGCATGAAATCCCCGTGGTGAGCAACAACAGCGCGTGCCGCGGTGTGGCGGACGTGCCCATGGTGGTGCCGGAAATCAACGCCGCCCATCTGGAGGTCATCCCCGCCCAGCGCAAGCGTCTGGGCACGCAGAAGGGCTTTATCGCCGTCAAGCCCAACTGCTCCATCCAGAGCTATGTGCCTGCCCTGACCCCCCTGATGGACTTCGGCCCGGAGAAGGTCAGCGTGTGTACCTATCAGGCCATCAGCGGCGCAGGCAAGACCTTCAAGACCTGGCCCGAGATGGTGGACAACGTGATTCCCTACATCGGCGGCGAGGATGAAAAGAGCGAGAACGAGCCCCTGAAGCTCTGGGGCCATGTGGAGGACGGCA
>JBJEUL010000025.1:0-1724 GCA_051883835.1 Aristaeellaceae bacterium
CCTTCATGCCCACGGGCTCCAGGGTCTTTTTCCCGTCATCCACCATAAACCACGCAGGGCTGGAATGCACCACGATGCCCGGTATGTTGCCCAGATTCTTGCGAGCCTCATCAAAGAGCTTCTTCACATCACCGGCATTCACCCGGGGGTCAGGTCCCTTGAGGGACACGCGGGTCTCCGTCACATACACCTTGGTGAACGCGCCCGGCACGCCCACGTTGATTTCGCGCAGCTTGCGGTGGCTTTGCTTCTCGGCCTCGCTGATGGAGAAGCGGATTTTCTCATCCAGCTCACCCGAATTGTTCCACCCGTCTGCCAGAAAGCCGTCATACATCGCGATACCGGCCCCAACGATGTCGCATCGCTGGCTGCCGCTGTTTTCCGCGACCAGGGTCACGATCTTGCTCGTCCCGAAGTCGATCGCCGCTACCGTGGTCTTCATAGGTTCCTCATACCCCCTGTTTTCCCGGGCCCCCCATCCTTGGGAGCGTCCACAGGACATGCTGCGCAACAAGCTATCCCTGCCGGCATGCCTGTCCAGTCCTGCGGACTGGCATGCCGGATGCCGGGGCCCGGCCATGCTGCCCCCATCCAGGCGATTTCCTGGCAGAGGCAGTCCCTTCACATACCAATATACCAATTTTCATTATACCCGTTTTTGCCCATGATTGCAAGGGTTTTCCCTGTCAGGAAGCCGCGAAACCCCGATTCGGCACAAATTTTTTCGCCGCTCACAGCTCATTGGGGATGTAGGTGGGATTGACAGGGCTGCTGACATCCAGCGTGCCCTGGTACTGCTCCTGCTCACGCAGCCATTCCAGGGTCATGAGCATGGCGCGCAGCTTGGCGTGGAGGCTGTCCGAATTGCCCAGGCGCACGCTGTAGCCATCCACCGTTACCAGGAACAGGTTGTCCATATCGTTCATGTCCAATTCGAGGATCTGCTCCGTGGCACTCATCACCTTCAGTTCCAGCAGCACCGTGGCATAGACCTCCAGCTGCGCGGACTTTTTGAGCACCAGCTGCTTGCCCACCTCGCAGGTATAGATGCCCATGCCCTCCACCGCCACCAGGCCAGGATGCGCCTGCTCCGTATCGAGGGATTCCTCCAGCACCATGCCCCGGTTATCCGCCGTGTACAGGATGCCGCAGTGCTCGATGACCGCCGCGGGCGTGCGCTCCCGCACCTGAATGACCAGCTTGTCCGGCAGCTGCACATCCAGGCACACGAAGGACAGATATCGGTTGCTCTCCACGCCCTGCTCCGCCGTGTCATGATCCAGTGCCAGGGTATTCATGCCCTCCCGGATGCCGGAAAGGCGGATGACCTCCTCATCCGAAATGGTGCTGTTGCCCTGCACGCTAATCTCGCGCACGCGGAACACCGTCCCGCACACCAGGAAGCCTGCCGCCACCACCACCGCCAAAATCAACACCATCCAGCGCAGGGCATGTCCATCCTGCCGGGAAACGGGCGCAACGGGTGCCGTGGCAGCACCGTTTTGCAGCTCGCCCACGGTATGCCAGAAGGTGCGCTCCTTGTTGTAGAGATTATCCGAGCGTTGCTGACGCAGCTCCGGGGCGTTGCTCGGCTCATCGAAGGGGTCAAGCGGATACGGCCCGGGCTGTCCATACGGCGGCACCGGCGGCTGCACCGGGCCGCTGTTCTGCCGCGCCACAGGCTGATACGGCGGCTGCACCGGGCCGCTGTTCTGCCGCGCCAC
>JBJEUL010000026.1:0-1717 GCA_051883835.1 Aristaeellaceae bacterium
TATGGTTCCAGTCCTCCCTGATGGGCATCATCGCCTGGGCGCTGAGCATCTGCATTTTCATCATCGTGTACGGGCGCATGATCGAAATCTACATGACCACTGCGCTGGCTCCCATTCCCATGGCCACCATGGTCAACCGCGAGTGGGGGCAGATGGGCCAGAACTACCTGCGGTCGCTGTTTGCTCTTGGCTTCCAGGCATTCCTGATTATGGTCTGCGTGGGCATCTATGCGGTGCTGGTGCAGGGCATCACCGTAGGCAGCGACATCGGCGCGGCCCTGTGGACGTGCATCGGGTATACGGTGCTGCTGTGCTTCACGCTGTTCAAGACGAGCAGCATCGCCAGGTCCCTGTTCAATGCCCACTGATCGGAAGGAGGAAGCCGCATGGCCTATGTCCCTGTTCCCAAGGACCTGACGAGGGTCAAAACCAAATTCCTGTTCAACCTGACCAAACGTCAGGTGATCTGCTTCGGCCTGGGTTCGCTGGCGGGGGTACCGCTGTTCTTCCTGACGAAGAACGTCCTCGGCGCCAGCATGGCCACCCTGCTCATGATCGCCGTCATGCTGCCCTTTTTCATGTTCGCCATGTTCGAGCGGCATGGGCAGCCGCTGGAAAAGCTGCTCCGGCAGTACATCCAGGCGCACTATCTGCGGCCCCGCACCAGGGTCTACCAGACCGACAACTTCTACGCAACCATCGACGAGAATATCCGCATTCGGCGGGAGGTGAACCATATTCTTCATGGCAAAGCACAAGAAAAAGGCAAAGGAAAAGATCCGGCTGACGCGGGCAGAAAGGAAGCAGCTGCAGGCCCTGATGAAGCGCAGAGAGCAGCGCAGCCGCAGCAAGCCCCGCAGCACGCAGGACACGATTCCGTATCAGCGGATGTGGCCTGACGGCATTTGCCGCGTCACGGATTGCTATTACACCAAAACCATCCAGTTCCAGGACATCAACTATCAGCTCGCCCAGAATGAGGACAAGACGGCCATCTTTGAGGGCTGGTGCGATTTCCTGAATTACTTCGACAGCAGCATTCATGTGCAGTTTTCCTTCATCGACATGACGGCAGGAAATGAGACCATCGGGCAGATCATCCAAATCCCGGACCGGGACGACGGCAACGATGAAATCCGGCATGAGTACGCCGCCATGCTGGAGAGCCAGCAATCCAAGGGCAACAACGGCCTGACCAGAACGAAGTACATCACCTTCGGGGTGGACGCGGAGAACATCCGGGCAGCCAAGCCCCGGCTGGAACGCATCGAGCTGGACATCCTGAGCAATTTCAAGCGGCTGGGCATGGCAGCGGAGCCCCTGGAAGGCCATGAGCGGCTCAGGCTCATACATGATATGCTCCACATGGATCCCCGGTCAGCCTTCCGCTTCAGCTGGAGCTGGCTTGCGCCCACGGGACTGTCCACAAAAGACTTCATTGCTCCTGCAAGCTTCGACTTCCGGGAGAAGCACACCTTCGGCATGGGCGACAGACAGGCGCAGGTCAGCTTCTTCAGCATCCTGGCCTCCGACCTGAACGACCGGTGCCTGGCGGACTTCCTCGCCATGGACTCCCCGCTGGTGGTCAGCCTGCACATCCAGGCCATTGACCAGACGGCGGCCATCAAGGAGGTCAAGCGCAAGATCACCGATCTGGACAGGATGAAAATCGAGGAGCAGAAGAAGGCTGTCCGGGCGGGGTATGACATGGACATCA
>JBJEUL010000027.1:0-1715 GCA_051883835.1 Aristaeellaceae bacterium
TGCACCCCACAAGGGGCATCGCCCCTTGACCCCTTTCCGCTGGCGCGGTCCCTGGTCGATTGCGCGAAGGTGGAGGCGCGGTCTTGCAGGCCCTGCAAGTATAACCGGCTTACAGGAACATCTACGCCGCACAATTGTGCCATGCGGACAACCTCGCCGGTGAAGATATCCATCTCCCCTGCCCTGCCTGCGTCAAAATCCCGGCTCAGGGACGAGGTGGAATCATCCGTGCAGTTCATCAGCCGCACCATCTGCTGCGCCACCAAATCCTCCGGCAGCTTCACCCCCCGGGCGCGCCCCACCTGCCAGGCTTCCTCCATCAGGGCGCGATAGTCCGCCTTCAGCGCGTCAGAATGCTTGATGGCCCCAATGTTGATGCCCCACCGTGCCGTCACGACATTGTAGGCGCAGTTCAGCACATACTTGCTCCAGATGGCCGCCTGCACGTCCTCCTGCACCCGGGCTTCAATCCCGGCTCCCTGCAAATAGTCTGCCAGCGGCTCCGCACCCTCGCCGCCCATGAAAATCTGCGTGAAGCCGCCTTTTTGAACCACCACGCCCCCCGCTTCCACGCTGGAAACGGTGTAAATCACGCTGTCCAGAATGCGTCCCTTGTTCAGCAGGCGGCGCAGATTGTCCCCTGCGCTCACGCCGTTCATCACGGGCAGGACGAGGGTATGCTCGTCCACCAGCGGGGCAATCTGCTCCACAGCCCGGGCAAGGCCGCCGTTCTTCACGCACACCAGCACCGCGTCCTGCACGGGCAGATGCGCGGTCTGGTCGGTGACGGTGGCAGGATGCACGGTGAAGCAGCCGTAGGCATCCGCGTGCAGGGTCAGGCCCTCCTGCCGCAGCTGTGTTAGCCGTTCGCCCCGGGCAATGAGCGTGATGTCCGCCCCATAGCGGCGCACCAGCACCCCTGCCAACAGTCCGCCTACCCCGCCAATGCCGATGATGGTCAGCTTCATGGCCGTCCTCCTCCTGCCAGATTACTGGATTTCAATCAGTTCGTATTCACGGCTGCCCATGCCCAGTGCCGCAGCGGCTTCAATGGTCAGCACGCCGTGGCGGCTCTCGATGCGCTCCAGCAAATGGGCCTGACCGGGGTCATCCGTGGCGGCATACACCAGGTCAAGGCAAGCCTGGTCAATGGCCACAGGGTCGGTGGAGGCCAGCACGCCGATATCCGCCATGCAGGGATCCTCCGCCACCGCGCAGCAGTCGCAGTCCACGGACATGTTCTTCATCACGTTGATGTAGGCAATCTGCCCATGGAAGTAGTCCACCACCGAGGACGCCGCGTCCGCCATGGAGCGCAGGAAATCGTCATGGTTGGATGACCACAGCTTTTTGGCGTTGCCTGCACCATGGATGTATGCCTTGCCAAAGGAGCTGGCCACGCCGATGGACAGCTGCTTGATGGCTCCGCCGTAGCCGCCCATGGGATGACCCTTGAAGTGGCTGAGCACCAGCATGCTGTCATAGCGGGCAAGGTTCTTGCCCACATAGTTGCGCTGGATGACCTTGCCGGCGGGGATAGGCAGCTCCATGTCGGGGCCCTGCGCGTCCAGCAGGTCGAAGGGGTACATGTTCCAGCCGTGCTCGTCAATGGTGCGCAGATGATCCTCGGTGGTGTAGCGCGCACCCTCGTAGGCGGTGTTGCACTCCGTCACCGTGCCCTGCACATGGTCGATGATGTCCTTCCAGAAGGGCGG
>JBJEUL010000028.1:0-7382 GCA_051883835.1 Aristaeellaceae bacterium
CCCACAAGGGGCATCGCCCCTTGACCCCTTCGACGCTGGCGCGGTCCCTTGGGGAAGTTAGTGCTTGTATTTTTCGCGTAGGCGGGCGTAGTGGATGGCTTCCTCCTGCGCAATGGACTGGAAGGCGTCACGGATTTGCGGACTCTCGCACTTTTCGGCGTATTCAGCGAACTTAATCATCGCATCATATTCGCTCTCGGCAGCGTAGCGGTACAGACTGTCCAGCGTGTCCAGCCCCTTGGCCCGTTCCAGCTCCATCACGCCGCCGGGAAAGAGAATCTCCGCACTGATGGCCTGAATCAGCAGCTTGTCCTCCTGCTCGGAGAGGGCAGGGCAGGCCGCCTTCATCTCATAAAAGCGCAGCAAATGCTCATGTTCCTCCTTGATGATTTCGCGGATGCCTTGCTTCACCTGCGGGTCATCCGCAATCATCAGGGCCCGCTCATAGATGCGGATGACGCGCTTTTCCATCTCTACAGCCACCGTCAGGGCCTGCTGTTCATTCCGCACGACCATAGGTTGCCTCCTTCCGCTGCACATACACAGCCTGTTCACAACTTATCCCCATTTCATCCACAGAAAATGCCGCTTTATCCACAGTATAGGGAATGACTATGGACAGCACATGCAGTTAACATGCAGTTTATCCACATAATCCACAGGTTTTCCACAGGGCCTGGTGATTGTTCCGCAGGATGGATAAAACCTGCAAAGCCTTACAGCACAAGGGTTTGCGGGTTTTGGGATGAAACGGGTTTCCTTTCGGTTTCCTGTGAAAAAAGGTTCCTTCCGGCTGGAAGGAACCCCGCATTGTGGATAACTCAGGCCTTCTGGGCAAAGTAGGCGTTCAGACGGTTCACAAGCTCCTCCACATTGGAGCCATGAGCCATGCAGGCATCCTCCAGGGACTCAGCGGTAGCATGGGGGCAGCCCAGGCAATGCATGCCGAATTCCATCATGATGCGGGCCGTACCCATATCCTTGCGCAGCACTTCACCAATGGACATGGACTTGTCAATGGTCGTCATTGTCGCTCGATCCTTTCTATGCTCAGGGATTTCTCACCATTCATCATACTGGATGAGGGCCGTGTTGTCAAGGGCGAACACCACAAAAAATCGCCGCCCGGCAGTGTGTCAGCATGGTACTGAAATCACTTGCCTGCTTCCCAGCATCGCATGCCCAGCGAAAAGACTTCCCCTTCTTAGGAAGGTGGCTGAACGTAGCGAGGTCGGATGAGGTATCGTTCCTCCTCTTGCAGTCCCCGGAACCTGCCGTTTCCCACGCGGACGAACTGCGTCGTCTGCTTGGAAACTCACGGTTTTTGCTTTTCCTTTTTGCTGTATTCAACGTGTTGCGCTGGGCTGCCGCCCAGACCTGCGCAGGGGTTTCACCCCTGCACCCCACAAGAGGCATCGCCCCTTGACCCCTTCGACGCTGGCGCGGTCCTTTGGAGTTTTGGGGAACAGGCAGGGGTTATTCATCCAGTTTCACGGGGAGATCTGTTTCGGCAAAGGGATCGGTGTCGTCGTAGGTGTCATTGCTTGCCGGCACCGTTTCCTGCGGGATGCTGGGACGCGGGGCAACAGGCTCCGGCTTGCTGAGCAAATGCACCGTCATGGTCGCGTCATCCTGCTTTTCCAGCCGAATCTGCTCCCCGTAGCGCGTCATGGCCAGCACCTCCGTCTGATTGCAGCGGCTCCGGCGGGCAAATTCCACCGCAACCTCCGCACGACCCCAAAAATGCATGGGCAGCAGCAGATGAGGCTTCACCGACAGAATAAAATAATTCGCCCCTGCGTCAAACAGCCGCCCCTGACGGGGATCCACCGGGAAAAACGCCACATCAATGCTTTCCTTCTCAATGGGAGCCACCGCCGCCTGAAAGGCCTTTTCCGCCTGTTCAATTTCTTCCAGGGTGGATTCCTCCCGCCAGTGCCAGAAATTCAGATCACCGGCATGGAACAGCGTGAAGCCGCACACCTCCACCAGAAAGGACACCCCCAAATCCGTGGAGTCAAAGGCCTTCACCTTCACGCGCTCCGACAGCGTCAGGGTATCCCCCGGAGCCATGCGGCGGCCACGGGTGCCGATAGGCATGTCCATGGAAACCACATAGGTCACAGGTACCACCTTGCGCCACTCGAACACCGTTGGATCCAGATGATCCGCGTGTTCATGGCTGATGAACACATACACTTCCCGGAACTGCCGCAGCATGTCCTCGGTGATGCGCTTTTCCACCGGCAGCTCCAGATGCTCGCCCAGCCAGTAATCAAACACCAGCAGGATATCATCGACTGCCGCGGAAAAACCGCTGTGGTGGTAGTACGTCAGGGTCATGAACCTGGTCATGGGGATCAGCACCTCCGAATGGGCATGATGGATGCGGCAGACGGATGACCCGCAGACATCATGGGTTTCCTTGCCATCTTTCATCCAATTGTCCGCCATTTGGATGCCGGACATGTCCTCCAGCACCACTATTCCTCGTCATTATGCCACGGAAAGCCTGTTTTGTCAAATTTTTTGGGCTGATTTCACACCCCAAAACCATTTTTCGTCCACTTTTCTATATTTTTGATGCTTTTCACCCACTTTTCACCATAATTCTCACAAAATTCACCCATTGCCGCTATGCTTTTCCCACGGCATTGGGAAATGCTTCCCCTTGGCTGTACGCATCATGTCCGTGCAGCGTTTCCCGTGGGCATGACCGCCACCGAAAGGGCTGTTTCACCCACATGCATCCCTTCACGCGGCGCAAAAAAAGAGAAGCCATCACCTGCACCGTCGCAGGGGCCTTTGCCAGCCTGCAACAGCGGGTTTGACGTACTTCTCCTCAGCACGAACGTGCTTACGTCCGTGACGGCCATTATTATATACCATTCTTCCTTTTTCGTCAAATCAAACAGGTGTATTTTTTTCGTTTCCTGTATCCCGCCTGATATTTGCCCCCCATGGCGCGGATTTGCGCCTTGGCCCGCTCGATGTCGGCATAGTTCCGGGCAGTATCGTGGCTGTCGGAGCCGAAGGTGAAGCATTCACCGCCCAGGTCGATATACCGCCGGATGATGCTGGCGTGGGGGAGGCAGTCGCCTGTGGTGGCATAGCCGGAGGTGTTGATTTCCAGGGACTTGTCCAGGCGGATGATATGCCGCAGGATAGCGTCGAAGGCATCCGGGGCATCCTCATAGCGCAGGGCGCGTTCCTCGCCGGTATAGGCGGAGTATTTCGCCACATAGCCAATATGGGCCACGCTGTCGAAGTCCTCCCACGCCAGGATGGATTCCGCCTTGGCCTCGGCATATTCCCGGTAGGCCTGCGCCCGGGTCTTGCCGGTGAAATACTGTTCCACGTTGTAGCAGTCCACGCCGTTCACCAGATGCAGGCTCAGCAGCAGGAAGTCAAAGGGCTGCTGCGCCACATACGCCTTGATTTGCTCCCGCAGGGGAGGATTGTCACCAATCTCCACCCCCGCGCGGATGGTCAGCATGGGATACCGCTCGCGCATGGTTTCGATTTCCCGGAACCACACATCCCACACCGGCGGCACATCCACGCCTTCCTCAGGGTGGCCCGGCTCAATATGTTCCGTCAGGCAGATTTCCTGCACGCCCTTGGCCACCATGTCGGCGCAAAGCTCATCCATGGACTGCTTCGCGTCAAAGGAATGAAGGGTGTGCAGATGATAGTCCATTGTCCGCTTTTCCATGTTTGTCACCTCCTACAGCCTGCGTTCCACGGGATACGCTTGATTCATATTCAGCGCATACAGCCACATGTCCCGAACCTCACGGCCCGTTATGGCCTCGATGGCCCGGGCGTACCAGTTCAGCTGCATGGTGTAGCGTTCCACGAAGGCATCCTCGTCAAAAATTCTGTCCGTCTTGTAGTCCAGCAGCGTCCAGCAGCCATCCTCCACAAAGGCGCAGTCAATCACGCCCTGCAACAGCGTGCCTGCTTCATCCATGAGGTAGTTGAAGCTCCATTCACTGCGCACGTTTTCACTGTGCAGGAGCCGCTGCCCCAGCTCGCTGAGGTAGAACCGCACCATGCTGCCAATGTTGATGAGCTGTCCTTCCTCCTCGGTGAAGCAGCCCTGCTGCACCATGCCGTCCACCTGCGCCCGAATGGCCACGGGGAGCTTTTCGGCCTGGCGCAGCGCATCCAGATTCATCAGGGACAGGGCGCGGTGCATCAGCGTACCACGTTCTGCGCCGGTGAGCTGTCTCTCCTGCATGAAGGCCGGCTTTGGGGGCAGTTCGCTCAGGCGTAGGGGCATGACGATGGTTTCCGGCTGACGCTTGCTCTCGCTGTCCTCGTCCGCATCGGAGAGGGGGAGGGGATCATTCAGGGCAGCCTTGCGTGCCAGACTGGTGACGGAAGTCTTGAGCGGAGCAGCCGTGCGCTGGGTGTACAGCTCCTGCCATATTATCCCCAGTTCATCCACAGCCCCGGTGGAAAGTACCCGCTCCATCCACCTGTGCATATTGTGGATAACTTCAACCTTATCCACAATCTGTTGGTCAATATGCTCCCAAACCTTGATAGTGCAAGGGTTTGCGACCTGTGGACAACTTGTGGACAGCGGTGAATAACCATCTGTTGAAACCGCCTGCATCACCCAATCCATCATGTTTTCCGCCATGAGGATGCGATAATCGCTCTCCGGGAGCCGCCATACCGGCCTATCAACGGACGATACATGACTCACCATGATGAGCCGCTCCCGTGCGCGGGTCATGGCCACATACAGCAGACGGGCACGCTCCGCCTTTTCCTCCATGAGCCGCTGAATGTCAAAAGCCCTGTCCATCACGGTGGCCCGGCGGATGTTCAGCTTGCGGTTGACATAGGGCAGGGTCACGCCCAATCGGCTGTGGGTCAGCAGGCCACCCCTGCGCGGCAGGTGCAGCTTGCTGTTCATCCGGGCGCAGAATACCACGGGAAACTCCAGGCCCTTGCTCTTGTGAATGGTCATGATGCGCACCAGATTTTCGCCTTCACCCAGCATCTTGGCGGAACGGTCGTCACCGCTGGACTTCTGCTCCGCCAACTGCTGGAGGAACCCGGACAGGGTATAGCCGCCGTTTTCCTCAAACTCTGCAGCCCGCTGACAGAGCATGCGCAGATTGGCCTGCCGAAGCTCACCCTCCGGCAAGGCCCCGCAGGACGCATACAGTCCCGTTTCCCGCACCAGATACCACAGGAAATCCGGCAGACGCATCACCTCACCCATGAATCGCCACTTGGCCAGTGTTTCATGGGAAGCACGGCATGTGGCCGACAGGGGCGTGTCACCCTCACGGCATGCGTCAAAGGCTTCATGGAAGGGGATATCCCGGCCCACCTTGCACAGGCGGATATCCGCCAAATCGCCGTCCGTCAGGTGGAAGGGGGTCTGCTTCAGCACGGCCATCAGGGCCACATCCTGCCGGGGATTGTCCAGCACCTGCAACAGGGCCGTCATGGCGGTGATTTCCGCCAGATTGAAATAATTCTCCGCGCCGTCAAAGTACACCGGCACGCCCTGCTCCTCCAGCAGCTGCGCCATGGCCGAGCCGACCCCTGCCACCTTGGGCATCAGAATCACCATATCCCGGTACTGATACGGGCGCATCTGCCCGTTGTCATCGAATGGCGTGACAATCAGCTTCCGGATGCGCTCCGCGATGACCTGCACCTCTGCGGCGATTTCATCAGCCGCGGTGTCTGCACCGGTCTGGATCAGATGCAGCTCCACGGGCGGGTCATCCTCCGTGCAGCGTCCGGGAATCAGCTCCTCGGAGGCGGTATAATCCAGCTCCATGACGTTGCGGTGCATCAGCTTGCGGAAGACCATGTTGGTGGCATCCAGCACAGCGGTGCGGCTGCGGAAGTTCTTTTGCAGGAAGATGCGCCGCTCCGCTGCATTCGGATCATCGGAGTAGGTGAGCATGCGGTTGAGGAACAGCAGCGGCTCTGCCCGGCGGAAGCGGTAAATGCTCTGCTTCACATCGCCCACCATGAACATGCAGCTGTTGTCCCCGTGGATGCTTTGCAGAATCGCATCCTGCACAGCGGATACGTCCTGGCACTCATCCACAAAGATGTGGTCATAATCCGCCTGCAACGCCTGCTGGTAATCCGGCTTGGACAGCACCTCCATGGTCATCTGCTCCAAATCACTGAAATCCAGATAGCTCATGGCCTGCTTGCTCTCGCTGAAGCGCAAATGCACCCGCCTGACCAGCACGGTCAGCCCCTTCAAATGCTGCTGAATCACGGTGAACTCCCGGTTCAGCCTGTCGGTGTCCAGGCGAAGCATGGCATCGGTATCCTTCACCAAGGCCTTGATGTCATCCCGCAGGGCCTTGAATTCCATCTGCCATTGCTTCTGCTCCGGCGTGAGCTTGCGGCAGGTAGCAGCCCTGACCAGCTCAAAGGTGCTGACCGCTTCCCGCAGTGCCTGTGTGCCCTGTACCGCCAGCGACATCAATGTCCGGCAAGCCTGCGCGTCCTGCTCCCAGGTAACGCGGAGCTGTTCCACGGCGTTGGGCCTGTCAAACATATCATGCTGACAGGACAGCAGCACCGGAATCCCTTCCAGCTGCCGCCTGGCCTGCTCCACCAGCACCTGATACCAAGGCTGCTGCTCCCAAGCATCCGACGTCATCACCTGACTGACCTTTTCCTCCAGCCAGTCGAAGGGGTGGGGGAGAGACATGAGGAAGGTATAGAGCTGCTGGGTGATGTCGTGGATTTCCCGCTGGTTGAAGCTCTCCGTGAAGGCCAGGAAATCCGGATGTTCCGCTTCTTCCAGCAGCTCGTTCATGGCATCCTTGAAGGCCTGCTCGAACAAGGCTTCTGTCTGCCGGGTTTCGGCCACGCGGCTGAGCGGGTCAATACCCACGGCCTCAAAGCTGTTGCGCAGTACCTTCTGGCAAAAGGCGTGGATGGTGGCAATTTCGGTGCATTCCAAGTCATCCAGAGCCTGACCCATCAGGTCGGGGTCATTGTGCCATTCCTTGAGCAGGCGTTGGTTCAGGCGTTGGCGCATTTCCGCCGCTGCCGCGCGGGTAAAGGTGACGATGAGCATGCGGTTGAGACGGAAGCCCTCGCGGAGCAGGGTGACGATGCGTTCCACCAGAACGGCAGTCTTGCCGGAGCCTGCGGCGGCACTGACGAGGATGGTATGGTTTCGAGCCTGGATGGCCTGTTGCTGTTGGGGTGTCCATTGAGTAGCCACGGCCAATCCCTCCTTTGCAGACATTGTAGCACAAAAACCCCTCTTGGGAACAGTGTTTCACATGAAACATCCACCTGTTCACCCCTTCCAAGGGATCGCGCCAGCGGAAAGGGGTCAAGGGGCGATGTGGACTGTTCCCCGTCCAACGGAC
>JBJEUL010000029.1:0-7324 GCA_051883835.1 Aristaeellaceae bacterium
TCGTCCACCAGCATCCGGGCCAGCGTCCACTGGTTCGGGCTGGAGGGGCAGGTCTCACAGGTGTCAACCGAGGTAGTTTCAACCTGAATGTAGCGCAGGAAACGCTCTTTTACCGTCATGGTCATCGCTCCTTCTTCATTCGTTGCGTTCAGCTTGTCCAGCAGGGGTTCCAGCTCTGCAAGGGAAGTCAGCACGTCATCGGTCATGGACGCGACCTCGCTGCACCAGGGCAGAATGTCGGGAATCATGACGCAGTGCATCCCCGCTGCCCGCACGGCGCGAACCCCGCTGTAGGAGTCCTCCACCCCCAGACATTCCTCCGGGCGCAGCGAAAGCAGTTCCGCGCCCCGCAGGTAGATGTCCGGCGCGGGCTTCCCGTGGGCAATCATATCCCCCGTGATGATTTGGTCAAAGGCATGCTCCCACCCGGCGACGCGCAGGTACTCCGCCACCACCTCCGCCGCGTTGGAGGTACACAACGCCAGCCGAATGCCCCGCGCACGAAGCCGCGCAAGCACCTCCCGTGCCCCGGGCTTGAAGGGCAGACCTTCCCGGCGGATGCGGGCCATCATCACCTCACACCAGTCGCGAATGAACCTGTCCGCATCAATTTTCCCGGGAAAGAAAGTCCGCAGGCCTTCCTTGGTGGCCTCCATGTTCTTGCCCAGCAACGCCTGCCATTGCGCATCCGTCAGCGGACAGTCCTGCATGGCGGCGACTTCCTTCATCACGATGCCGCCCAGCCGCTCCGTGTCCAGCAGCACACCGTCCATGTCAAAGCATACGCCGCGAATCATAGCCTGCTCCTTTCCAGCGCAGCCAGCGCGGCCTGAATGCCATCCACTGCCGCCGAAACAATGCCGCCTGCGTAGCCAGCCCCCTCACCCACGGGGAACAGGCCGTCCAGCCGGTCTGCCATCATGGTGGATGCCCGGGGCAAGCGCACCGGGGAGGAGGAACGGGTCTCCACGCCGGTCAGCACCGCGTCAGGATGGGCAAAGCCCCGCAGCTGCCGGTCCATTTGACGGATGCCCAGCCGCATGTCTTCGATGATGAACCCGGGCAGCACATCCCGTAAATCCGCCGGGGTTACACCGGGCTGATATGTGGGCTGTACATCCCCAAGCCGGGTCGTTGTGCAGCCGGCAAGGAAATCCTCCACCCGCTGCACCGGGGCGCGGAAGTCCCCGCCGCCTGCGCGGTAGGCTGCCTGCTCCAGACTGCGCTGCCACACGAACCCCGCCAACGGATGGTCATCCCCGAAGTCCTCCGGGCGCACACCCACCAGCAGGGCCGCATTGGCGTTGCGTCCATCACGGGCATGGTAGCTCATGCCGTTGACGCACAGGCCTCCCGGCTGGGAGGCTGCGGCAATCACCTCGCCGCCCGGACACATGCAGAAGGTGTACACGCCGCGCCCATCCGGGGTGCGCACAGCCAGCTTGTAGGGCGCAGCCCCCAGCGCAGGGTGTCCGGCAGCGGGGCCGTACTGGCTCCGGTCAATCAGGTTCTGCGGATGCTCAATGCGCACCCCCATGGCAAAGGGCTTCTGCACCATGGTCACACCCTGACGGAACAGCGTCTGCATGGTGTCCCGCGCACTGTGCCCGATGGCCAGCAGCACGCAGTCGGTCAGCAGTTCACGCTCCGCACCGTCCTGTTGCAGGGTCGCACCCTCCACATGCTCCCCGCGCGCAATCAGGCCCGTCAGCCGCGTGCTGAAATGCACCGTGCCGCCCAGGGCGATGATTTCCTCGCGGATGGACTTCACCACGCCCTTCAATCTGTCCGTGCCGATGTGGGGCTTGGCGGAATACAGGATATCCTCCGGCGCACCGTGCTGCACGAAGGTCTCCAGCACCGTGCGAATCAGCGGCGACTTGGTACCTGTGGTCAGCTTGCCGTCGGAGAACGCGCCCGCGCCGCCCTCACCGAACTGCACGTTGCTCTCCGGGTCAAGGGTGCCGTCGCGCTGCATGGCGGATACATCCTGCGTGCGCTCGTCCACAGCCTTGCCGCGCTCAATCAGGATGGGCCTTGCACCGGCCCGGGCCAGCATCAGGGCGGCAAACAGCCCCGCAGGCCCCGCGCCGACCACTAGCGGCGGACGCTCAAAGCCGGGCCGGGGCAGCGCAAGCGGCTTGCGGGGCGTGACGCGCTCCGCCACGCCGGGCTTCACACGGCGCAGCACATCCGCTTCATCCTTCACCTGAACATCCACGGTCAGGACAAAATGAACATCACCCTTGTCGCGGGCATCCACGGACTGCTTCACCAGCGTCAGGCCGAGGAGCTTCCCGGCAGGCAGCTTCAGGCGGCGAAGCACCGTTTCCGTCAGCGTGTCGGGGGTGTAGTCAAGGGGCAGGGACAGGTTGCCAAGTCGCAGCATAGGTCGCTCCTTATGGTGGGAATGGGGGATTACATCATCTGCCCGGGCATGACCGGCATGCCGTGGCCCGGCAGGATGGTGTAGCCCTGACCGTCCAGACGGCGGCGCAGGGTGTCCAGCAGGATGTGAGCCTTGCCGCTGTCCTCGTTGACGGAGTTCATCAGGTAGGGCGCAATGCGGTTGAAGGCCCGCTGGGGCGCGGTGTAGCCGTGGATGTTGATGTAGTCATCGCCGGTGATGGCCACCCGGTGCATATCGTCAATGAGCACCGTCTCGCCGGGGGTGTGGCCGCCATAGCCCTGGTACACATCGAAGAACAGGTCGGCAAAGCGGAATTCCCCGATTTTGCTGTAGGGCTCCCGGTCATTGCAGGGCAGGCTGTCCAGAATGCGCAGCTGGCTCTGCATGGGAGGACGGTATTCGCAGATAATCTTGCTCAGGCGGTAGTAGGGGAGGGTGTCCCGGTTCTTCTCCCGGGCGCAGGGAAGCCCGGCGGCTTCATCCGCGAAGCAGTCGGCGGTGCGCTGGCTCACATGAATCACGCCGAACTGACTGGCCAGACCGCTGTGGTCGTTGTCGGAGTGGGTCAGGAGCATCTCCTTGTCCCGGCTGTCAAAATCGGGGTAGATTTCCCGGATGCGGCGCAGGGTGAACCGCTGGTAGCAGTGAAAGCCGCTGTCCACCACCAGCAGCTTGCCGGTGGACATGTCCTCCAGCAGGGTGATGTTGCTGCCGCAGGGCGGCTCCAGAATGGTGCAGTGAACCAGCGGGGACAGGTTCAATTGCGTCGTGCGGCACTGATAGGCATCCCCGCCATGCTCCGCCACGAAGCGCGCAAAGCGGCTGATGTACTCAAAGGTCTTGGCCGGCGGCTCGTTGCGCTCCTCCAGCTGCTGCATGACCAGGTTCGTGTAGTACAGGAAGCTGTTGGTCTGCTCCTGCGTCAGGCAGAGCAGGCGGCGCATGTCTCCGGCAAAGGTCAGGTAGAACACGGTGTTGTCCAGCGTCTTTTCCCCGGCATCGTATTGCAGGATGCGCACGGGACACACGCGGGACAGCTCGGTGAGCAGCGTCTCCACCACGCCGGGGGCTTCGATGTACAGCCCCATCTTGAAGTACTGCTTGCCGGAGCCGTTTTGCTGGGTGCTCATGTAGCTGATGTTGATGCTGTAACGGCTGAGCAGCTCCAGCACGGGCACCAGGGTGCCGGGATGGTCGGCCAGCTCGCATTCCATCAGGATGACCTTGGCGTGCGCCATGGCCTTGGCCAGATAGCCCGCTTCCGTCAGGTCGCGCTCGATGGCCTTCTGCGCGTCCTCTGGGGCTTCTACATCCAGGAACAGCGCGTGTACATCCACGGCCTTGTTGTAGCTGGTACGGACAATGTTGCCCCCGTGGCGCAGGATGATGCGGCTCACCTGCAAAAAGGCTCCTGCCTGATCCGGCATGGTGGTCATATAGCTCTGCTTCATGTGATGTTACTCCTCGTGCCAGCGGATGTCCTCCGGGCGGATGAACGCCGCTTCCGGGTAATGCACCCGCGTCAGCTCCAGCCCGTGGGGCGGTGCGGTCACGCCCAGAGCCAGCCGGTCGCCGGTCTCGTAGGCGCGAAGGAAGGCATCCTCCCCCCGGCGGTGATGACCGATTTCCACCAGCGTACCCACGATGATGCGCACCATGTTGTACAGGAAGGCGTCCCCCTCCAGCATGAAGATGAGTTCATCCCCCTGCCTGCTCAGGGAAACGCCGCGCATGGTGCGCACGGTGGTTCGGGCCGTGCCGCCGGAGGCCTGAAACGCCGCGAAATCATGCTGCCCCAGCAGCGTCTGCGCGGCCCGCTCCATGGGTGCGATGTCCAGCGGCACCGGCACGTGCAGGTGGGTGTTGCGATGCAGCGCACTGCCGTGGCGGCTGTTGATGATGCGGTAGGTGTAGGTCTTGCCCCCGGTCATGAACCGGGCATGAAAGTCCGGCGGTACCTCGCGGCCCGTATGCACGCGGATGTCCCGGGGCAGCATGGTGTTGAGGACAAAGGGATACTTGTGGGGCGGAATGGCGGAGCGTGTGTCGAAATGACAGGCCTGTCCCAGCGCATGGACGCCCGCATCCGTGCGGCTGGCCCCGGTGATGGTGATTTGCTCGCCGCAGGCCCGGGTGAGGGTTTCCTCCAGAACCTGCTGCACCGCCAGCCCGTTGTACTGCCGCTGCCAGCCGCTGTAGGCCGTGCCGTCATATTCCACGGTCAGCAGCATGCGCCGGAGGGGTCTTTGCGCACTCACAGCAGCAGACCCTCCAGCACAATCAGAACAATCAGCACACCCATGGCCGCCAGTGCAAGCCAGTCGTTGCGGGTGATGCGCAGCACGCGCAGCCGGGTGCGGTTTTCGCCGCCATGATAGCACCGGGCTTCCATGGCCATGGCCAAATCACCGGCACGGCGGAACGCGCTGACAAACAGCGGCACCAGCAGCGGCACCATGGCCTTGGCCCGGGCCATCAGGTTGCCGGACTCGAAGTCCGCGCCGCGGGCCATCTGCGCCTTCATGATTTTGTCGGCTTCCTCCAGCAGGGTAGGGATGAAGCGCAGGGCGATGGTCATCATCATCGCCAGCTCATGAGCGGGGAAGTGGAACCGTTTGAAGGGCGAAAGCAGCAGCTCAATGCCGTCTGCCAGCGTCACGGGGGAGGTGGTCAGCGTCAGCAGGGACGTGCCCAGCACCAGAAAGGCCAGTCGCAGCGTGTAATGCACCGCCGTGTTCAGGCCCTCCGCCGTCAGGGTGATGAAGCTCCAGTGGAACAGCACCGTCTCGCCGCTGTTGAAGAACAGGTTCAGCAGGAAGGTCAACACCAGAATCAGCCGCAGGGGCTTGAGTCCCCGCAGCAGCATCTTGAAGGGTACGTTCGCCATCCGGGCCGTCAGGTACACAAAGCCCAGCACCACCGCATAACCCACCAGCGAATGCACCATGAACACCGCCACAATCATCAGCACGGTGAGGATAATCTTCATGCGCGGGTCCAGCCGGTGGACAAAGCTGTTCACGGGGTAATACTGCCCCATGGTGATGTTCTTCATCATGATGGACGGCCCTCCTTCCACAGGGTCAGCAGCGCGTCATGCAGCTCCTCGGGGGTGTAGAGATCCTCGGGCAGAGGCAGCCCCCGCGCCCGGAGCCGGGCGCACAGCTGTGCCGCTTCCGGCACACCCAGACCAATGCGCTGCATCATCTCCACCTGCCGGAAAATCTCCCGGGGCGTGCCGGTGGCCACCAGCTGCCCCCGGCTCATGACCACCAGCCGGGTGGCCAGCCGCGCCACATCATCCATGCTGTGGCTGACCATGATGACCGTTACGCCGCCCTTGGCATGCAAATCACGAATCATGCCCAGAATGCGGTCACGGCCCCGGGGGTCAAGCCCGGCGGTGGGCTCGTCCAGAATCAGCACCTTGGGCTCCATGGCCAGCACACCCGCGATGGCTACCCGGCGCATCTGTCCGCCGGAAAGCTCAAAGGGGCTGCGCTGGGCGTATTTGTCATAGTCAAGGTGGACATGGGCCATGGCCGTGCGCACCCGGCGGTCAATTTCCTCCGGGGAAAGCCCCAGATTCTTCGGCCCAAAGGCGATGTCCTTGGCCACCGTTTCCTCAAAGAGCTGGTATTCCGGGTACTGGAACACCAGTCCGACCTTCTGACGAATGCTGCGCTTGTTCACACCCTCACCGAACATGTCCTCGCCATCCACGAGAATCTGTCCCTCCGTGGGCTTGAGCAGGCCGTTGAGATGCTGCACCAGCGTGGACTTGCCGCTGCCGGTGTGGCCAATCACGGCAATGAACTCACCGTCCTCGATGGTCAGGTTCACGTCCCGGATGGCGATGGCCTGGAACGCGCTGCCCTCGGAATAGGTGTGGGTCAGGTGTCTTACTTCGATGGGCATAGCAGCTTGCAAACCTCCTCGGCCATTTCATCCACGGTGAGCACATCCTCGGGCAGGGGCATGCCCGCCTTGCGCAGGGACTGCGCCAGGGCTGTCATGTGCGGCACATCCAGATGCAGCTCCTTCATCACATCCACCTGCCGGAACACCTCCTTGGGCGTCCCGGACAGGGCAATCTCCCCGCTGTTGACCACCACAATGCGGTCAGCCTGGGCGGCTTCCTCCATGAAGTGGGTAATCCAGACCACGGTGATGCCCTTCTCCCGGTTCAGGCGGCGAACCGTTTCCAGCACCTCTGCCCGGCCGGAGGGGTCAAGCATGGCGGTGGCCTCGTCCGCGATAATGACGGAGGGCTCCATGGCCAGCACACCGGCAATGGCCACGCGCTGCTTCTGTCCGCCGGAGAGCATGTGGGGCGCAGACTCGGCAAACTCATTCATGCGCACCGCCGCCAGCGCGGACTCGATGCGCCCGGGCATTTCCTCTGTGGGAACGCCCATGTTTTCCAGCCCGAAGGCCACATCCTCCTGCACCACGGTGGCGACGATTTGATTGTCCGGATTTTGGAAAATCATACCTGCCTGCTGACGAATCTGCCAGAGCAGCTCATCCTGCCGGGTATCCATGCCGCAGACGATGACCCGGCCCTCCTGGGGGACGTAGAGGGCGTTGAGCAGCTTGGCGAGGGTAGATTTGCCGGAGCCGTTGTGGCCCAGCACTGCCACGAACTCGCCCTGACGCACAGCGGTGGTGACGCTGCGCAGGGCAGGTTCGGGGGCTTCCTCATAGGTGAAGGTGACATCCTCCACGGAAATGCGTGTTGCTTTCATTCGTAAACTCCTTGCATGGGTATCGTGAACCATCCGCTATTGTACCATACAGCCACGCAAACCGCAAGAAACAGCGCAACCCGATACACAAAAAAAGCCACTCCCAGGGTTCGCGCCAGCGTCGAAGGGGTCAAGGGGCGATGCCCCTTGTGGGGTGCAGGGGTGA
>JBJEUL010000030.1:0-7312 GCA_051883835.1 Aristaeellaceae bacterium
ATACGATGTCCGGTCATTCCAAGTGGCATAACATTCAGGCGAAGAAGGGCAAGGCGGACGCGGCTCGCGGCGCGATTTTCACCAAGATTGGCCGCGAGATTGCCATTGCGGTTCGTGACGGCGGTGCCAACCCGGAATCCAATGGCAAGCTGCGCGACATCATCGCCAAGGCCAAGGCCAACAACATGCCCAACGATAACATCCAGCGTTCCATCAAGAAGGCCAGCGGCGAGCTGTCCAATGTGACCTATGAGCAGATTACCTATGAAGGCTATGCGCCCGGCGGCGTGGCCATCATCGCGGACTGCATCACCGATAACCGCAACCGTACCGCCTCCGATGTGCGCCACTGCTTCGCCAAGAACGGCGGCAACCTGGGCACCACCGGCTCCGTGAGCTTCATGTTCGAGGAAAAGGGCGTGCTGGTGGTGGAGCGCACCCCCGGCGCGGACGAGGAAGAAATGATGATGATGGCTCTGGATGCCGGCGCAGAGGACATGCGGGCCGAGGAGGACGTGTTTGAAATCTACACGGCCCCCAATGATTTCTCCGCTGTGCGCGAGGCTCTGGAGCAGCAGGGCCTGACCTTCCTGTCCGCTGAGGTCAGCAAGCTGCCGCAGAATACCGTGGCCGTCACCGATGCCGATACCATCCTCAAGATTCAGAAGCTGCTGGATATGCTCGAGGAGAACGACGACGTGCAGAACGTCTATCACAACGCCGACCTGCCCGAGGAGGACGAGGAGGAGTAACCTTCCCCCTTCCCTCCATTTTCAAGCCCTTCCGTGTGGACGGAGGGGCTTTCCTTTTCCCCACCCTCCCCAAGGGAACGCGCCAGCGTCGAAGGGGTCAAGGGGCGATGCCCCTTGTGGGGTGCAGGGGTGAAACCCCTGCGCAGGTCTGGGCGGCAGCCCAGCTCCCCACGCCCGACGCGCTCCAGAAAAAAATGCTTTTCAAGCGACAGTGTTTGTGATACAATGATTCACGGATGTGTCCAGCTTTCTTGACGTGACCATCCGGGAAAGGCAGTGAATCAAACGTGACCGCTTCTGATAAGCTGATTGAGCAGCTCCGCTTGTCCGCAACGGACGCCGTTGTGGTGCATAACCCCTCCAATATGTTCTACCTGACCCAGGGCTATACCGGTGAGGGCGTGGTGTTCATCTCCCCCCGCCGCCGGGTCATCGTCACCGATTTCCGCTATACCGAGCAGGCGGAAAAGCAGGCCCCCGGCTTTGAGGTGGTCATGACCGAAAAGGGCCTGACCCACAGCCAGTGGATTGCCCGGCTGTGCCAGCAGGAAAATGTGGCCGTGCTGCGCTTTGAGGATGATTATCTCACCGTGCAGGACTTCCGCACCCTGCAAGACGCTGTGGGCGATGTGACCACGCTCCCGCTGGATCAGGCCCCGGAAACCCTGCGCGTCATCAAGACCGAGGCCGAGGCTGCCGCCATCCGCCGCGCCTGCCAGATTACCTCTGAAGCCTTCGACATCATCCTGCCCAAAATCAAGGAGGGCATGACCGAGAAGGAATTGCAGCTGGAGCTGGACTATACCATGTTCCGCCTGGGCGGCGAGAAGCTGGCCTTTGATACCATCATCGCCTCCGGCGAGAACGGCAGCCTGCCCCACGCCATCCCCGGGGAGCGCAAGCTGCGTCAGGGCGATATGATTACCATGGACTACGGCGCGAAGTTCGGCGGCTACTGCGCGGACATGACCCGCACCGTGGCTCTGGGCCAGCCCAGCGAGCAGATGCTCCACGTCTATAACACCGTCCTCAAGGCGCAGGAAATGGCCGAGAGCGCGCTCAAGGCCGGTATGTGCTGCTTCGACGTGGACAAGATTGCCCGTGACTACATCGACAGCCAGGGCTATGCGGGCCGCTTCGGTCATGGCCTGGGCCATGCCGTGGGCATTGATATCCACGAGAACCCCCGCCTGTCCGTCAGCTGCCATGATATCCTGGCGGCAGGGACCGTCATCACCGTGGAGCCGGGCATTTATCTGCCGGGCGTGGGCGGTGTGCGCATCGAGAACTCCTGCCTGGTCACGGAGGATGGCTGCGAGCCGCTGACCACCGCGCCCAAGGAGCTTATCATCCTGTAAGGCTGTAAGGGTTTCACCATCACGCCCTGCCCTGCGGGGATGTGGTTTTGAAATACATGCTTCAACACTATTTCATGGAGGAATGAATCAATGATTACTGCTGGCGATTTCCGTAAGGGCATTACCGTTGAATGGGATGGCGGCGTGTGGACCATCGTGGACTTCCAGCACGTCAAGCCCGGCAAGGGCGCGGCCTTCGTGCGCACCAAGATCAAGAACGTGATGACCGGCGCGGTGGTGGAACGCTCCTTCAACCCCACCGACAAGATGCCCAAGGCCATCATCGAGACCAAGGAAATGCAGTACGTCTACAATGACGGCGAGCTGTACTACTTCATGGACGTGGAGACCTACGACCAGATCCCCCTGTCCCTGGACAAGGTGGAGGACGCCATCCCCTACGTGAAGGAAGGCACCAACGTGACCGTGCGCTTCTTCAAGGGCAGCCCCTTCTCCGTGGAGGCCCCCAACTTCGTCACCCTGCAGGTGACCGACACCGAGCCCGGCTTCAAGGGCGACACCGCCTCCAACACCTACAAGCCCGCCACCCTGGAGACCGGCTACAGCCTGCAGGTGCCGCTGTTCATCAACACCGGCGACATGATCCGCATCGACACCCGTACCGGCGAGTACATGGAGCGTGCATAAGCGCGGCCTGCCTGACCGTATACCATTCGCTGCCCGGCGGAGTCGCCTCCGCCGGGCGGTTTGCATCCCGACATCACCATGAATCGTGAGGAGGTTATCACCATGAGCAAGATGACTGACAAGGTAAGCTATTTGAAGGGTCTGGCCGCCGGTATGAAGCTGAACATGGAGAAGGACTCCAACAAGCTCATCCTGGAGATTCTCAATGCCATGGGCGAGATGGCCGAGGAAATGCAGGCCATGACCGATGCCCACGATGAGCTGAACGAGTATGTCGAATCCATCGACGACGACCTGGCCGACCTGGAGGAGACCCTCTTTGGCGACGAGGACGAGGATGCCGACTACGATGAGGACGAGGACGAGGAGGACGACGAGCTGATTTCCTACGCGTGCCCTTCCTGCGGCCACGAGCTGCAATTCCGCGCCTCGGATGTGGACTTTGACGAGGATTACCTCTGTCCTGCCTGCGGCAAGCCCGTTTTCCCCGAGCTGGAGGAGACCGATGACCCCGTGAACCGGGATGAATCCGACGAATAAGGCATGGCCAAGCGGCGGCAGGGGTGCAAGGCTCCTGCTGCCGCTTGTTTGCGTAGTGCGAATGTGCTTGAATCGCCTCGCGGAATATGCTATGATAAAAAACGGCGCGCCTTGTGCACCGCAAAAATGTAAGATAGGAATTTGACAGCATGTCCTTTGAAGCCCTGAACCTGATGCCCCTGATTCTGCGCAACGTTCACGCCGCAGGCTACGATACCCCCACGCCCATTCAGAATGCCACCATCCCGCTGGTGCTCTCCGGCCGTGATGTGCTGGGCTGTGCCCAGACCGGCACCGGCAAGACGGCCGCTTTCGCCCTGCCCATCATCCAGCGGCTGGCGAAAAAGCCCGTGCGCCCCGGTCAGCCCCGCACCATCCGCACCCTGATTCTCACCCCCACCCGTGAGCTGGCCCTGCAAATCTACGAGAACTTCACCGTCTACGGCAAAGGCCTGCCGGTGTATCCGGCGGTCATCTTCGGCGGCGTCAGCCAGCAAGGCCAGGTGGATGCCCTGCACCGTGGTGCCGATGTGGTCATCGCCTGCCCGGGCCGGCTGTGGGATTTGATGAATCAGGGCTATGTGCGCCTGGACTTTGTGGAGACCTTCGTGCTGGACGAGGCTGACCGCATGCTGGACATGGGCTTTATCCATGACGTGCGGCGCATTGCCGCCAAGCTCCCCGAGAAGCGGCAGACGCTGCTGTTCTCCGCCACCATGCCTTCCGAGGTGGAGAAGCTGGCCCTCGACCTGCTCCATGAGCCGGAAAGCGTCAAGGTGGACCCCGTGTCTTCCACGGTGAAGAAGATTGACCAGTACCTGTATTATGTGGACAAGGCCAACAAGAAGCACCTGCTGGCCCAGCTGCTCAAGCAGCCTGATGTGGAGAACGCGCTGGTGTTCTCCCGCACCAAGCACGGCGTTGACCGCATCGTCCGCGACCTCAAGCGGGCAGGCATTGAAGCCGGGGGCATCCATGGGGACAAGAGCCAAAACGCCCGGCAGGCCGCGCTCAGTGCCTTCAAGGCAGGGGAAAGCCGGGTGCTGGTGGCCACGGATATCGCGGCCCGCGGCATTGACATCGCGGGACTGTCCCATGTGTTCAACTATGACATGCCCATGGAGCCGGAGGCCTACGTTCACCGCATTGGCCGCACGGGCCGCGCAGGCCGGGACGGCACGGCGATTTCCTTCTGCTGTGTGGATGAATTGAAGCAGCTCAATCAGGTGGAGAAGCTCATTGGCCGCAAGCTGCCCGTGCAGGAGAGCGACTGGCCCATGGAAATCACCACGCCCTCTGAGCCCAAGCCCCGCCAACCCCGCCCCGCGAAGCTGACCATGCGCGGCGAGCCTGTCCCGGAGCGCAAGCCGCATCTGCCCCCGGCGAAGAAATCCCTGCCCAAGGCAGGTCAGCCCATCATCATTGGCCGGGACGGCAAGATGAAGCTGCCGGAAGCTGCCGCGCCCGTCAAGGCGGCGAAGGCGAATGCCGGCAAGCCCGCCAGCCGTCCTGCACCCAAGGCCAATGCCCACACGGTGGGACACCCGGTGCAGCGAATCAACCGCAGCAAGGGGCAGAACGGGAAGCGCGGCTGAACGGAAAAAAGGACATGGATGCTTGACAAGCCGCAGTAAGTGTTCTATAATGGAAAAAATCAACCGAGAAAAAAAGGAGATGGAACCATGCGTAAAACGATGCTGATGAAGCTGCTGACCTGCATGTTGGTGGCAACCCTGCTGATGACCGTTGCTGCGAGTGCGTTTGCGACGACGGCGCAGCTGACCTCCACGCAGACCTTCCTGGATTATCTGGATGCGAATGACATCAAGTATACCTATGTCGGCATGACGGACAAGGGTCATGAGCGCGTGACAGTTTCCTACACGGGCGACAACTTCGACACGCTCCAGGTCACGCTGACCTTCGACAAGGCTGAAGATGAAGTTGACCTGCGCATGTGGAACATCATCACGGTGTCGGCGGGTCAGAGCTATACCTATGCTACGCTGCAGCAGCTGAACGCGGATTACAAGTACTGCAAGTTTGTGCTGGACACATCCGATTCCACCCTGCAGACCGAGCTGGACATGTTCATTGACAAGGACCACTGCGGCCGTTCGGTCTATGACGCGATGCGCTACATGGTGATTGTTGTGGACGATGACGATGTCGCGGCGATCATCAAGACCATGGAGTAAGGAAAGCATCATGGTATCTGCGCCCGTACCGAAAGGTACGGGCGTTTTTGCGTGGGCAGAACAATGGGGCGCGTGGGGATTGGAAACGGTTGATGCGCCGGAGCAAAGGGTAGGGGAGCTGGGCCAAGATGTGGGCGGAGATGATCAAAGGCAGTGTTTGAAATAGCGAACACGAATAACTGATAACCATTATTGCGTCAGTGCCAAGTAAACACAAAAATACCTGCCGCAACTCGTTGTACGGCAGGCATTTGGCGGAGAAGGAGGGATTTGAACCCTCGCTGCGCTTATCGCACACTACTCCCTTAGCAGGGGAGCCCCTTCGGCCTCTTGGGTACTTCTCCATGTCAAGTGATGTGCATCTGTCAGCATCGCTGGCGGAGAGAGAGGGATTCGAACCCCCGGTGCCTTTCGACATCACTGGTTTTCAAGACCAGCGCCATCAACCGCTCGGCCATCTCTCCAAATTGCAACCAGCTTGGTTATTATAGCATGGCCTGCCGGTTCTGTCAAGGGTGAAATTCGCATCCCCAAATTTTCTGTCCTACGGTTTGACGGAGCCTGTGCTTTCTGCTATAGTATAGGAAGGTCACGGCTGTTGAGCCGGGGCAAATCCTGCTGACTGTCAAGGAGACGACATCCATGAAGCTGTTCTGGGATATCCTCAAGGGCGCGGTCATTGGCCTGGCCAACATCATCCCCGGCGTGTCCGGCGGCACGATGATGGTCTCCATGGGCATCTATGACACGCTGATTTCCTGCATCACCCATCTGTTCAAGCAGCCCAAAAAGTCCCTCAAAACGCTGGCTCCCTTCGCGCTGGGCATGGTGGCGGCCATTGTCGGGCTGAGCTTTGTCATCGACTGGGCCTTCACCAACTATCCCTTGCCCACCAACACGCTGTTCATCGGCCTGATTCTGGGCGGCCTGCCCGCCATCCTCAAGAACCTCAAGGGCAGCCGCGTCACTGCGCCGGGCTGGGTGCTGTTCGTGGTGTTCTTCGGGCTGATTGTGTTCCTGCAAATCATTCAGGCGGAAAATGTGGCCGCGATTCAGCTCTCCGTGCTGGAGGTGGTCAAACTCCTGCTGATTGGCATGATGGCTTCCGCCACGATGGTCATCCCCGGCGTCAGCGGCTCCATGCTGCTCAAGCTCATCGGCTACTATGAGCCGATTATCGCCTCTGTCAAGGGCCTGACGGTGAGCCTTGCTGCCGGTCAGTGGGGCACGGTGCTGAACTATGTGGGCATTCTGGTGCCCTTCGGCATCGGCATCGTGGTGGGCATCTTCGCCATTGCCAAGCTGATTGAGGTGCTGCTGGCCAAGCAGAAGGTGCTGACCTACTGCGCCATTCTGGGCCTTGTGGTGGCTTCTCCCGTGGCTATCCTGATGGGCACGTCCCTGACGGGCACCACGGCGGTGACGGTCATCATGAGCCTGCTGACCTTTGCCATTGGCTTCTGGTCGGCCATGCAGCTGGGCGGCGGCAAGGAAGCCTGAGCCCCCCAAAGAAACCTCCCCGGCAGACACAACAAGCTGCCGGGGAGATTTTTTCATGCAGCGGTCAGGACGCATGCATGCTGCATAGCGCAGCAGCAACGGAAAGCCTTCCCCTTCTTGGGAGGGGGGCGAGTGCAGCAAGGTCGGATGAGGTCGTTCCTCGTGCAGTCCCCGGAACCTGCCGTTTCCTACGCGGGCGAACTGCGTCGCCTGCTTGGAAACTCGCGCTTTTTCTGTTCCTTTTTTGTTATGATAACCTGAGGCGCTGGGCTGCCGCCCAGACCTGCGCAGGGGTTTCACCCCTGCACCCCACAAG
>JBJEUL010000031.1:0-1693 GCA_051883835.1 Aristaeellaceae bacterium
GGTGGGCTGCTTCTTGGGCAGGAACTGCTCGGTGCCGTCCTGATTGAAGACCCGCGGCGTGAGAATGACCGCTTCCGGGTGCGCATCCATGTAGGCCACCATGCGCTCAATCAGCTCCGGCGGAAAGGTCACATCCGGGTTCACCAGCAAATGATAGCGGCTTTGCAGGTGGGGCAGGGCCGCGTTGTTGCCCCGGCCAAAGCCCACATTGGCCTGCTGGGTCAGGATACGCACCTGCGGCCACAGGGCCTTGATGCGCTGGGCGGTATCGCATTCAGGGGAGTTGTCGGACACGAACAAATCCACCGGCAGGGTGGAAGCCTTGACGCACTGCACGGCGCGGAGCACCTCGTCGCCCGCGTGATACAGCACGATGCAGGCCGATACGGTCGCAGGATGGGCCATAAAACCTCCTTGGGCAAGAAAAATGTCACCTGTATTTTACCGCTTCCAGGCCCATTTGTCTATAAAGTGCTGGAATTTTCAGCGAATCAATGGTATACTGAACGCATATGCCGAAGGAGGGGATGGCATGAAAAAGCAGATTCTGCTGTCGGAAGGCTACAGCCCGCTGTACAAGCAGCTGATGCAGAAGCTCCGCAGCGATATTGCCGGGGGGATTTATCCTGTGCATAGTCAGATTCCCTCCGAACAGGAGCTGTGCGATACCTATCAGGTCAGCCGTGTGACCGTGCGCAAGGCCCTGGCGGAGCTGACGCAGGAGGGATTGCTCAAACGCCTGCAGGGAAAGGGTACCTTTGTGGAGGTGCCCCGGCTGTGCAAGGATCTCAGGGGCGTGAACAGCTTCCATGACGCATGCAGCATGATGGGCTGCACGCCGGGTACACGGGTCATCCATGCCCAGATGGTGCGTGCCGATGCGGAGGACGTGCGCGACCTGATGCTGGAGGAAGGTGCAATGGTGGTGGAGCTGGTGCGCCTGCGCCTGGCCGATGACACGCCCGTGATGCTGGAAATCAACCATTTCCCGGCATCCTACGCCTACCTGCTGGAGGAGGACCTGACCGGCTCGCTGTATGCCATCCTGCGGCGTCACGGCACCGATACAAGTCAGGCCATCCATGAGATTTCCCTGAGCTATGCCACGGCGGCACAGGCCCGGCAGCTGGAGGTCAGCACGGGGGACGCCCTGCTGCAATTGCGGGAGGTCATCTACGACCATACGCGACAGCCTCTGCATACCTCCCGGCAGTTCATCCGGGGTGACCGCTTCACCTTCCGTATTTGATGGAGATGCGAGAAACAGGCAGCATGCGCTGCCATCCATGGAAAGAGGTTATTCTTTGAGCAAGTTTGCATTGTTTGTTGATTTGGAAAACTGCGGCGCGAAGGTCGCCACCCTCAACAGCATTCTGGAGAAGGTCAAAATCCGCGGCGATATCCTGCTGGGCAAGGTGTACGGCTACACGGATCGCTTCTCCGATTTGAAGGAGGTGCTGCTGAGCAACACCTTCACGGTGGTGCCCTCCCTGCGCTACGGCATCGCGCAGAAGAACAACGCCGATATCCTGCTGGTTATCGACGCGCTGGAGGTGGCCTATACCAACGAGTTGATTGACTCCTTCTGCATTGTGTCCGGCGACAGCGACTATACGCCGCTGGTGGGCAAATTGAAGGCCATGGGCAAGTTCGTGCTGGGCATCAGCCGAAGCGAGGCCGCCAGCACCATCTT
>JBJEUL010000032.1:0-30454 GCA_051883835.1 Aristaeellaceae bacterium
GCGCTTGCACATGGTGCAGCCCACGCAGGAGGCCTGGTTGATCTCGGCGATCTTGCGGTTGTCCCAGTCCGCCCAAATGGCGCGGGTGGGGCAGACCTCGGCGCACATCATGCAGCCGCGGCACTTCTCCAGGTCGATGACAGGCAGATGGTTTTTCATCGTCAGTGCGCCAAACTTGCAGGCCTGCTCGCAGCGTTCGCAGCCGATGCAGCCGCGGTCGCAGATGTCCGATACCAGAATGCCTTCCTCTGCCGCGCGGCACATGACGCGCACAGGCTCCGTGACGGGATGCAGATCCAGCACACCCTTGGGGCAGGTTGATACGCACTTGCCGCAGCCAACGCACTTGTTCTCGTCAATCAGGGCGATGTGACGATTCTCATCCATGTGAATGGCATCAAAGGCGCATGCGCGCACACAGCTGCCCATGCCAATGCAGGCATACTTGCAGCTGCGGGGGCCATCGCTGACCAGACTGGCAGCCACACAGTCGGTAATGCCCTTGTAATCGAACTTGTCCTTGCAATGCTCGTTGTGGCCCTTGCAGATGACGCGGGCCACCAGACGGGTGCTGGGGTCAGCGGGCTGCACGCCCATTACCTCAGCAATCTTCGCGGCAGTATCCGCGCCGCCCACAGGGCAGGCGTTCACACTGGCCTTGCCGGAAACGATGGCATCGGCGCAGCCGTCGCAGCCGGGATAGCCGCAGGCACCGCAATTGGCACTGGGAAGCAGCTCACGCACCGCGTCCCGCTTGGGATTGGCGGGTACGGCAAAAATCTTCGAGGTCAGCGTCAGCAGACCGCCAAAGGCCAAACCCAGACCACCCAGCACGAGGGCCGCATACAAAATCTCCATACGATACCCTCCTTACTTGATCAGGCCGCCGAAGCCCATGAAGGCCACCGCCATCAGGCCCGCTGTAATCAGCGCACCGGGGAAGCCGTCCATCCACTTGGGCATGTTGGACATGGCCAGCCGCTCGCGAATGCAGGAGAACAGCACCAGCGACAGGGTGAAGCCCAGTGCCGCGCAGCAACCGTTGACCGTGCTCATGATGAGGTCATAGCCGGAGTCGGAGTTCAGCAGGGCCACGCCCAGCACCGCGCAGTTGGTGGTAATCAGGGGCAGATACACGCCCAGTGCCTGATACAGGGAGAAGGACAGCTTCTTCAGGGCCATCTCCACCACCTGCACCAGCACGGCAATCACCAGAATGAAAGCGATGGTGCGCATGTACATCAGGTCCAGGGGCACCAGCAGCACATGCTCCACAATCCAGGCGATGAAGGACGCCAGGGTCATGACGAAGGTCACGGCCATGCCCATGCCCAGGGCGGTATCGAATTTCTTCGACACGCCCAGGAAGGGGCAGATGCCCAGGAACTTGTTCATGACGAAGTTGTTCACCAGCAGCGAGCCAACCAGCACTGCCAGATACGTTCCGCTTTGAATCATGCCAGCTCCTCCTTCCGCTCAGCAGCCTTCTTCGCCGCATAGACCTTGATGCAGTTGACCACAATCAGCAGCACGCCCAGGGTAATGAAGCCGCCGGGGACGTTGAGCATGATGCCCATGGGCTGAAAGTTTTCCGGCATAACCTGAAAGCCGAAGATGGTACCGCTGCCCAGAGCTTCACGGATGCAGCTCAGCAGCGTGATGGCGAAGGTAAAGCCCAGGCCCATGCCCAGACCATCCATCACGGACAGCGCAGGCGGATTCTTGAAGGCAAAGGATTCCGCACGGGCGAAGATGATGCAGTTCACCACAATCAAGGGGATGTACATGCCCAGCGCAGAGGACAGATCCGGCAGGAATGCCTTGAGCAGCAGATCCACAATGGTCACGAAGGACGCTATCACCACGATGAAGGACGGAATACGCACCTTCTCAGGAATGATATTGCGCAGCAGGGAAATGAACAGATTGGAGAACACCAGCACAGCCGTGGTAGCCAGACCCATACCCACGCCGTTGGACGCAGCCGTGGTGATGGCCAGGGTCGGACACATGCCCAGCATCAGCGTGAAGATGGGGTTCTCATGAATCAGACCATTGACAAATACGCCCAACAGCGTCTTGTTTTCTTCATTAGCCATGCTTTTTCACCTCCCCGAAGGGCTTGCTCACCGTGAACTTGTCAATCAGCGGCGTTGCAACATTCATAAACAGGATGGCAAAGGAGCATCCTTCCGGATAGGATGCAAAAGCGCGGATGACGAACAGCAGCAGGCCGCAGCCCACGCCCATGATAATCCGCCCGGAATTGCTCACGGGGCTGGTCACATAGTCCGTCGCCATGAAGAACGCGCCCAGCATCAGGCCGCCGGCCATCATCTGGTACAGAGCCATGGTCGCGCCGTCCTTCACCAGGTAGCACAGGAACACCGTGACAATGAAGCTGACAGGAATCTTCCAGTCGATGATGCCCCGGGCAATCAGGTACACGCCGCCCAGGATGATGGCCAACTTACAGGTTTCACCCAGCACACCGCCGCAGTTGCCGATGAGCAGATTCCACAGGCTGACACCCTGCGGGCCAACCGAGGCCAGCGTTGCCAACGGCGTGGCGGTGGACATAGCATCCACAGCGAAATTCGTCTGGGGATAAGCAGCCATCAGCTGACTCCAGCTGACAAAGAGAATCGCACGGGCGGTCAGGGCAGGGTTCATGAAGTTGCTGCCAATGCCGCCGAACATCTGCTTGACCAGGATAATGGCAATCAGAGAACCCACCACCGCCAGCCACACCGGTGCATTCGCCGGCAGGTTGTAGGCCAGCAGCAGGCCCGTGACCACTGCGCTCCAGTCCCCTACCGTGGACGGCTGATGGTTCAGCTTCTCCCAGGCCCACTCGGCCACCACCGCAGTCACCACAGCCGCAGCAATGAGCATCGCGGCCTGACTGCCATACAGGATGATGCCCGCAATACCGGCAGGAGCCAGCGCAAGGCAAACCTCCTGCATGATGCGCCGCGTGGAGATATTGTCTCTCAGATGCGGGGAGGAGGTTACGGCAAGATTCTTCTGCATGTTGCTCAACCCTCCTTCTTCTGTTCAGCCGCCTTGGCCGCGGCTTCTTCCGCAGCCTTGCGGGCCGCAGCCTGACGGCGGCGGGTGTTGATAATCTTCTTGCCTGCACGGCAGGACTGGGTCAATTCGCGCTTGGCGGGGCAGGCAAAGGTGCACGCGCCGCACTCCAGACAGTTCATCACGCCGAACTTTTCCGCCATTTCAATCTTGTCGGCACGAACCAGCGCGTCCAGCTTGGCGGGCATCAGCTGCATGGGACAGGCCCGCATGCAACGGCCGCAGCGGATGCAGGGGGATTCCTTCTTGTTCAGTGCCTCCCGGCCCAGTGCCAGAATGCCAGAGGAACCCTTGGTGATCGGGATATCGGTACGGGCAATGGACATGCCCATCATGGGGCCGCCGCTGATGAGCTTGCGCACGCCAGTTTGCAGTCCGCCGCAGGCATCCAGCAGATTCTCGATGGGCGTACCGATGCGCACCATATAGTTGCCGGGGTTGTTCACCATGCCACCCACAGTGGTCACACGTTCAATCAGCGGCTTGCCCAGACGAACAGCCTGCTGGATGGCGTACACGGTTGCCACATTGCACACCGCGCAGCCCACCTCGATGGGCAGTGCGCCGCAGGGAACCTTGCGTTTGGTAGTGGCGTAAATCAGCTGCTTTTCACCGCCCTGCGGATAACGCACAGGCAGTGCCCGAACCGTCACACCATCCACGCCCTGAGCAGCCTTGCTCAGCACGGAGATGGCATCCGGCTTGTTGTCCTCCACGCCAATGATGGTCTCCCGAATATCAAGAGCCAGCATGATCAGCCGCACGCCGTCAATGATCTCGGAGGCCTTCTCCAGCATCAGGCGATGATCCGCCGTCAGGTAAGGCTCGCACTCCGCACCGTTGATGATGAGCTTCTCAATGGTCTTTCCCTTGGGCGGCGTCAGCTTCACGGAGGTGGGGAAGGTCGCGCCGCCCATGCCCACGATACCAGCTTCGCGGATGATCTTCTGCAGCTCAGCAGCGGTCAGGGTTTCAGGATGCTCGGCAGGATGCAGCTCCACCCATTCGTCCTGATAATCGTTATCAATGATGACGGCCATGACTTCCGTGCCATTGGCTTGCAGGCAGGGCTGCACATCCACCACAACGCCCGACACCGAGGAATGCACCGGCGCAGACACGAAGCCGCCAGCCTCACCGATGACCTGCCCCTTCAGGACACGGTCGCCCTTGCTGACCACAGCCTTGGCCGGCGCACCGATATGCTGCTGCAGCGGGATGACCAAACGAGGCGGGGCAGGCAGCTCCTTAATGGCATTGCCGCCATTAACGCGCTTGCCGCTTACACCCTCGTGCGGATGAACGCCGCCGGGAAACAGACGAGATCCAAACACGGACAAAGATCCCCCTTCCAAGATATGGCTATGCTATCGAAGCCCCTTCTCCTTTGGACGTGGCATCGCGCATATACAGTATGAATACGGCAGATTGCTTTCGCATAGCCGTCTGCCGAGAGTCCGACTGTCCTATTATATCACACAAGCATGGATTTCGTACAGAGGATTTTCACTTTCTGCTTGTATTTTGTCGAACTTTTATCAATATGGCCGCATTTCTGTACGCATGGCACTGGCTTGTTCCAGCATATGCGCCGCGTGACTGCGTGCAGAGTCCTCGCTGCCGTCCGCTCCGCCCAGCATCCGGGCGACCTCCGCCACGCGCTGTGCCGGATTCAGACAGGTCACCGTGGTATTCGTGCGCTCCCCATCGGTGCGCTTTTCCACCAGGAACTGATGCTCGGCCATGGCCGCAATCTGCGGCAGATGGGTCACGCACAGCACCTGCCTGTTCCGGGCAATGTGGGCCATCTTCTCCGCCACCACCTGCGCCATGCGGCCGCTGATGCCGGTGTCGATTTCATCAAAGACCATGCAGCCCACGCCCACCTGCTCCGCCTCCAGCGACTTGATGGCCAGCATCAGCCGGGACAGCTCGCCGCCGGAAGCAATTTTCGACAGGGGCTTCATCGGTTCGCCGGGATTGGGAGAAATCATAAACTCCATGACATCGTCGCCATGGGGCTGGGGCATGGACTGCCTGCCTTCGGGCCTGGGCGCAAAGGATGCCTGAAACACGGTCTTGCCCATGCCCAAATCCTTCAACTGCGCCATCATCCGCTGCTCGAACACCGCGGCAAGGGCTTGTCGGGATGCGGTCAACTGCCGTGCCAGCGCACGATAGGCCGCCAGCAGCCGCTTGTGCTCCTGCCCCATCGACGCCACCTGCTGATCCATGCTGGCGAAATTGTCGTACTCCTCCTGCATGCGCTCCTGCTGAGCCAGCACATCCGGAATGCTTTCACCATACTTGCGTTCCAGACGGCGAATCATGTCCATGCGGGCTTCCACCTGCTCGGCACGCTGGGGATCGAACTCCCCGTTCTCCACCATGGCAGCCAGCTCATAGCTGATTTCTTCCAATTCATAGTAGGCGGATTCACAGCGTCCGGCCAGAGACTGATAGTCATCCCCAAGACCGGTCAGACTTTGCAGGGCTGTCAGAGCTTCTTTGAGCCGTGAGAGCAGCGGCTCACCATCTGCACTGACCGACAGCGCACCATAGGCGGTCCGTACCGCCGAGGATATTTTTTCCGCATGACGGTAGCGTTCCTTCTCTGCCGTCAGGGCTTCTTCCTCGCCAGCCTTCAGCTTGGCCTTTTTCAATTCATCCAGCGACTTTTTGAGCGTTTCCATGCGGTACTGCTTCTGCTCATTTTCCCGCACCAGACGGGCATAGCTGCGGTGATTCTGAATGAATGCCTGATAGGCTTCTTCCACCTGGTGCAGCAAAGCCTGATGAACCTCATCCCCGGACGCATCCAGAAAACGCAGGTGATAACGGGCATCCATCAGGAACTGCGCTTCATGCTGACCATGCACATCCATCAGCAGAGCCGCAAGCTCCCTGAGTACGCTCACCGGCACGACAACGCCGCAGACACGGCACAAATTGCGCCCGCTGCGGCTAATCTCGCGGTACAGTGTGACGAGTCCGCCCTCCGCCTCTATGGACTGCGCCGTCAGGAAGGCTTCTACCTGCTCCTGCCCTGCGGCATCGAAGATGGCTTCCACCCACGCCTTGTCCGTCCCTGTGCGAATCAGCTCCCGGTCTGCCCTGCCGCCCAGGGCCAGATTCACTGCGTCCACGATGATGGATTTGCCCGCGCCGGTCTCACCGGTCAGCACATGAAGCCCCTGGGCAAATTCCAGGGTCAAATCCTCAATCAAGGCAATATTGTGCATGCGCATGGACAATATCATGATGTTGAATGCTCCTTACCGGGTTGATTACTTAATCATTTCCTGAATACGGCGTACGACATCTGCTGTATTGGACTCCGCGCGGATGATGAGCAGAATGGTGTTATCCCCCGCCAGAGAACCCAGAATCTCCGGCCAGTGCAGAGAATCGAGGGCTTCTGCCGCCACATTGGCCGAACCGCTCAGCGTCTTGACAACAATCAGATTATTGGATGCAGCCACAGACAGCAGCGACTCCGACAGCATGCGGATAAAGCGTTCGGACAAGCCATTTTCGGCATTGTCCGCCGTCGCATACTTGTAGGCCCCTGAAGGCGTCAGCACCTTGAGCAGTCGAAGCTCCTTGATATCCCGGGATACGGTGGCCTGCGTTACCTTCATGCCCCGGCTACGCAGGGCTTCCGCCAGCTCCTCCTGCGTCTCCACGTCCTTCTTGCCAATAATATCCAGAATTGCCATCTGACGAACTGTTTTCATCGTCAGTATTTCCTCCATCCTGTACAGGCGTTCACCGCCCGGAATGCGTTAGCGGGCTTCATTATAGCACAGGATGAATATTCATTCAAGTATATGCAAATATCGCGCCGAAGGAAAAACATCCCTCGATTCGGCGGCTTACTTGTCCTTTTTCATCGTTTCATGGGCACGGGCAACAAGCTCACGGATGCTTTCGGGCGTACAGGGCTCCGTTTCCTGTCTTTTGCGGGTAATCTTGGCCAGAAACTCAATGTTGCCTTCCGGCCCGGTGATGGGCGAGAAGTCCAGAGCCTGCACCTGCCATCCGAAGCTGGGGCAGAAGTCCACAATCTCCTGCAGCACCGCCGCATGCACCGAAGGCTCCCGCACCACGCCCTTCTTGCCTACCCGGTCACGCCCTGCCTCAAACTGAGGCTTGATGAGTGTATAAAATACGCCATCCTCCCCCATCAAGGCTGCCGCCACCGGCAGGATCAGCCGGATGGAAATAAAGCTCACGTCCATGACCGTCACCGTGGGATGCAGCGGCACCTGCTCGGGTGTCAGATAACGGGCATTGGTGCGTTCCATCACCGTCACCCGGGAATCATTGCGCAGCCGCCAGTCGAACTGGCCATAGCCCACATCAATGGCATAGACATGGGAAGCCCCGGAGCGCAGGCACACATCCGTGAAGCCGCCTGTTGCCGCGCCGATGTCCATGCACACCTTGCCCGTCAGGTCTGCCTGAAAGGACTTGATGGCTTTTTCCAGCTTCAAGCCGCCTCGGCTGGCGAAGGGATGGGCTGCTCCGCGCAGAATCAGTTCATCCTCCGGGCGGACAGGGTCACTGGCCTTGTTGACCTTTTTCTCGCCCAGGTAGACCTGGCCTGCCATGATGGCTGCCTGAGCCTTCTCCCGGCTTTCACACAGGCCCCGTGTGACCAGTGCCACGTCTGCACGCATTTTCTCGCTCATGCTTGTTCCCCTTTGCTTTTCAGCGCGGCGGCTATGCGCTGCGCCATTTGCCCGGGCTGCAGGCCCAGATATTTCATCAGCTGGTCATGCCGGCCATGCTGCACGAAGGTATTGGGTACGCCAAAGGTAATCAGCGGCACCGTCAGGTCATTGTTGACACAGAAGGAGCACACGGCACTGCCGAAGCCACCCGTCAGCACATGCTCCTCCATGGTGAATACCGGCGTACCATGCAGGCGGAACAGCACGTCCTCGTCCATGGGCTTGACGGTGGAGCAGTTGATGACCGCTGCACGGATGCCCTTCCTGGCCAGCAGGGTGCTGGCTTCCAACGCCGGAGCCACCATGGAGCCCACCGCCAGCAGGGCACAGTCCGTCCCCTCCCGCAGCGTTTCCCACTTGCCAAGGGTGAAACGGTCACACGGGTATTCCGCACTCAAATCCACCGGTGTGCGGCCATAGCGAATCGCACAGGGGCCATCGAAGTACGCTGTCCAGCGAATCATGGCCTTCAATTCCGTCAGATCCCGGGGAGCCAGCACCGTCAGCGCGGGCACGGGCAGCATGGATGCCAAATCAAACACGCCGTGATGGGTTGCACCATCCTCGCCTACCAGCCCAGCCCTGTCCAGCAGGAAGGTCACAGGGAGCTTCTGCATGCAAACATCATGAATCAACTGGTCAAAGCTGCGCTGGAAGAAGGACGCATAGACTGCGAAATAGGGCTTCATGCCCGCGGCAGCCAAACCTGCTGCCAGCGTGACAGCATGCTCCTCGGCAATGCCCACGTCCATCATCCTGTCCGGATGCGCCTCCTGGAACAGATTCAGGCCTGTGCCGCTGGGCATCGCGGCTGTGATGGTCACGATGCGCCTGTCCAGCTTCGCCATGTCAGCCAGTTCCCGCGCCATCACCTGTCCAAAGGAAGGCAGGCTCGATGCCTTGCGCGGGTCGCCCGTTTCCACATAGAAGGGCGGCGTACCATGGAACTGCTCGGGCAGCTCCTCTGCCTTGGGGTAGCCATGACCCTTGCGGGTCAGCACATGCACCACAGCCGGGCCATCATATTCCTTGACAAGGCGCAGGATCTTTTCCAGACTGCGCAGCTCATGTCCGTCAATGGGGCCGAAATACTGAAAGCCCAATGCCGTGAAAAAGCCATCCCCATTTTTCATCACGGCCGATTTGATGGATGTTTTTACCCAGTGAACAAAGCGGTACACATGCTTGCCCACCACCGGGATATGCGCCAGACGATTCCGCACAGCCCTTTTGGTGCTTGTCCACCCTTTGCTGACCCGGATATCCGTCAGGTGCCGGGACAGCGCACCCACGTTGGGCGCGATGGACATTTCATTATCGTTCAGGATAACAATCATCCGGGTCTTGCTGTTGCCGGCATCATTGAGAGCTTCATAGCACATGCCGCCGGTCAGGGCACCGTCCCCGACCAGGGCCACCACATGATGCTTCTCTCCCCGCAAATCCCGTGCCCTTGCCATGCCCAGTGCGGCGGACAAGGCCGTGGAGGAATGTCCCGTTTCAAAGACATCGTAGACGCTTTCCCCGCGCTTGGGGAAGCCGGATAATCCGCCGAAGCTGCGCAGGGTGCCGAAGCGATGATAGCGGCCTGTAATCAGCTTGTGGACATAGCTTTGATGGCCTACGTCAAAGATGATTTTGTCCTCAGGCATGTCAAACACACGATGCAGTGCTAGCGTCAGCTCCACCACACCCAGATTGGAGGCCAGATGTCCGCCGCGCTGCGCCACCGTAGTGACCAACTCCGCACGGATTTCAGCCGCCAGGTTATCCAGTTCGGCGTAGGACAGGCCCTTGATATCCTTCGGGGACTGTACATCCTCCAAATGCATAGGTATTCCTTCACTTCCTTCATGATGCGCCCAGCCGTTGGCAGTGTGAGGACGCTCAGCTCACCCCTTGGCTCCCTTGCAGCCCTTTGCACCCTTGGTACCCTTCGCGCCGCCCAGGCTCACACTGCGCAGAATGTCCGAGGTGTAGGCATAATTGCGCAGATTCTTGTCCTCATGCGCCCTGCGGGCATAATCCACCATGCGGTCAATCAGCTGCGCGTACTTCACCCCTGCATTCTCCCACAGGTAGAAGGACAGGGAGCCGGGAATGGTGTTGATTTCCGTGATATAGATATGGTCGGAATTTCTGTCCCACATGTAGTCGATGCGCACCACGCCCTTGCAGTCCATCATGCGGAAGATGCGGCAGGACAGGGCTTGAATCTCATCCCGCAGGGTATCGGGAATGGGCGCGGGCAGGATGCGGTGCAGGCTGGCCATGCCCTTGGAGCCGCCGGAAGCCAGATACTTCTCCTTGAAGTCCAGGAACTTATCGGCGGAAATAGGCATCTCAATGGGCGAAGCCGTCACATCGTCATCATAGCCCAGCACAGAACAGTTCAGCTCGATGGGCTTGTCAAGGCCCTTCTCCACCAGCACACGGCGGTCATAGTCAAAGGCCAGCTCCAGCGAGTCAACCAGACCCTCCCGGTCATCCGCACGGCTCACGCCAATGGAGGAACCAAGGTTCGCAGGCTTGACGAACACGGGATAGCCCAGCTTTTCCGCCTCGTCCAGCACAGCATCCCGATTCTTCTCCCACATGGCGCGGGTGAACCAGCAGTCCGGCAGCACCGGCAAATCACCGGCCCCGCGGAAGAACTGCTTCATCATAATCTTGTCCATGCCGATGGCGCTGCCAGCCACACCCGTGGAGGTATAGGGCAGATTGGCCAGCTCCAGCATGCCCTGCAGCGTGCCATCCTCACCATTCAGCCCGTGCATGACCACCACGCACACCTCCAGCCGCGCCACCACCACCTGCGTGGGATGGCCGAAAAGCCCCTTGCCGGGACGGTTCGCCAGCAGTGCGCCGGAACCGGCTGTCAGGTCCAGATGCACCTGCTCGATGCCCTTTCGGTCCGGATTGAAGGGCGTGTAGGCCTTGATATCCCGCAGCGTATCGCCGGTGTACCACATGCCCTGCTCACTGATGTACACGGGAATCACGTCATATTTCTCCGTGTCCACATGATTCATCAGCTGCACTGCACTGATGATGGCGACCTCACGTTCACAGCTTCGGCTGCCATAAATCACACCAAGCTGAATCTTGCTCATGTCCTTGCTCCTCCTGAAAGGCGTTACGCCTCGGAATAATTGTCCGGCAGATCGTTCTCAAACAGGGCCACATCCCCCGGTCTGCCCAGAATGCCCAGCAGTGCCGACGCATCCGAAAGGCTTCCGACCGGGTGAATGTTTTCCTCCGGAAAGCCTGCCTCCCGCAAGCCCTCCGCAATGGGCTGCGTATGGCGTCGGCCGACCAGAATCGCGACATCCACGCAATCCGCTATTTTCCGCCCGAAGGAACGGTTGAAGGCCGCTTCCTCCCCGCCCAGCTCCACCATGCCGGGGGTAATGATGATGCGCCGTCCGCTGAACTCCCGCAGCACCTCCAGCGCAGCCTGTGCGCCCCGGGGGTTGCTGTTAAATGCGTCATCAATGATGGTCACACCCGTGGAAGGAATCAGCTGCAGGCGATGCTCAACCGGCTCCAGACGGCTGATGCCCCGGGCGATTTGCCGCAGCGTCAGCTGCAAATGCAGGCATACCGTGGCAGCCAGCAGAATATTCTGGATATTATGCGCACCCAGCAGCCGCGTTTGGCAATGAATGCGTTCATCCTTCGTGCAGAGTGTAAAACTGCTGCCCTGCGGCGATACGGCCAAATCCTCCGCCCAGACATCCGCATCACCGGCATGGAGGCAGCACAGCCGCTTGTCCTTCTGCGTCCGGTCATACAGCTCCCGGCAGATGTCGCCGTCATCCGGGAAGAAGCAGCAGCCATCGGCAGGAATGGCGTCCATGAGCTCATACTTGGTTTTCTTGATGCGCTCCAGGGTCTTGAAGGTATCCAGATGCTGCGGGCCAACGCTGGTCAGCACACCGTAAGTCGGATGCACCAGACGACACATTTCCTTGATATCGCCCACATGCCGCGCACCCATTTCCGCCACGAACACCTGATGTGCCGGCTGCAGCTTGGTGCGGATGATTTTCGTCACGCCCATGGGGGTATTGAAGCTGGAGGGCGTAACAAGCGTTTGATACTTCTCGCTGAGCATCGTACCCAGAATGAACTTGACGCTGGTCTTGCCGTAGCTGCCGGTAATGCCGATTTTGATCAGGTCGGGACGCTCCCGCAGCATCCGCTGGGCATCCCGGAAATACATCTCACTGATGAGCTTCTCAATGGGCCAGGCCAGCAGCCCCGCCAGCGCGACCCACAGCGGCAGCAGTAGCGGAAACAGCCCCAGCCATACCCAGTACGCCCCCAGCATCCCCCGGAGCATGGCCAGCACCGCCGTATACACCACTGCGCTGACAGCATACAGCCGCTTCACCCGGGGTGTAAAGACAAGGGGCTTCTTCGCCTTTTTTTCTGCTGTCAGTACACGAATCAGCCATGCTGCGCCCACCGAAAAGGCTGCCAGCAGCACACCCGCCAGTGCGCCATGGAGCCAGCCAGACTGCACAGACCAGCCGAAGGCCGCAATCAGCAGCGTTTCCGCCAGACACAGCGCACCGCCCGGAATCAGCACACCGGGCAGGTTGCGCCTGAGCGTGCGGAAGTAACCGGGAAACTGGTAGCTCTCCAACTGGAAATAGTGAACCAGCTTCCGCCCCGCCAGCACGGATGATGCCGCCACGGCCAGAACCGTCAGCCAGACAAACCACGCATTGCTCATGAGGATATCCTCCATCCGAAAATCATGGGACAGGCTTCCTGCTGCCAGGATGGGGTCACGCCTGCTCGCTCGTCAGGAACACCTGCGCCACCCGGTTGAATCGCTGCACCTGCTCCAGATAGGCAAAATGCGTCCCGCCCTCAAAAATCACCAGTCCTGCATCCGGAATATCCCGCTCCATCTGCTGCCCCATCCACAGGGGGGTTTCCGTGTCCTTGTCGCCCCAGATGAGCAGCGTAGGTTGACGGATGCTCGCCAGCATGGCCGACTGGTCGTGATTGACCACCTTCACGAAGGTCTTGCGCATCTCCTCATCCAGCGCAAGATAGTCCCGGGAACCATACCTGTTCCGAAGCCGTTCCAGCATCCTGTCCGGGAGACGGCCCAGCACGCGCAGCTTTTTGAGCTTTTCCCACCATGCGCGGCGGCGGCGATACTCCTCGCTGCGCTTCCTGCCCTCCTCACTTTGACGTGGCTTCAGGCCCGCGCTGCCGGTGAGAATCAGTTTCTCAAAGAGCGTGTCATCCTGCGATGCCAGCTCAATGGTGATGCGTCCGCCAAAGGAATGTGCAATCACGCTGCAGGGCAGGAAATCCAGCTTTCGAAGCACCTCCAGCGTGCAGGCCGCGAAGTCCGGCACGCCCCACGGCTCCGGCGGACGGCCGCTCTCTCCATGGGCAGGAAAGTCAATGCTCAGCACGGTCATCTCCTGACTGAGAAAGTCTGCGACAGGCTTCATCAGCTTGCCGTCACAGCCCCAGCCATGCAGCAGCACCACGCGCTTGCCACCTGTGCCGTACTGCTCACAATGAACCTTCACGCCCTTTGCCTGAACCTCCATCATCCCGCTCCCTTCGCGGCCTGTGCCGCCCTGTGTTTATCATACCCTGCATGACTGCGGAAATTGCCTGTCACCCGTCCAGACGCCAGATATAGCGGCACTTCACATCGCTGATTTCCCACCGGGAGGATATGGCCCGGGGCACATCCACAATCCGCTCCAGCGTGCAGCCCAGTCTTTCGCAGGTGCGTCGGCTGGGGATGTTGTCCGGGTCGCAGGTGATGACCACGCTGCTCTTCCCGGCAGCAACAATCAGCGGACGCAGCAGCGCACAGGCCCGCCTGGCATAGTGCTGCCCGCGATAAGGCTCATCCACATGGTAACCGATATGCCCAAAGTAGTACACGCAGGGGCTTTCGCCCAGACGCAGGCTGATTCTGCCTGCCTCCCTGCGCACACCATGGGGGGCGATGATGTAGTCCCAGCAATCCCCAAAGCCCATGGCCTCATCCGGCGGATAGAGCCAGGTGGGAACCAAGTCAATCACGCCATCGGTGAAATCAGGTCGAAACTTTCTTCTGAAAAACAACGCTTACACTTCCTGTATATGAACCTGTGCCAGGATAGGCGCGATATCCTCGGGACGAATGAGCTGCGTTCCCTCCGTCATGACGCTGGCCGTCCCCGCAGCCACACCCCACATCAACGCATGCCGCATGTCGCCGGGACGCTCCGCAAGACCCTTCAGCACGCCGCCGACCATCGCATCGCCCGCGCCTACGGTGGACTTCACCGCCACGGACACCGGCGGGGCATACCATACCTTGTCTGCCGTGACCATCAATGCGCCGTCCCCGCCCATGGAAACAAGCACATGCTGCGCACCCATCGCCATCAGGCGGCGCGCACCGTGAATCACAGCGTCCTGGGTTGGCAGCTTCTCGCCCAGTGTCGCTTCCAGCTCATGAATGTTCGGCTTGACCAGCATCGGGCCTGTCTCCGCGCCCAGCAGCAGCTCGCGTCCGCTCACATCCAGCACGCAGGGGACATGCAATCGGCGGATAAGCTGACGGTATGTTCCTTCCGGGCAGCCGGGGGGCAGGGAGCCTGTCACCACGGCAATACCGCTGCTGCCGGCAGCATCCTCCGCCATGCGGAAGAACTCTTCCAGCAGGGGCTCCGTCAGGGCTGCACCGGGCTCGTTCAGTTCGGTGACCCCGGAGCCATCCATGCTGACAACCTTCGTATTGGTGCGCAGTGTCCCCGGCACCGTCAGGAAACGGTGTGGCAGGCCTTCTGCGTCCATCATCGCCACAAACCGCGCTGCGCCATCCTCGCCCATGCAGCCGATGCACTGCGCATCCAGCCCCAGCCGACGCGCCACCACAGCCACATTGACGCCCTTGCCGCCCATGTCCGTTCTCGCCTGACGAATGCGATTGACCTGCCCGGGCATCAGTGTATCCACCGTGACCGTCCGGTCAAAGGCAGGATTCATACAGACTGTTGTAATCACCGCATCCGCCTCCGCATGGTTCATCACTTTATTATAACACGCCGCCGCCATTCACGCAACCTACACATTATCCATAGGAAAAGGACGCCCCGTTCAGCCGGGACGTCCCTGTTCAGTCCTTATCCGATGCGATAGGCCGCAAGCGCATTGCGGGTTGTCTGGGCGGCAAATTCCTCCAGGGGAATGCCGCGCAGCGCAGCAATCTTCTCCGCCACATAGTAGACATTGGCAGGCTCGTTGCGCCGCCCGCGGACAGGCTTCGGGGCCAGATAGGGGCTGTCCGTCTCCACCAGGAGGCGCTCGATGGGCACATTCAGCGCGGCTTCCTGGAGCTTGGGGGCCTTCTTGAAGGTCACAGGCCCGGCAAAGCTGATGTAGAAGCCCAGCTTCAGGTATTCCCGGGCAATCTCCCAGCTGCCGGAAAAGCAGTGGATGATGCCGCCGGACAGTTTGCCCTTGCGGGACTTCATCAGCTCCAGCATGTCCTGATGCGCGTCACGGACATGGTAGCATACCGGCATGTCCAGCTGCCAGGCAAGCTCCATCTGCCGCAGACAGACCTCCTGCTGGATGCTGCGGGGTGACAGGTCGTAGTAATAATCAAGGCCGATTTCGCCAATGGCAGCAACCTTTTCTTCCTTCACCCACGCGGCAAGGCGTTCATCATCGCCCTCCTTCCAGGTCTTGGCTTCATGGGGATGCACCCCCACTGCAGCCCAGCAGCCCTCATGGGAGGCGGCGAAATCCGCCGCATGGCGGGAAGAAGCCATATCCGACCCGATGACAGCGAAGCGTGTCACGCCCCTTTCCCGCATCCGGGCCAGTGTCTCCTCCCGGTCAGCGTCGAAGCGTGCCTCGTCCACATGACAGTGGGAATCGAACAACTCGATCATCCGATGATCGCACCGTCCTCCAGGCCCTCACCCACGGACACCAGACGCAGGTTGTCCTGATCATCCACGCCGGAGAGAATCATACCCTGGCTTTCTTCACCGGCAATCTTGCGGGGAGCCAGATTGGTGATGGCCACAATCTGCTTGCCCACCAGTGTAGCGGGGTCGTAAGACTTGGCGATGCCGCTGAGGATGGTACGCTCGCCGTCCTTGCCGAAGGACAGGCGGAAGCGCAGGAGCTTGTTGCTCTTTTCCACCTTCTCGCATTGCAGCACACGGCCCACCTGCATCTTGCACTTGCAGAAATCGTCAAAGGCAATCTCCGCCGGGAACTCGGGAGCCTGATGCTTCTGCTCCTTTTTCTTGTCCTTCTTCTCGGGCTTCTTCTCTGCCTTGGGGGCTTCCGGCGCAGGAGGATTGTCCCGCTCAATCTCCTTCTGGACATCCAGACGGGGGAACAGGGCTTCACCCTTGCAAACTGTCAGGCCCAGGGGCAGCACACCGAAGGGCTTCATGATGCTCTCCCAGGTCTTGAGTTCGGGGTCGGTCACGCCCAGCTGGGCGAAGATACGCTCCGGCGTGCGGGGCATGACGAAGCTGACCATGACCGCTACACGGCGCACGCATTCCGCCAGCGTGTACAGGACGGTGGCCAGACGGCCCTTGCGGTCCTCATCGCGGCCCAGCACCCAGGGTTGCGTCACATCAATGTACTTGTTGCACTCACCGATGAGCTTCCAGATTTCCTGCAGTGCGTCAGAGAACTGGAAGGCATTCACCTGCTCCTCCACACGGGCGGGGGTTGCCTCCGCCAAATCCCACAAAGCGCGGTCAACGCTCTCGTCCAGCGCATCCATGGCGGTGATGGAGCCGCCGAAGTACTTCTCAATCATCGCCACCGTACGGCTGACAAGATTGCCCAGATCGTTCGCCAGATCGGCATTGATGCGGGTGAGCATGGACTTGAGAGTGAACTCGCCATCGGAGCCAAAGGGCATCTCTCTCATCAGGAAGTAGCGCACCGCATCGGAGGAATAGCGGTTGCACAGCACCACGGGGTCTACCACGTTACCCACGGACTTGCCCATCTTCTTGCCGTCGATGACCAGCCAGCCATGGCCGAACACCTGCTTGGGCAGGGGCAGGCCCAGCGCGTGGAGCATGATGGGCCAGATGATGGTGTGGAAGCGCACAATCTCCTTGCCTACCAGATGCACATCCGCAGGCCAGAACTTGCGGAACAGCTCATCATGGTCGGTACCGTAGCCCAGCGCGGAAATGTAGTTGTTCAGCGCGTCCAGCCAGACATACACGGTATGCTTCTCATCGAAGGTCACGGGGATGCCCCACTTGATGGACGTACGGCTGACGCACAGGTCATTCAGGCCCGGGCGCAGGAAGTTGTTGAGCATCTCATTGGTGCGGGTGGCAGGCTGGATGAAGTCGGGATGCTCCTCGATGTACTGAATCAGCCAGTCCTGATACTTGCTCAGACGGAAGAAGTAGCTTTCCTCGCGGGTCTTTTCCACGGGACGGCCACAGTCGGGGCATTTGCCGTCCTTGAGCTGCAGTTCCGTCCAGAAGGACTCGCAGGGAGTACAGTACCAGCCTTCGTACTCGCTCTTGTAGATATCGCCCTGCTCATAGAGCTGCTTGAAAATGCGCTGCACGCATTCCACATGCCGCTGGTCGGTGGTGCGGATGAAATCATCGTATTCGATGTCCATCAGCTTCCACAGCTCCTTGATGCCCTCCACAATCCTGTCCACATAAGCCTGCGGGGTAACGCCCTGGTCAATGGCCTTGCGCTCAATCTTCTGACCATGCTCGTCCGTACCGGTGAGGAAGAACACATCATAGCCCGTCAGCTTCTTGAAGCGGGCCATGGAGTCAGCAGCGGTGGAGCAGTAGGCGTGACCGATGTGGAGGTTGTCGCTGGGATAGTAGATGGGGGTCGTGATGTAAAAGGGTTTCCTGCATTCCTGGCACATGGGGATTCATCCTCCTTCATGGGATACGGAACGGACGCATGAAAAAAGCCCGTCCCCTGTTGTGAGGGGCGGACTGATTCATCCGCGTTGCCACCCTGATTTATCGCTCATCCTGCGTGTAACGGCGCGACCCGCCACGGCCTACTTGCCTTTTCGGCCGCGAAGCTCCGGAGCCATGTTCCCGTGCGTTCCCCGACCGCTTTCCACCCTTCGCGGCTCTCTTGACGCTTTGCGCACGGTACTCTTTCCATCAAAGCCATTGCGGTTATTATACCCAATGGGCGGAAAGGTTGTCAAGGCTTTGACGGCGATTTTGTTCAGCGCGGCTTGCGTGGTGCCTGTCCCGGCAGCGATGACCGCTGGCATCCTGACGGCAGCAAAAAAGCGGCCATGCCGCCTATTGGATGAACAACAGATGCCCCAGAATGCCGATGCGCAGCGTATTTTCACCCGCTCTTGATAAGCAGGCTGGTGCCCTGCCGCTTGCCCCTGCCGTCCCCTGGCGTCAAAAGACGGGGGCATGACATCACAAGACTTGGACCCGGGCTCCATTTTTGAAATGTCGGGGAACAATCGCTGCACTGTCGAACACCCCAGGAGCATCTCACGACAATCATTATATGCGCCAGATGCTCTGCTGTCAAGAACCATTTCGTGTATACATCGCATTCAGGGGAATGATTTTTTGGACGGCCGTATTGCCGTATCGCGGAATCACCATCACATTGCGCAGGATGGCGTCCGAATCAGCACGGGCGTTCTCCCACAGGCAGGCGTTCTCCAGGTGCGCCCGCCGTCCGACCAGCACGCCCCGGCCCAATACGGTGCCCGGCCCCAGTACGGCACCCGGTTCCACCTGCGCGAAGGGGCCGACATAGCATCGACCTGTCACACGCACCCCATCCGACAGATGCACCCCTGGTGCAACAATCGCACTCCCCTGTCTGCATCCCCGCACCGGCAAGCCCACATGGCCCTCCAGCAAGTCCCGCTGTGCTGCACGATAGCTCTCCGTGTCCTCCACGGCGCGCCAATAGCACCGCAGAGGTACGCTGTGCAGCGGAATACCCGCTGCCAGCAGCGATGTACGAACCGCATCATAGCACGAAGCAGGCGGCAGACCGCGAAGCACCTTTCCACGCATGACCATGGCACCCAGCGAAAGCTGTGGCTCCGCCGCGCTGACAGCCTCGCATGCACCACCGGATTCCCTGTGCCTGTTCAGCAGTGCGGACAGCTCCAAATCCGTCACCGCATCTGCGCGGATGAGCAGCACAGCTTCCTCTGTGTCAGGCCATGCCTGCCCATAGGACACGCTCATGCCATACAGACTGCCATCACCCAGCACGGCCCTGATGCGCTCGTCCGTGCTGAGTACCGCCGCGCATCGAACGCCGTGCCGCCTGAGCAGATGCAGCGTCAGACCGGCCAGCGGCTCGTCCAGCAGCGGCAGCATGGCTCCGGGCAAGCCCTGCGTCAGCGGATGCAGCGCATCCTTGCCCATGATGTCTGTGATGACTGCCTGCATCCTATCGCCTCCCTCTGCACAGCGTCATTGTATGCGGAGGGACTGTCCTTTATGCGTTCCGGTCCGTCATGTGCTTGAGCAGGGCTTCCATGCGCTGGCAGTCCTGGTCAGACATGCGTGTTTTTTCGGGCATGCGTCCAGTTCTCGCAGCCCTGAGCAGCGTCCGCTCATCCATGACGGACTGCCTGAACTGGCCGGATTGCCGGGCCATTTCGGCACGTTCCCATCGCATGGCCCACGCCCGCAGATGCTGTGGATACATGTGGTGGATTTCCGGCGTTGCTGCCAGACGTTTGCAGCGGCCCAGCCGTTCCGCCCGCTGACAGGCTGAGCATAGCCCGCAGCGTTTGCTTTTCTGTCCGAAGGCACGGGCCAGTCCCTGCTGAAGGCACCGTCCACTCAGGCACCAGTCCAGCAGAGCCTTCACATCCTTGCATGCCTTGTGCCAGACACACCAGCCACGCAAGCCGCGCCCACTCTCCCGCCTGCACTTGCGCAGGTGCTTGCATCGCCTGTCCAGAGCCGCCGGATCAAAGAGCAGCACGCATTCCGCCTCGGCACCGTCCCGACCTGCCCGGCCAAACTGCTGTGCCAAATCCAGCATGGTATCCGGCAGGCCATGGAGCACGATGCACCGGATATCCGGCACATCCACACCCATACCAAAGGCGGTGGTCGCAGCAAGGATGGTCGTTTCACCCTCGGTGAAGCGTCGCTGCACTTCCAGCCGTTCCGCTCTGTCCATGCCCGCGTGGTAATACGCTGCGGACAGACCCGCACGGCACAGGTAGTGAGCTATCCGCTCCGTGTCCCGGCGCATTCGGCAGAAGATAACGCATTTTTGATGCGCATGCCTGCGCATCAGCCGAAGCAGCGTTTCCTCCGGCCGAATGGTCGTGCAGACCGACAGGTGCAGGTTCTCCCGCGTCACCGGCATCACCACGTTTTTCGGGCGGTGCATGTCCAGGTTTTGTGCAATCTCACGGCGCATGGCGGCATCGGCTGTGGCGGTCAGTGCACACAGCACAGGCCGTGTCGGCAGAGCCGCAATGAATGAACCCATTTGGGCGTAGGCAGGACGGAAATCCTTACCCCATCGCAGGATGCAATGTGCCTCATCCACCACCATCAACCACGGCGGATACCCCTGCACCGTCTGGCAGAAGCGCGCACTTTGCAGCCGTTCTGGCGATACCAGCACAACCCGTACCTTTCCTCCAGCGATGCGTATCAGTGTTTCTTCCCGTTCTTCCGGCGTTTGCAGGCTGTCCAGACAGACCGTGTCCAGGCCATGCGCTGTCATCGCCCGCAGCTGATCCCGCATCAGCGCAATCAGCGGAGACACCACCAGCGTCCAGCCATCATGCAGCACAGCCGGAAGCTGCCAGCACAGGGACTTGCCCGCGCCCGTTGGCAACATGCAAATCAAATCACGCCCCAGCAGCAGTGTGTCCACGGCCTTCTCCTGCCCCGGACGAAAACCCTGCAAGCCGAAAATGACCTGCAGGGCTTGGATGCGCCGTGCTTTTTCCTTGTTCAGCATCAAAACTTTCTCCCCACGCCGCCACCATGGACGCCGCCGGAGGACGAGTGATGCACCGCGCTGCCCGAACCGCCGGGGGAACCGCCGCCGCCCTGGGGCGGAGGTGCGTTACGGGTTCGTACCACGTTCTGCCGCAGGAAGGTATCCTCATCCACCGTCAGCTGGCAGGAGGTATTTTCAGCCAGGTCATACCGATACGTACCGCCCTTCAGGCTGTAGGAGGCGCATACCGTCCCATACATCACTGCCGCTACACCCAGGCCCGCCAGCAAAGCCCCCAAGGCCTCCCAGGGTGTCAGGGCGTTGTAAAGGCCGCTGAGCCGCTCGCCTGTCTGGGCATCGTAGCGGAAGGAGCCTTCCTGCCGGCCCGCACGCAGGAACTTCTCCAGCTGGTTCAGCAGCGCAATGGCAGATTGTCCATACTGTCCGCTGGCCAGCTGATCATAGCTGCAATCAAACAGGTCTTCCAGGCGGCTGTCGGTAATATAGTCAATCATCACGCCGGAGGTGCTGATGCACGGAACACGGTTGTTCATGTCAATCAGGTACAGCAGACCCGCCTTGTCCTGCCCCAGACCATAGCCGCCGCGCTCGTAGTACAAATCAGCAAAGTCCTGACTGTCATTGTAGCCGGGTTCCCTGCTGGTCAAAACCACGACATCCATCTGGTAGGTATCCTGAATGCGGGTGATCATTTCCTCCATTTGCTGGATTTCCGCAGCCGTAAACAGGTCAGCATCATCCACCACCATGGCTCCTGCCAGTGCCAGACAGGGCAGCAGGAGCAGCACTGCCGTCAGGCACAGCAGATGCTTGATACGCTTTACCATAGCCATGCACCTCCCGCACACAGCAGGCCAAACACAGCCAGACCCGCGCCCAGACACCACAGGAGCAGCTTCGTCTTGTTCACAGGGAGCTTGCCGCAGACCTCGCCTGTCTGTCCATTCATCATGTAGTAGTAGGAAGCATCCTTGCCGTGTCCCTTCCACGTCAGCACCCATGCGGGAAGAAGCACATACCGCATGCGGGTCTTGTCCGCCTGGAAGCTGGCATTGCCCGTCAGGGTGCTGTAGGTGTTCCCTTGCTTCATCATGCCGGGAACCTGCTGTTCCACCTCGTGAAGCATCTCCGCCTTCGCGCTTTCCTCCGGAATATCCCGCATTTCTGCCATGAAACCGCTGAGGTATTCCGGGGCATACGCCTTCATTTCCCCATAGCGGTAGGGATGAATCCCTTCCGACAGCGTACGGTCTGCCGAGCTGAGGGCCCTGCGGAACAGATTGCGGAAGCTCAGCTTCCCTTCCCGATGCACACGGTAGTGCTTGGTGGTCGTGACCGTATACTGCGGCCCACGAACAACATTGACCCGCGTCCCCTCGCCGTTGAAGCTCCCGCGTCCCTCTACATCCCCCATCCAATAGGGATAATACACGCCGGAGAAGTCCTCCAGCTGGGCCTGCGAGTAGAAGGCATGGTCGACAAACTTCTTCTTGGCAATGAATTTGGTGAATACCTCCTTGGCCCCCTGCTGATCCAGTGCAAAGGGAATCACACCGTCAGGCCGGAACTCGCCTTCCGTCCGGTCATTGAGCACTACCGGATTATGGCAGTAATAGCAGCGGGTTGCCGCCGTGGTGGCCGTGGTGACAATCTGCGCACCGCAGCTGCGGCAGTGATACGAGCGGTAGGCACTTTCCGCCGATGGCTGTTCCAGGCTTCCCGACTGTGCTTTCTCCTGCGTGGGACGCTCGGGCTGCGTTTCTGTCAGGTCGTTCCTGGACAGCACCTGCCCGCAGTACAGGCACTTGAACTGCTGGCTGCCCGGATCAAATTCCACATAGCCGCCGCAGCAGGGGCACTTGAAATCCGTGATATTGCTCATGCCGCACCGTCCTTTCCCAGAATGATATCATTTCTGTGTGTTGATTATACCATGCGCCGCACCTCGGAGCAAGTGCCAATCTTGGATGGGCCTGTATACAGCCATACCGCTTTCATCTCCTCCGAGTTTGGCGAAAAACCATGAATGTCCCTTGACGGATTCATCGGAACGTTGTATCATAAATATGGCTTGGAATGTGTTTCATCACAGCGTTTGCACGCATGACTCACCTGCGGCAGGTTTCTGACCTGCACGGCTGGCGGACATTCGTGCCAGCGCACGATGTAAACCCTTACATCCCTCTTGTCTTACTTCCGAACAGAAAGGACGAACGCTCTATGGAATTTTTGGAGAAATTGTCCCTGGCCGGTCTGGTGCCTGTCATCGCCATCAATGATGCTGATGACGCTGTGCCGCTGTGCAAGGCCCTGTCCGACGGCGGTCTGCCCGTGGCCGAAATCACCTTCCGTACTGCTGCTGCGGAGGAGTCCATCCGCCGCGTGCACCAGGAGCTGCCCAACGTGCTGCTGTGCGCCGGCACCGTGCTGACCACCGAGCAGGTGGATCGCGCCGTGAACGCGGGCGCGGCCGCCATCGTTTCCCCCGGCCTTTCTCCTGAGATCGTGGAATATTGCGTGGCCAAGGGCATCCCGGTGTGCCCCGGCACGGCCAACCCCTCCGACGTGCAGATCGCCATCCGCTGCGGCCTGAAGGCTGTCAAGCTCTTCCCCGCCGAGGCTGTGGGCGGCCTGAACCTGATCAAGTCCATGGCTCCCGTTTATCCCGACATGAAGTTCATGCCCACCGGCGGCATCAACGAGAAGAACATGCTGGACTACCTGGCCTTTGACAAGATCCTGTGCTGCGGCGGTTCCTGGATGTGCCCCAAGGACGCCATCGCCGCCAAGGACTGGGATCGCATCACCGCCGCCACCCGCTCCGCCGTGGACAAGATGCTGGGCTTCGAGCTGCGCCATGTGGGCATCAACACCGAGAACGCCGAGGAGTCCCTGAATGTGACGAAGAAGATCGCCGCGCTGATGGGCTGGCCCGTGAAGGAGGGCAATTCCTCCAACTTCGCCGGCGTGGGCTTCGAGGTCATGAAGAAGATGGGCCGCGGCAAGAACGGCCACATCGCCATCGGCACCAACAGCGTGCCCCGCGCCAAGTGGCACCTGGAGCAGCGCGGCTTCAAGTTCATTGAGGAGTCCGCTGTGGTCAAGAACGGCAAGCTGATTGCCATTTACCTCGAGGACGAAATCGGCGGCTTTGCTTTCCACCTCGTCCAGAAGTAATTTCCTGCATCCCCCTACGCGGGTTCCGGGGCTTGACCAGCCCCTGCCTATGATTCATTCGCTTTGAAGGAGGAGATACCAATGGCTAAGGTTGTTACCTTTGGTGAAATCATGCTGCGTCTGAAGTCCCCCGCTTACGAGCGTTTCTTCCAGAGCCCCTCTCTGGAGGCTACCTTCGGCGGCGGTGAGGCCAACGTGTCCGTGTCCCTGGCCAACTATGGCATGGAGACCGCTTTCGTGACCGTCCTGCCCAAGAACGACATCGGCGAGGCCTGCATCCGTGAGCTGCGCGGCTTCGGCGTGGATACCAGCAAGATCGTCCGCAAGGATGGCCGCATGGGCATCTACTACCTGGAGACCGGCGCGGTGCAGCGTCCCTCCAAGGTGATTTATGACCGTGCCGGTTCTGCCATCGCGGAAGCCAAGCCCGGCGATATCGACTGGGACAAGGTGTTCGAGGGCGCAACCTGGTTCCACCTCACCGGCATCACCCCCGCCATCTCCGAGGGCGCGGCTGAGCTGTCCCTGGAGGCTGTGAAGGCTGCTCAGGCCCGCGGCATCCATGTGTCCTGCGACCTGAACTACCGCAAGAACCTGTGGAAGTACGGCAAGGACGCCAAGGAAGTCATGACCGAGCTGGTCAAGTATGTGGACACCGTCATCGCCAACGAGGAGGACTTCCAGAAGTCCCTGGGCCTGAAGGCTGAATCTCAAGGCGATGTGGAGGCCGGCGAGCTGAACGTGGAGAACTACAAGGCGATTGCCGCCCTGGCCATGGCCACCTATCCCAACATCAAGCGCGTGGCCATCACCCTGCGTGAGAGCAAGTCTGCTACGCACAACGACTGGCGTGCCTGCCTGTACAACGGCAAGGACTTCTTCCTCTCCCGCAAGTATTCCATCACCGATATCGTTGACCGCGTGGGCGGCGGCGACTCCTTCGGCGGCGGCCTGATCTACGGCCTGAACACCTACGCCGACGAGCAGACTGCCCTGGAGTTCGCCGTGGCTGCTTCCTGCCTGAAGCACACCATCATCGGCGACTACAACCGTGTGTCCGTGGCGGAGGTTGAGTCCCTGATGAAGGGCTCCGGCAACGGCCGCGTGCAGCGGTAATTCCCACCAAATCCCTGTCCCGGGCGGATTCGTTCCGTCCGGGACTTTTTTATTTTTCTATTTTCAACCTTGTCACCCACGGCAAAGGGTGATACAATGCTGATAAGAGAATGATGGCTGCAAGGACATGACCACATCCGTGAATCGAACATCATTTTGAGGAAGGAAGTTCCTGCCATGAAACAGATGATTACCGTTCAGCACACGCAGTCTGTTCACCACACCAATGGTATGGTTGGCTCCTGGACAGACTGGGACTTGACCCCTTTGGGTATTGAGCAGGCCAAGCGCATCGGGGCCCACCTAAAGGAACAGCTTGCGGGGCAGCAGTGGGTCATCTATACCTCCGACCTGCTCCGCGCCCGGCGCACGGCGGGGATTATTGGCGATTGTCTGGGCGTCACACCCATCCATCATGTGGCCCTGCGGGAACGGAATCTGGGCTGCGCCATCGGCAAGTCCGTGCAATGGCTTCAGGCAAACTGCACAGCCAACGAGCGCACCGTGGATGACCGCCTTTTCCCTGACGCGGAAAGCCGCCGGGATGCCTGGAACCGGCTCAAGCCCTTCTTTGAACAGCTGATGGACAGCGGCGATGAGCGCATTATCCTTGTGTCCCATGGCGATTTGCTGACGCTGCTGTACAGCATGTGGCTTGGCATGGATGTGACGGCTCTCCACCATGCGGGACTGTCCGGCATGCCGGGCGGCGTCAGCCTGCTGGAGGAGTGGGAGAACGGACAGCGCGTCATCCGCCGACTGAACGATACCTCGTATTTGCTGTAATCCTGTTTCATGCTGTGCCAATAGCAGCCCCGGCAGAACTGCATGCTCTGCCGGGGTTGTACTTGTTTCGTTGAATTATCGCACGTTGATATCCCCGCTGACGGTACTGACCCTTACCTGTACCAGTGCGCTGGAATCCGTACATACATCGTAGGACACATCACCGGAAACGGTTGTGGTATACAGGCACACGCTTCTCACCCCACCGGGCAAATGTACATGCACATCGCCGCTGGTGCTCTTGGCGGTCACCTCACGCAGCTCGTCACTGTCGCAGGTCGCGTCTATATCGCCGCTGACCGACTGGACACGCACCTGCTCCACATCTGCCCGGACATGCACATCACCGCTGACCGAGGAAACATCCGCCTCACGGATGCGGCCCTCCAGCGTCACATCGCCGGACATGCTCTGCGCCTTGCAGTGTTGAGCGTTCAGCTGTGCTTCCACATCACCACTGGTGGTGCGCAGCTCCGCACGGGCAAGCATGGTATCCTCTGGAAGTGCCACGTTCAGCGCGCCGCTGGTGGTGTTCACTGTCAATGCGTCGGCCATTACATCTTGCACGGTGATATCGCCGCTGGTCGTTGTGAGCGTTGCATGCTTGGCGGCTACCTCATCCATGCTGACATCACCGCTGAGCGTGCTGATACTCACATCCGGCACGCATGTCCTTGGCAGGGCAATGGTGATTTCCTGTTCATCATCAAAGTGCACGGAAACCGGCAGATTGCGCAGGAACTTGCCCAGGTCACTCAGGCTGTGGATACTCGCTTGCCAGGCTGGTGCATGAGATTTCTGTCTTGCATCTTCCGTGCGGCTGATGCTCAAGCATCCGCCGCTCATGCGAACGGTGATATCCTCCATGTTCTCCCGTTCATACAGGACATGGACATGTTCGTCATCCGATGCTTCCACATGAACCGTTTCACTGAACAGGTTGGCCTGAATGCTGTTCAAACCCTCTGCCGGGAAAATCAGGCCATCACCGTCCACCTTGCCGCAGGTCTGTGCAGCAGCCTTGCGCGGGTACTGCGCCAGCACATCTTCCATGCCCTTGAGGCTCTCCACCACTGCACCAATGGCTTCATCCTCACTCAGGCCCTGCTTCAGCAAATCGCCGAAACGTTCCTGACAATTGTTCATGACCTCATCCTTGATGGCCTTCACCTCATCGGTCGGCTCCAAATCCTCAAACAGAAGCTCGACAATCCGCTCCACCGTTGCGTTCATACCTTTATCCCTCCAGTAATTGGTCAATCAGTGTCCTTGTTTCCCGCCAGCTCTCGCAATCCCGGCACAGCTTTTCCAGCCCGGTGTCGGTAATGGCGTAGTATCGCCGCCGCGCACCACTGTTTTCATCCCCCCAATAGGAGCGGATGTAGCCTGCTGCCTCCATCCGGCGGAAAGCCGTGTACAGCGTGGCTTCCTTCAGTTCTGCCAGCCCCCCGCTCAGTGCGCTGAGTTGCTTGTTGATTTGGTAGCCGTAGCTGTCGCCCTCCGCCAGACGACGAAGAATCAGCGTATCCGTGTAGCCACGGAGAATATCCGCCGTCAATGCCATGTCCTCACCTCCTTGTGCCACGCTGTTTGCCGTGCTCCTTGACCTCCCGGAGCCGCCAGCCCGGCGGTTCGCAATCAACACTGGTCTGCTTGCCGCCACGCATGATGCCAATCTTCCTTCCCTTGCTCCGTCACAGCCGCCTGCTCGCGCCGATTTCCAGCATCAGCTGCCACGGGTCGATATCTCCTGCCTGATTCCTTGTGCGAATTTCCTGCATCCGCTCACTGGATGTGCCGCAGTCCAGCTTGTACATCTTCTCCGCCCGCATGCTGACTTCCTCCGTTTCTATCGCTTGCCATTATACCTCACCTGATGAGGTTACTATGGACATTGTCCTGTTCTTCCAGCCATCATCCGTTGACCTTCTGACAGGAACCATTCTATACCAAGATACCTCATCTGTCAAGGTATCTCATCGAATTCTCATCTTTGTACTTTTCATGTACAGCGGCTTGCGCAAGGTACCTTTCTATCGTACAATGGGACGTGTTGACCGAAATGCAAAGGAGTGTACAGGCCATGAGCAAGATTCAGATGACCACCCCGCTTGTCGAGATGGACGGCGACGAAATGACCCGTGTTCTCTGGGCGGATATCAAGGAGCTGCTGATCCTCCCCTTTGTTGATCTCAAGACTGAATACTATGATTTGGGGCTGCCCCATCGCGATGAAACCGCCGATCAGGTGACGGTAGATTCTGCCAACGCCACCAAGAAGTACGGCGTGGCCGTCAAGTGCGCCACCATTACCCCCAATGCCCAGCGCATGACGGAATATAACCTGCATCAAATGTGGAAGAGCCCCAACGGCACCATCCGTGCCATGCTGGACGGTACGGTGTTCCGTGCGCCGATTCTGGTCAAGGGCGTGCATCCCACCGTCCGCACCTGGGAGAAGCCCATCACCATTGCCCGTCATGCGTACGGCGATGTGTACCGCAATGTGGAAATCAAGGTTCCCGGCGCGGGCAAGGCGGAGATTGTCTTTACCGGCGCGGATGGACAGGAGATTCGCCAGACCATCTTCCAGTTCAAGGGCCCGGGCGTGGTGCAGGGTGTACATAACCTGGATGCGTCCATTGCATCCTTTGCCCATGCGTGCTTCCAGTATGCCCTGAGCGTGAAGCAGGATTTGTGGTTCTCCACCAAGGACACCATTTCCAAGACCTATGACCACCATTTCAAGGACATTTTCCAGGAGATTTACGAGGAGAACTACAAGGAGCAGTTTGAAGCGGCAGGCATTGAATATTTCTACACCCTCATTGATGACGCTGTGGCCCGTGTCGTGCGCAGCAAGGGCGGATTCATCTGGGCCTGCAAGAACTATGACGGCGATGTCATGAGCGACATGGTTGCTACGGCCTTTGGCTCTCTGGCAATGATGACCTCTGTGCTGGTCTCTCCCGACGGCAAATATGAGTATGAAGCGGCCCACGGCACCGTGACCCGGCATTATTACCGCTATCTCAAAGGCGAGGAAACATCCACCAATCCCGTGGCAACCATCTTTGCATGGAGCGGTGCCCTGCGCAAGCGTGGCGAAATGGACAACCTGCCTGACCTGATGGCCTTTGCCGACAAGCTGGAGAAGGCCACCATCGACACCATCGAGTCCGGCGTGATGACCAAGGATCTGGCGATCCTGTGGGACGGCGAGGCCACGGCGGTCAACAGCCGCGACTTCCTGGCGGCCATCGCCTCCCGCCTGGTGTGAGAGAATTTTCCTCCCATAGCAGGAACATCGCCTTCCGTGTGGAATAGAGGATAGGCGTATCCCCACCGAACATCAAGGAGGACATTATCCATGGCGGATCAGAACAATACGCCCAACCTGGACGAGGAAGAACTGGAGAGCACCATTCTCCTGACCGACGAGGAAGGCAACGAGTACGCCTACGACATCGCCGACTACATCGACGTGGACGACCAGGAGTACGTGGTGCTGGTTCCCCAGGCGGAGGATGACGACGAGGTCGTGATCCTGCGGGTTGAGGAGCAGGACGAGGAAACCGACGTCTTCGTGAACGAGGAGAATGAGGCCATTCTGGAGCGGGTCTTCGAGATCTTCAAGGATCGCTTTGAGGACGAGTACGAGTTCACCGACGCGGAGTAATTCCCCGCACAGCAAAGGGCGGTATCCGGCAGAAAACCGGGTACCGCCCTTTTCGCATTTCCTTCACTTCACAGGCAGGGAGAACAGCTCGTAGAATGCCGGGATGAACCCCGCCCGGTAAGCCACCCGCTGGGAGGCGATATGGCTCTCCGCCGTGGCGTAGGTGGGCGTGACGCCCACGGACAGCACCCGCTCCTTCAGCAGTGCGGTCACATACGCGCCCACGCCCCTGCCGCGGCCCTCCGGCGTCACGTTCACACCGATCTCCCACAGTCGCTCGCTGTTGCGGGTGACGCTGGCCATGCCCAGGATGGTCTCCCCCTCCATGGCGCAGACGGCCAGCATGTCCGGCCTGCGGCTGTCGAACAATAGCGCCTCGTTGAAGCGCTCATCCCCTCGGAATGCCGACAGTTCCTCCTGCCCGTACCACTGCACAGGGAAGCGCGGTTCCACCGGATGCGCCTGCCCGTCGGGAATGTAGTGATGGTGCGTGTCCGCCAGGTGCTGCCCGTGGCAGCGCAGCTCCCTGTCCAGCGCCATCAGGCTCTGGGGCTCGGACAACCAGGCGGCGTCCCGCTCCGCCCAACGGACCCGGCACCAGGCAAGCATGGGCTCCCCTGCCCGCACCAGCAGCTTTCCCCTGTAGACCGCCGCCTGAAGCAGCGCTCCGTCGCAGCCGATCACACGCCTGCCTTCTCCTTCGTCCATGGGCCGGAACACATGGGCTTGCCCGCGCACATCATCCACTGTGCAGCCGTAGTCGATGGCCAGCTGCTCCTCCAGCATGGCCGTGCAGTTGATCATATCCTGTACCTCCTTCCGAAAAAAGCAGGGGACGCGATCCTGCTGCATCCCCTGCCCTGACGGACTCACT
>JBJEUL010000033.1:0-7100 GCA_051883835.1 Aristaeellaceae bacterium
CCTTCGGTATGCTGCTGACCAACCTGCTGGGCAGCGAGGTGTACCACGAGGAGCTGTTCGCTGGCGGTCATGCCAACTGGGCCCTCATCGGAGGTGCCGTCATGATAGACGGCAACAACCTTCTGGACTATGCCCTGTATGTGGTCAATGCTGCGGGACAGGTGCTGAATGCAAGCACCCAGCAGGTGATTGGTCACTTCGTCAACAGCGTCAGCGTTTCCGACCCGACTGCCATGATTCCCCTGACCGATGCCCTGGCCCAGCTGGCCGCCAACGGCAACGCCGCTTCCATCATCATGGAGGATGCGTTCCTGCGCAATGGTCAGGTCTACTCCGAGGTGGGCGTGCTGCTGGCCTCCGCCGGTCAGGTGATTTCCGCGGGTCTGCTGGACTACCTGTACCTGGGCGTGAAGCTGGGCATCTATCCCTGCCTGATTTTCATGGGTGTTGGTGCAGGCACTGACTTCGGTCCCCTGATTTCCAACCCCAAGACCCTGCTGCTGGGCGCGGCTGCCCAGGCGGGTATCTTCTTCACCTTCATCTGCGCCTCCCTGCTGGGCTTCACGCCCAAGGAAGCCGGTGCTATTGGCATCATCGGCGGTGCGGACGGCCCCACCGCCATCTGGCTGACCGGCAAGCTGGCCCCGCACCTGCTGGGCCCCATCGCCGTGGCTGCCTATTCCTACATGGCTCTGGTGCCTGTCATTCAGCCCCCGATTATGCGCGCCCTGACCACCGAGAAGGAGCGCACCATCGTCATGGAGCAGCTCAAGCCCGCCACCAAGACCCAGAAGATTATCTTCCCCATCGTGGTGACGATTCTCGTGGCCCTGCTGCTGCCCTCCGCCGCCTCGCTGGTGGGCTGCCTGATGCTGGGCAACCTGGCCAAGGAATGCGGCGTGACCGATCGCCTGAACAAGACCATGCAGAACGAGCTGATGAACATCGTGACCATCTTCCTGGGCATCACCGTGGGCGCAACCGCCACGGCCAGTACCTTCCTGAAGCTGGACACGCTGAAGATCATCGCCATGGGCATTGTGGCCTTCGGTATCGGCACGGCGAGCGGCGTGCTGCTGGCCAAGGTGATGAACTGGATTTCCGGCGGCAAGATCAACCCGCTGATTGGCTCCGCTGGCGTGTCCGCCGTGCCGATGGCGGCCCGTGTGTCCCAGCGTGAAGGCCAGAAGGCCAATCCTGCCAACTTCCTGCTGATGCACGCCATGGGCCCCAACGTGGCCGGTGTGATTGGTTCCGCCATTGCCGCGGGCGTGCTGCTGTCCATGTTCGGCTGAGGCTGAGCAAGCGAGCGTTTTTCGGCATCCGTGCCTGTGCGTGATGCCATGAAGGAGGAGAATTTCATGCCGAAGGTACAAATTACCGATACCATCCTGCGCGACGGCCATCAGTCCCAGGCCGCTACGCGCATGACCACCGCGGAGATGCTCCCTGCCTGCGAGATGCTGGACAAGGTGGGCTACTACTCCCTGGAGTGCTGGGGCGGCGCGACCTATGACAGCTGCCTGCGCTTCCTGAACGAGGATCCCTGGGAGCGCCTGCGCACCCTGCGCAAGGCCCTGCCCAACACCAAGCTGCAGATGCTGCTGCGCGGCCAGAACCTGCTGGGCTATCGTCCCTATTCCGACGACGTGGTGGACTTCTTCGTCAAGAAGGCCATCGAGAACGGCATTGACATCATCCGCTGCTTCGACGCCCTGAACGACCTGCGCAACATGCAGACCGCCGTCAAGGCCACCAAGAAGTACGGCGGCAAGGCCGAAATCGCCCTGAGCTACACCGAGTCCCCCGTGCATGACGAGGACTACTTCGTCAAGCTGGCCGAGGAAATCGAGAAGATGGGTGCCGACCTGATCTGCATCAAGGACATGGCCAACCTGCTCCTGCCCTACAAGGCGTACAGCCTGGTCAAGCGGCTCAAGCAGCACACCAAGCTGCCCATTGTCCTGCACACCCACAACACCACCGGCACCGGCGACATGGTGCTGCTCAAGGCCGTGGAGGCCGGTGTGGACGTGGTGGACACCTGCCTGTCCCCCCTGGGCTCCGGCACCGCCCAGCCCGCCACCGAGTCCCTGGTGGCCACGCTGAAGGGTACCGAGTACGATACCGGCATCGACCTGGACCTGCTGGCCAAGCTGGCGGAATACTTCCGCGGCGTGGCGGATCGCCTGACCAAGGACGGCTGGCGTGACCCCTCCCGCGTGCTGGGCGTGGATGTCAAGACGCTGCAGTATCAGGTGCCCGGCGGCATGCTGTCCAACCTGATTGGTCAGCTGAAGCAGGCCAACCAGATGGACAAGTACTACGAGGTGCTGGCTGAGGTGCCGCGCGTGCGCAAGGACTTCGGCTATCCGCCGCTGGTGACGCCGACTTCCCAGATTGTCGGCACGCAGGCCGTGATGAACGTGCTGGGCGGCGAGCGGTACAAGATGGTGCCCAAGGAGTCCAAGGACCTGCTGGCTGGCCGTTACGGCAAGCTGCCTGCCCCCGTAGACAAGGATGTGCGCAAGAAGTGCATCGGTGACACCAAGGTGATTACCCATCGCTATGCCGACGACATTCCGCCGGAGCTGGACAAGCTGCGCGAGGAAATGCGCGAGTGGTACCAGTGCGAGGAGGACGTGCTGTCCTACGCGATGTTCCCCAAGGTTGCGCCGAAGTATTTCGAGTATCGTGCAGCCCAGCAGCTGAAGGTGGATTCCACCATGCTGGACAAGGCCGACAAGACCATGCCTGTGTAAGGTGCAAAGTACGGGGCGGTTCCAAGCAGGAGCCGCCCCTTTTGCATGTTCCGAATATACCAAGGAATCGCGCCAGCGGAAAGGGGTCAAGGGGCGATGCCCCTTGTGGGGTGCAGGGGTGAAACCCCTGCGCAGGTCTGGGCGGCAGCCCAGCGCAACAGTTCCAATCATCCCCAAGGTAACGCAAAAAACCAGAGTTTCCAAGCAGACGACGCAGTTCGTCCGCGTTGGAAACGGCAGGTTCCGTAAACCACAAGGGAACAATCGAACCATCCGCGCCAGCCTTACTTCCGTGCCAGACAGTAGCGTACATGCTCAGCCGCAACCATGGGCGCGTCAGGTTCCGCAGCATTATACGCCGCGAAATAGCGGGCCGTAATGGCTTCCGGTGCCATGTCCTCCACGACAGTGAAGCCGGAAGCGGCCAGCACATCCGCCATGCCCTGTGGGGTGTAGCCCGTCTGCATGGGTTCTCCGGCGGCATTGGCCAGCTGCTTCTGCCGGGTTGCCTGTCCGCTGCCGGAGCCAAAGAAGCCCTCGTCCGGATAGTCCATGACCAGTATGCTGCCGGGGGCCAACAGCTCGTTCAGCGTTGCCAGCAGCGCGGTGAAGGCCGTGTCGGGCAGGTAGTACACCAGCCCCAGCAGGCTGACAAAGGTCGGCGCATCCCTTCGGAAGGCAGCGCAGTCCAGCAGCGCACGGGGCCAGTCAGGCTGGGTCAGGTCGGCGGACAGACGGTGGACGTTCTCCGGGACGGCAATGTCTGCCCGCACCAAACGCGCCAGCTTGTCGGCGGCTGTGGCAGGATGATCCAGCTCAAAGATGCGCAGGGCGCGCAGCTGCTCGTCCTGACGGTAGGGAAGGGTGTCGTAGCCAGCACCCAGCAGCAGGTATTGGGTGCAGGATGTAGCTGCTGCCTGCTTCAAATGCTCCTCGCAGAAGGCGGCGCGGCCCAGCGGCGAGGGGGCCAGCTGTCGGCAGACAATCAGGCGCAGGGCTTCCTCCGGCGTGCCGGTAAAGCCGGGGAGAAAGTAGGACGCGCCAGCTGCCATGTGCCCGGCAACAGCGGCGTATTCGGGGCCCAGCAGGGCCTCAGCCAGGGTGTCACGGTACACGGGGACGACGGCGTTCTTGGCGTGCCACGCTCGGGCAAACGCGCTGATACGGGCGGTCATGCTTTGGTTTTCCATGGGTTCAATCACCTCCGTATTCTTATTACACCAAGCACCCCCAAAGAACAAGACTTGACTTTTGGGCCAAAATGTGGTAATATAGAGCCAACGAAAAGCAAAAAAAGTTGAAAAAAGCTGCCGCCGGACATGCCGGGGGCAGTTTTTCTGTGGTCGAAAAGGGATGGCATTACGCCATGCGCAGCCGGTATCCCAGCTTGTAGACTGTTTCAATGCAGGCTGCGCCCAGCTTGCGGCGAAGCCGCTGGACATGCACGTCCACTGTGCGTGTTTCGCCAACGGCCTGATAGCCCCAGGCGGTGCGCAGCAGCTGCTCCCGGGTCAGGGCGGCATCCGGGGATTGCATCAGGGCCTGCAAAAGGGCGAACTCCTGCGCGGTGAGTGTCAGAGGGCGACCGTCCAGCGTGGCTGTCCTGCCCTGCACATCCAGGCACAGTCCGCCCAGTGTCAGTACCCGCTCACTGCTTTGCAGGAGCGTGCTGACACCATCCATCAGCTGTCGGGCATCAAAGGGACGAACCAGCACATCACAGGCGGCTTGATACATCGCGCGCAGATGGTCGCTGTTGGCCGCGTCGGATGTGATAAACAGCAGCGGCCAGCCCTTTTCCTCCAGTGTGCGCAGAAAAGTGAAGCTGTCCGCCCAGGGAAGGCGGGCGTTGAGGAGGGTCAATAAACGCTGCCCCTTGCGAATGCACGTCAGACCATCGCTGACATTCTTGGCGGTGGTGCAGTGATGCCCTGCGCGGGTCAATACGTCGCACATTTTGCGGCTCAGTTGGTCATCAGGCTCCATAATCAAAATCTCTGCCATGGTCTCACCTCACCTATTAGACGAGGAAGCGACCCATTTCGTTGCATGTCCGGAAAAAAACCTGTCATTTCACCCCCCAATAAGGCGAATCATGTTCCACATACGTCAAGGGAACGCGCAGCGGAAAGGGGTCAAGGGGCGATGCCCCTTGTGGGGTGCAGGGGTGAAACCCCTGCGCAGGTCTGGGCGGCAGCCCAGCGCAACACCTGCAATATAGCAAAAAGGAAAAGAGAAAACGTGAGTTTGCAAGCAGACGACGAAGTTCGTCCGCGTTGGAAACGGCAGGTTCCAGGGCCTACACCAGGAACGACCTCATCCGCTCCCACCGCACTCGGCCACAGAAGGCTTTCTGGCGCGGAGCTGTATCGCGGCAGCCCTTCATGGATGGAAAATGGAGGACGGATGCTCCGTCCTCCATCAAGGGGTCAGTCACAGTCGAAAATGGCTTTATGCGCAATCATGTCACCGTACTGCGCCTTCCAGCGGTGATGCGGCTCGCTGTCATCATAGGCGGGCAGCGCGGCAGCATCCATCGTCAGACGAATCAGCACATCGTAGCGGTTGGGCCGGTCAATCACGTTGGGAATGACCTCGACCCCATGTACACCGGGAATGCACAGGGCTTCCCGGAACAAGGCTTCAATGGCTTCGTTGAGCGCGGCGGTATCGGCAGGCTTGTCCTTCCACTTGACCAGAATGTGATGCAGCATGGGCATACCTCCTTTTTACTGGGCAGGGGCCAGGTCGGTGGGCGTGGCAGGTGCAGGCTCCGCGTGCATGTCCCGCAGCAGACACATCAGGAACTTGTAGGTGTTCTCATCATTGCCGCTGTTGCAGGCGAAGGAAAGATAGCACTCATCCTGCGTATACAGCGCAGCCTTCAGCCCGGGCAGGCTGTTGACCGGAATGCCGTACAGGTGCCGCTCCTTCAGGTCGGTGTTGATGCGCCAGCCCTTGTCCACGCTGATGCCGTTTTCCTCGCAGTAGGCCGTGAAACCCTCGTATTCCTCCAGCGGATAGAAGGCTCCGTTGGCAGCGTAGGACTGGAACTGATCCTTGCTGAGAATGTACAGATCGCCCTCGGCAGCGGCAATGTAAGTGCTCAGCTGCATTTCGCCGTACATCTCGTCCAGATACATGAACAGGGCACTCATTTCTTCCATGTCGCTCATCTCGTTGACACGGATGTCCTCCATGTAGGCGTTCATGGTCTCCTCATCACCCAGACAGGCGGCGATGAGCACAACCTTCTTCTCCTGCGGCGGACGATAGGCCGTCATGGTGTAAATCAGATTCCAGCCAAAGGCGGCCAGACAGACCAGCAGTACATATTTCCACCAGGAATAGGTCAGATGGTTGCGCAGACTATCCTTGGTAACGGGCGTTTTCATGGGCAGGTTCCTTTCTGTCAGCCGGGGCTGATAAGTCAATTGTGAACAAAAGGAAGAATAAAAGAACAGGAGGCAAGAACCGGGCAGGCCCGTGCCTCCTGGGAAATGCGTTATTGTCCGATGGGCTTCATGGTGGGGAAAAGCAGCACATCGCGGATGGTGGGGCTGTCGGTGAGCAGCATCACCATGCGGTCAAGGCCAAAGCCCAGACCGCCCGTGGGCGGCATGCCGTATTCCAGCGCGTTGACGAAATCCTCATCCACCTCAGCCTTGATGCCCTGCGCGGCGCGGGCAGCCACCTGCTCCTCAAAGCGGCGACGCTGGTCAATGGGGTCGTTCAGCTCGGAGAAGGCGTTGCCCATCTCATGGCCGGTGATGAAGAACTCGAACCGCTCCGTCAGCGTGGGATCCTCCGGCTTGCGCTTGGCCAGCGGGGAAATCTCCACCGGGTAGTCCATGATGAAGGTGGGCTGCACCAGCGATGCCTCCACATACTCGTCAAAGAGCGCGGCAAGGCAGTCACCCTTGCGGGCAGTCTTTTCCACATGCACGCCACGCTTGTCGCACACGGCACGGGCTTCCTCGTCGCTGGCCCAGGTGGTCCAGTCCTCGCCGCAGGCTTCCTTCACGGCATCCGCCATGGTGATGCGCTTCCAGGGAGCCTTGAGGTGGATGACCTGCCCCTGATAGGTCACATCGGTGGTGCCCAGTGCCTTGAGGGCCACAAACTCATAGAGCTGCTCCACCATCTCCATGATTTCCTTGTAGTCCGCGTAAGCCTGATAGGTCTCCACGCTGGTGAATTCGGGGTTGTGGGTGGCATCCATGCCCTCGTTGCGGAAAATGCGGCCTACCTCATACACCCGCTCAAAGCCGCCTACAATCAGCCGCTTGAGGTACAGCTCCGTCTCAATGCGCAGGAACATGGGCAGGTCCAGGGCGT
>JBJEUL010000034.1:0-1638 GCA_051883835.1 Aristaeellaceae bacterium
CCAGCGCACCATGAGCATATCCCCGTCCACATACGCGCCGCAGGCCACCTTCTTCCTGCGGGAGAAGAGCATCACCTGGCTCTTCACCTGCTTGACGAGCGGCGCTAGGGCGGGATCGTCCGCGTTGAACACCGCCACATCCTCGCTCGTCTGGTTGCGGAACATGCGCATCTTCATGGCGGTGTAGGCTTCCATGGTGCCGTGGCGGTTCAGGTGATCCTCGGTGATGTTCAACAGCGCGGCGGCCCTGGGGTGGAAGGTGTCCGCCGTCTCCATCTGGAAGGAGCTGACCTCGCAGACGAACATGTCGTCCCGGCGGCTGTCCAGCGCAGCCGCGCTGTAGGGATAGCCGATGTTGCCCACCACATGGGTCACCCTGCCCGCGTTGCGGAAGATTTCCCCCAGCAGGGACACCGTGGTGGTCTTGCCGTTGGTGCCGGTGACGGCCACCATCTCCCCCTGGGCCAGCTGATAGGCCAGCTCCAGCTCGCCGGTGACATAAACGCCCTGCTCCTTCGCCCTGAGGACAAAGGGGGCCGTGTCCGGGATGCCGGGGCTGATGACCAGCGCGTCGACGCCGTCCAGGCACTCCCCTGCGGGCCTGCCCAGCTGCCATTCCACCGGAAGCGACGCAAGAGGAGCCACGGCGTCGCCCAGCTCCTCCCTGCTCTTGGAATCATTCACAATCACCTGCGCGCCGTGCTTCACCAGCAGCTGCGCAGCCGCCACGCCGCTGCGGGCCATGCCCACCACCAGCACGCGCTTGTTCTGATAATTCATCATCTGTCACACTCCTTTCGGGTTTTTCAGATGGCTGGATTACACCAGCTTGAGGCCCACCACGGACAGCACCGCCACCACCGACAGGATGGCCGTGCACACCGCGTAGCCCAGGACGATCTGCGTCTCCTTGTAGCCGCACAGCTCGAAATGGTGATGGATGGGCGTCATTTTGAACAGACGCCGGGGCTCGCCAAAGAGCTTGCGGGTCGCCTTGTAGTAGTACCGCTGCAGGATCACGCTCACCGAGGACATGACCATGGTGAAGGAGATCAGCAGCAGCAGGAAGGGCTGGCGCAAAAGCATCGCCATGCCCACCGTGGCCCCGCCGATGAACATGGAGCCCGTATCCCCCATGAACACCGTGGCCGGATAATGGTTGAAGCGCAAAAACCCGATGCACGCGCCGCACACCGCCATGCCGAAGATGGCTACGGCCTGCAGGTTGGCCGCCCAGGCCGCGTCCGCAGGGGCGACGGCCATCATGCACATCAGCGCGATACCGGCCCACGCCAGGCTCCCCACCGACGTGACGCTGGACAGAATGCCGTCCAGGCCGTCCTGCAGGTTGGCGCTGTTGATCATGAACAGGATCGTCAGGGACAGAAGCGGGATGTAGAACAGCCCCAGATCCCACTCCACATTCACGAAGGGGACGATGATGCTGGAGCCCACCTGCGGGTGCAGGTAGCAGTAGGTGGAGAAGCTCACGCACACAAACACCTGGCCGAAGATCTTCTGCCAGGGGGTCAGGCCCAGGGAGCGCTTCTTGACCACCTTGATGTAGTCGTCCGCAAAGCCCACCGCCATGGACAGCGCCGCCACCAGAACCAGCGGCAGCATGAAGCCCCAGCCCGG
>JBJEUL010000035.1:0-1634 GCA_051883835.1 Aristaeellaceae bacterium
TGTTGATGATGTGGAGAAGACTGCACAGGAGGATGTTGTGGCCCGTCTTGTGATAGACGATGCCCAGCAGGATGCCGATGCAGGCGGCAAAGGGCACCTGTGCGGGATTGATGTGGATGAGGCCGAAAAGAAGGCTGCTGGCCAGAATGGCCTTCAGCGGGGTGCCGCCCGCACGCTGGATGTGGCCCTGGATGCCCTCGCGGAAAAACATTTCTTCCAGCACAGGTCCCGCCAGGCATACAGAAAGGATGCCCCAGGGATTGTGTGAGAGACCGATAAACTGGTTCTCCATCATGTCCGGGAGGTCTAGCTGCTCGGACAGCAGGCCCAGGCCCATCACGCCCGTGAGGAAGCCCAGTAGGGCGGTGGCGGCCATGCGCCAGCTCACGGGTGACGGACGGAAGGCCTCCTGCAGGCGCACCATCCGTGTACCCGCCAGCAGCAGGCAGCTGACCAGACCGCAGCTGACCACGGTAAACGCCAGGGCGGTAATGCTGGTTTGCAGGCCGGTGGCTGTGGTGGCTATGCCGCCCAGCCCTTGGATGATGAGGAACATCATCACGGCCATCAGGGATTTCAGATAGGGATTGTTCATATTGGGTGTGAAATTTAAGTGTCGGGTGCTTTACGTGGCGGAAGGCCGCTGGCAATGGATGAGCACATGCCTGCCATCGGCCAGGGTTGTGGCAAACAGATAGTCGTGGCCCCCGTCTTTCAGCTTCAGCCGGCGACGCAGTTCATCTGCCGAAGACGGGAAGTTGCGCACGGTAAGGTTGGCCTTCTTCAGGCAGCCGAGCATCCGCTTGATGTCCTGCTTGGAAAAGTCGTAGCAGTCCACGATGCGGAACATGCGGCCGGGGTAATGGGGGAGTGGATGGCTGCCGGTGTAGAGGTGGCTATTGGGGTGGAGCTTCTGCAGCGGCCATCGGGCACAGGTCGCATCCTGCATCCCGGCTTTCAGCACGGCCGCCCCGGGTTCATAAAGATAGCCGGAAAGCGTGGCAGTGCAATCCCGGGGGCATCCTGAGGGCATCCCGGAGAAGGCATAGGGGTGACGGCTCAATTCCACGCAATGGTATGTGGGTGTCCCTTCGTGGCCGGCGACTGCCACCAGCAGCAGCTCGCGACATTCTCCCTCCACGCTCAGCACATGCACCTCTGCCACGCCTTTCAGCTGCTGCAGGGCGCGGGTGATGTCGAGCATGGGCGACAGCTTGACCATCATCATGGTGGTGCGGTCCATCAGCAGTGGCTGGAGCACGGTCATGTCTGGCGTGCAGTGTTCCAGCCACACGGTGCGCCGTCCGTTGGCATCCCTCCGCGCAGGATCGGCAAACACCAGGTCCATGCCGGGAATCGATGCGGCGAATGCCGAGCTGTCCGCCTCGTGCACCATGGCATGGGAGAGCCCCAGCAGGGGCAGGTTGTGGCGGGCGATGCGGCACAATTCGGGCAGACGTTCCACATAGTGCGCCTCGCGGAAAAGCGGTGCCAGGAAACTGAAATCCACCCCCAGACCGCCCGTGAGGTCGGCCATGGCCCTGCGCTTGTCCGCAGGCAGCAGCCGCTCTGCCAGGGATTGCTTGTAGGCGGCCGTCTTTTCTGAGGAGCATTGTTCCATCGACAGGGCGGGC
>JBJEUL010000036.1:0-1633 GCA_051883835.1 Aristaeellaceae bacterium
TGGCCTCCGTCATGTTCACCAGGAAGATGCTGCCGATGATCATCGCGCCGCCCAGGGCCGCCTGCCAGGTCAGCGTCTCCCCCAGCAGCATGACACCGCCCAGGAGCGTGGTCAGGGGAATCAGGTTGATGAAGATGGCCGAGGCCAGGGGGCTCATCTCGTGCAGGGCATTGCCGTAAAGCCAGTAGCACAGCGCGGAGCAGATCACCGCCAGCACCGCCGCCGCCAGCCAGCCGCTGGGCGGAATCGCGCCCAGGTCGCAGGGATCGGCCAGGGCCATGGGGATCAGCGTGACCAGGGCGATCAGCGCCTGCCAGGTGTTCATGGACAGGCTGGAGTAACCGTCCCGCAGCTTCCGGCTGATGAAGATGTACGCCACCCACACCACGCTGGCCCCCAGGATGAACAGATCCCCCGCCAGGCTGGCTGCGCCCTCGCTGCTGCCGCCCAGGACGATGATGGCCGTGCCCGCCACGGAGATCACCGCACCGGCGATTTGCGCCCCCCGCATGCGGCGGCGGTCCACCACCGCCTCCACCACCATGGTCAGGATGGGGATCGCCGCCAGGATCAGCGAGGCGTTCACCGTGGAGGTGCGGCTGATGCCCTGGTACTCGAAGAAGTAGTACAGCGTGATGCCCATCAGCCCGGAGAGGGCCATGGGCAGGATGTCCGCCCGGCGCAGGCGAAGGCGCTTCTCCTTCATCAGCGTCATGGGCAGCAGGCACGCCGAGGCCATCACATAGCGCACCAGCGCCAGCATCATCGGGCTGAAGCCGCTTGACAGCGCATGTTTGCTGGCAATAAAGGACAGACCCCACATCACATTGCAGAACACCATCGACAGCACCTGTCCGAGCATCCTCCGCGCCTCCTGATTCTTGTGTATGAACACAGAAAACCCGCCTCTCGCACAAGAGGCGGGTCATCTATCATAGCTGAACTCAGGCTTCTTCCTGAGTCTTGGGCAGCGCACGCATCACATTGCCGCTGCGCAGGCAGCGGGTGCAGACGTTCATCCGCTTGGCCGCGCCGTTCACCATCACACGGACGCTCTGCACATTGGGCGCCCAGGTGCGGTGGGTCTTGCGGTTGGAGTGGCTGACGTTGTTGCCGTTCAGCGTGCTCTTCGCGCAGATCTCACAAAGCTTACCCATGGTAATCCACCTCCTCGTTGGAGTATGCACACATCAAAGCCTATTTATCATATCACGCGCGGGCGGAAAAAGCAAGGGCTATTTTCATGGAAAACGGACTTTTTCTGCCCGATCCGTCAGGAAAACATCCGCTCCAGCTCCTCGTACTTTTCATGGGTGATCAGCGCATCCTGGGTGGTGCCGTTCAGGCGCACCACATACGTCCAGCGGCCGTAGGGGGTGATGTTGCTGATGTGGTTCAGGTTGATGATGTAGCTCTTGTGGCAGCGGAAGAACACCGCCGGATCCAGCCGGGCCTCGGTTTCGCTCAGGGAGTCCCCGGTGACGTAGCGGCCCCCGCCCACGGTGTAGATCACCGTGGCCCGGTTCTCCCGCTGCACCAGGAGAATATCGCTCATGCTGATGAAGCTCACGCCCTCCTTGTGGCGCAGCATCAGCCGGCCCGCCGCCGCCCGGGGCGCGGCCTTGGGCAGCTC
>JBJEUL010000037.1:0-1632 GCA_051883835.1 Aristaeellaceae bacterium
CCCATGCCTGCGCACCAGCGCCAGCACACCGGGGTCGTGGCTGTCCCAGGTCGTGACCCAGGCGTCCGGGGCAAAGCACTCGTCTGCCCGCAGGGCGCGGAGCTGTTCCAGCCCCTGCCAGAGAACATTCTGCACCGTACCGGGAACCGTGCGCCGGGCGGCCTTGTTCCAGTCGAAGCGGCTGCGGTGCAGGTTGCGGCTGTCCTCCGCCAGAGCCGGGTCGGACTTGTAGCCCCAACCATTGAGCTGGCCGATCTCATCGCCGCAGTTCAGCATGGGGAAGCCCTGCAAAAAGGCCATGGCGCTGTGCAGCAGCAGGTCACGCCGCAAGGCCTGTTCCAGCGCGGCCTCGTCCCCTTTGTCCAGAGCCTGCTCTACGCCGCATAGACTGGCGGCTGTGCCGCAGCTCCGGGCGTCGCGGGTGGCGGGGTCATAGTTGTACAGCTCCCCCTTAGCCCAGCTTCCGGGGAACTGACCCTCATAGAAATGATAGAGATACTCCTTGTGCGCCTGCGGGTCGATGCCGATGCGGCGCTCCTCCGCCTCGTCCAGTCCCCAACCGATATCATCGTGGCAGCGCAGATAGTTGACGAACCAGCAGTTTTTGGGCAGCGCGTGCAGGGCATCCAGTTGGGCTTTCAGCAGGCGGGTGTCCCGGCTGGCCAGAGCACTCCACAGGTTGACCATGGTAGATACATTGTAAAGCATATGGCACTCCGGCTTTTCGGGGGTTCCGAAGTAGGCGGCCAGCTCCTTGGGAGCCATGACCACCTCGCCTTTGAGCACTACCGCCGGGCAGACCACCTCCAGCACCATGCGCAGCATCCGCACGATGGTATGCACCTGCGGCAGATTGCGGCAGTTCGTGCCGAGCTGTTTCCAGATATAGGGCACCGCGTCGATGCGGAACACTTCCACGCCCAGATTCGCCAGATGCAGGATGCTTTTCATCATCTCCACGAACACTGCGGGGTTTGCATAGTTCAGGTCCCACTGGTAGGTGTGGAAGGTGGTCAGAACCCACTTGTGCATCTCCTCGCACCAACTGAAGTTGCCCGGCGCGGTGTTGGGGAACACCTGCGGCACCGTCCGCTCATACTGGTCGGGGATGGTACGATCGTCATAGCAGTGATAGTACGCCTGATAGACCGGGTCGCCCGCTTTGGCCGCTTCGGCCCAGCGGTGCGTGCTGGCCGTATGGTTCATGACCACATCCAGACACAGGCTGATACCGGCTTTGCGCAGTTCGGCGGTCAGGTCCGCAAGGTCCTGATTGGTGCCGAGGGCCGGGTCCACGGTATCGAAATCCTCCACCGCGTAGCCGCCGTCATTATGGGGGTGGGGCATCCGCAGCAGGGGCATCAGGTGCAGATAGGTCAGCTTCTGCTCCTTCAAATAGGGCAGTTTCTCTTTCAGCGCTTTCAGGTCGCCCGCAAAAAGATCGGTGTACATGGTCATGCCGAACATATTGCCCCGCCTGTACCACTCCGGGTCGGCGGTGCGGGCGGCGTCCAGAGCTTTCAGCTCCGGGCTGCGGGCATTCCATGCCTGTTCCATCTCGGATTCCAGACGGCCCAGCGCGGCACGGTCGTCGTACAGCTCCATAAAGAGCCATTCCAGCTCATCGCGGTG
>JBJEUL010000038.1:0-29731 GCA_051883835.1 Aristaeellaceae bacterium
CCATGGGCACCTGCCTGACCAACAAGTATGCCGAGGGCTACCCGGGCAAGCGGTATTATGGCGGCTGTGAGTGCGTGGACATCGTCGAGAACCTCGCCCGTGACCGCGCCTGCAAGCTCTTTGGCGCGGAGCATGCCAACGTGCAGCCCCATTCCGGCGCACAGGCCAACATGGCGGTTTATTTTGCCATGCTTCAGCCCGGTGACACCGTCATGGGCATGAACCTCTCCCACGGCGGCCACCTGACCCACGGCAGCCCTGTGAACATGTCCGGCAAATACTTCCATTTCGTCCCCTACGGCGTGGATGCCGAAACCGAGCGTCTCAACTATGATGAAGTGCGCCGCATTGCGCTGGAATGCAAGCCCAAGCTGATTGTGGCCGGTGCGTCCGCGTATCCCCGCGTCATCGAGTTCGACAAGCTGCGTGCCGTGGCCGATGAGGTGGGCGCGCTGCTGATGGTGGACATGGCCCACATTGCCGGTCTGGTGGCAGCTGGCGAGCATCCCAACCCCGTCCCCTATGCGGATTTCGTGACCACCACCACCCACAAGACCCTGCGCGGCCCCCGCGGCGGCATGATTCTGTGCAAGGAGCAGTACGCCAAGGCCATCGACAAGGCCATCTTCCCCGGCACCCAGGGTGGCCCGCTGGAGCATATCATCGCTGCCAAGGCCGTGTGCTTCGGGGAGGCCCTGCAGGATGACTTCAAGGCGTATCAGCATCAAATCATCCTCAATGCCAAGGCCCTGGAGGAAGCCTTCCGTCAGGAGGGCGTGAAGATGGTTTCCGGCGGTACGGACAATCACCTGCTGCTGCTGGACCTGACCGGCACCGAGATGACCGGCAAGCTCCTGGAAACCCTGCTGGAGGATGCCAACATCACCGTCAACAAGAACACCGTCCCCAACGAAACCCGCAGCCCCTTCGTCACCAGCGGCATCCGCGTGGGTACGCCCGCCATCACCACCCGGGGCCTGAAGGAGCCGGAAATGGCGAAAATCGCTGCCTGGATTGCCCGCGTCATCCGCGAGGGCGAGGCCGCTGTTGCTCAGGTGAAGGCTGAGGTTGAAGCCCTGATGGCGAACTACCCGCTCTATCTGTAAGGCAATCATAGCAAATAGACCCACAGACATCATAGTCCACCAAAATTTTGTTCGATTTTCGGCAAAATTTTGGTGGACTTTTGCTGGTACTTTTACGCCAGCTGTGGTATAATAGCAGAACGAGAGGGATTGGCCGGGCGTGCGTCCCGGCAGAGTAACCCACAAGAAGGCAGGCGTTCATAGGCCCCATGCGCTGCAACCGCATGGACAGCTTTGCTGGCCTTGCAGGCGGACGGCTGAACGCGCTGACCGTTGGTCATGCAACCGGCGTTGGTTCCGGTTTGATAGAGCGAAAGGCTTGCATGCCTGAGACTTATCGGGTGCTACCACCATTCCTGTTCATCGGCATAGAAAGGAGGCTTCCTGTGAGCCCGAGAATCCCGAGCAATCCCATTCCCAGCAAGCTGCGCATCGTTTCCCTGGGCGGCGTGGATGAAATCGGCAAGAACATGACGGTCTTTGAGTACGAAGACGATGTCATCGTGGTTGACTGCGGCAGCATCTTCCCCAAGGAGGACATGCTGGGCATTGATCTGGTGATTCCTGATGTGAGCTATCTGATCGCCAAGAAGAAGAACGTTCGCGGCTACCTGTTCACCCACGGACATGAGGATCACATCGGCGCAACGCCCTACATTCTTCGCCAGGTTCCCGCGCCGCTCTACGGCACCAAGCTGACGCTTGCTCTGGTTGACCTGAAGCTCAAGGAGCATCGTGTCCCCAACATTCCCCTGCACGTGGTGCAGCCCCGGGATGAAATCCAGCTGGGCAAGTTCACCTGCCGCTTCATCCATGTGAGCCACTCCATTGCAGGCGCATGCGCCATTGCCATCACCTGCCCCGCCGGTACGGTGGTGGTCAGCGGCGACTTCAAGATTGACTATACGCCCATTGACGGGCATGTGACCGACCTGGCCACCTTCGCAGCCCTGGGCGAGCAGGGCGTGCTGGCCCTGCTGTGCGAGTCCACCAACGTGGAGCGGCCCGGCCATACCATGAGCGAGAGCAAGATTGGCACCACCTTTGACAACCTGTTCCGGGATGCCAAGGGCCGCGTCATTGTGGCGATGTTTGCCAGCAACATCCACCGCATGCAGATGGTCATCGACAATGCCATCCGCTATGGGCGGCGTGTGTGCTTCATCGGGCGCAGCATGGTGAATGTCAGCCGCGTAGCCATGCAGATTGGCGAGCTGCACATCCCCGAGGAATGCCTGATTGACGTGGACAGTCTGGATCAGTATCCCGACGAGGAGATTCTGGTCATGACCACGGGCAGCCAGGGCGAGCCCATGGCCGGTCTGACCCGCATGGCCTATGCTGAGCACCGCAAGCTGCAAATCCGTCAAAGCGACATGGTGATTGTGTCCGCCAACCCCATTCCCGGCAACGAGAAGTTCATTTCCCGCGTCATCAACCAGCTGTACCGCTGCGGTGCGCAGGTGGTGTACGAGGCCATGGCGGAGGTGCACGTTTCCGGCCACGCCCGTCAGGAGGAATTGAAGCTGCTTCACGCGCTGGTGAAGCCGCAGTATTTCATCCCCGTGCACGGCGAGTACCGCATGCTCTGGCAGCACGCGGAGCTGGCGGAGTCGATGGGCATGCCCAGCAAGAACATCATCATCCCCGAGATTGGTCAGGTGGTGGAGATGAACGCCCAGGGCTGCAATCTGGGCGAGCAGATTCCCACCGGCACGGTGCTGGTGGATGGTCTGGGCGTGGGCGATGTGGGCAATGTGGTGCTGCGTGACCGCAAGCATCTAAGTCAGGACGGCCTCATCATTGTGGTGATGGCCATCAACCGGGACGAGTGCCGTCTGGTTTCCGGGCCGGACATCATCAGCCGCGGCTTCATCTATGTGCGGGAGAATGAGGACATCATCGAGAACACCCGCGATGTAGTGCGGCAGATTCTCGCTGCCAGCTCGCTGGCCGGTGAGGACTGGCCCATGCTCAAGAACCGCATCAAGGACGAGCTGCACCGCTACATTTTCGAGAAGATCAAGCGCAACCCGATGATCCTCCCGATTATCCTGGACGTGTGATTCGCTATCCATCATGAGGGCGCGCTTGTGAAAGGGCCGCCCTTTTCTTCTTTCCCGGGATGAAATACATCCTGATACGACGTTATAGACATGGAAAGGCAGGAGACAATGTTATGGAGTACAGTGCCGCCCACCATCTGGCCCAGGCCATCCGGGACAGCGAGGAATACCAGACCTACCACCGCCTGAAGGACGTGGTCATGCAGGACGACACCACCGCCGCCCTCATCCGCGAGTACCGCAAGCTGCAGGTGTCCCTGCAAATGGCCGCCATGGCCGGTCAGCAGCCTGACAGCACGGACATGCAGCGGTTTTCCGGCATCACGACAGTGCTGTTCGCCCAGTCGGATGTGTCCCAGTACCTGCTGGCGGAGATGCGTTTGCAACAGGCCTTGGCGGATATCTTCAAGATTATCACGGATGCAGCGGACATCGACATGCAGCTGCCCGGTGTCCAGTGATGCCCCTGCCGGAAGGAGGAACGCCCCCTTGAGGAAAGACAAGCGCGACTACACCTACCGCTCCATCCGGGATGAACGGGAATATGGCCCCTACTGGTACAGCGGGCTGTGGCGAATCATCCGCCCTGTTTTGGTGGGCCTGACCACCCTGCTGGTGGTGGCGGGACTGCTCAGCAGCGGCTGGAGCTTCCTGTATGGCGAATTTCTGGCCCCCACCGATGCGCAGGATACCTCCCCGGTGCCCTTTGTGGTGGAGAGCGGCCAGAGCCTGACGAGGGTTGCCACCAATCTGGAAGCGGCGGGACTCATCCGCAGCAAGACGGTGTTCAAGTATTACTGCGACTTCGCGGGCATGGGGCAGAAGATACAGTCCGGCTCCTATCAGCTCAACCGCACCATGACCATGCAGCAGATTGCCGACCAGCTGACCACGGGTGACGGCAACCCCATTGTGCGCAACATCACCCTGATTCCCGGCTGGACGATTGAGGACTTTGCCGCCAAGCTCTATCAGGACGGTGTCATCACCGACAAGGACGGCTTCCTGTCCCTGTGCCGCACGGGCACGGCCTTCCAGGATTACTACTACATTGCCGATGTGCTGGCCTCTGCCAACGTGGCCCAGCGCAAGTATGTGCTGGAGGGATATCTCTCCCCCAATACCTACGAGGTGTACATCAACGCCAGCAACGAGGACATCATTCGCAAGCTGCTCTCCCAGACGGAGCGTGCCTTCCCCGCCGATGCGCAGGATATGGCCGCCGAAATGGGCTTCACCATGGACCAGATGCTGACCCTGGCCAGCATGATTGAGAAGGAAGCCGGTTCCTCGGACATGCGCAAGGTGTCCGCTGTGTTCCACAACCGTCTGAAGCAGGGCATGAAGCTGCAAAGCGACGTGACCATCCACTATGTCACCGGCGTGCTGAAAATGGCCCTGGACAACAACGATTTGGCGACCTCCAGCCCCTACAACACCTATCAGGTGACCGGGCTGCCACTGGGGCCGATTTGCAGCCCCTCGGAGGAAGCCATCAACGCCGCGCTCTACCCGGATGAAACGTATGTTGCGGAGAACTACCTGTACTTCTGCGCCAAGGATCCGGAGAGCGGCGAGCTGCACTTCTCCAAGACGCTCAAGGAGCATGAGCAGGCCGTGGCCATTTACGCGCCGCTGTGGCAGAAATACGATGAATCCCGGGGGATTGAATGACCATGACGGAAGCGAGAATGCCGGAGCTGCTCTGCCCTGCCGGGAGCATGGACGCGCTGGAAGCCGCGCTACATTTTGGCGCGGACGCGGTGTATGGCGGCATGAAGGAATACGGTCTGCGGGCCTTTGCGGGCAACTTTGACGAGGAACAATTGCGTCAGGCCGTGGCACGCACCCACGCGGCGGGGAAGAAATTCTATCTGACCATGAACATCCTGCCCTTTGACGACCAGCTGGCGGGGTTGGTGGATGCGGCGCGTCTGGCGCAGGAGATTGGCGTGGATGCGGCCATTGTCAGCGATATCGGGGCCATTGTCACCCTGCGGGAACAGGTGCCGATGCTGCCCATTCATGTCAGCACGCAGGCCAGCACGGTGAACAGCGCGGCGGTGCGGCACTATCGGGCGTTGGGGTGTGAGCGGGTGATTCTGGCCCGGGAGGTGAGCATTGACCGCATGCGCGCGATGCATGACGCGGCACCCGACATGGAGCTGGAAGCCTTTGTGCATGGTGCGGCGTGCATGGCCTATTCGGGGCGGTGCCTGCTGTCGGCGGCGTTGACAGGGCGCAGCGGCAATCAGGGCACCTGTGCACAGCCCTGCCGGTGGCAGTATGCGGTAATGGAACAGAAGCGGCCCGGTGAATATCTCCCGGTGAGCGAGGATGCCCACGGCACCTACATTTTTTCCGCGAAGGATTTGAACCTGATGGCCCTGCTGCCAGTGTTGCACCGTGCAGGGATTGCGAGCCTGAAGATTGAGGGCCGCATGAAAACGGAGTACTATGTGGCGGTGGTGACGGGGGCCTACCGGCGTGGGCTTGACCTGCTGGCGCGTGGGGAGGAAGCATTCCGCGCGGAGCTTCCCCAGCTGCTGGCGGAATTGCGCTGTGCCAGCCATCGCGAGAGCGATACAGGCTTTGCGCTGGGTGCGCCGGAGCAACCCGGCGGCGCGGAGGGCTTCCATCAGGAGCGGGAGTATATCGGCCGCGTGGTGGAGGATGCCCAACCGGGAGCCGCTGCGCGAATCCTGCTGAAGAACCGTTTCTTTGCCGGGGATGAACTGGAGGTCATGACCCCCGAAGGTATCCGCACGGTCACAGCCCTTCCCTTCCTGCGTGAAAAGACCGGCGAGACCCTGGATACGCTGGGCGTTGCCGGGGAAGTCATCCGCATGCCGCTGCCCTTTACGGTACAGGCTGGCGATATGCTGCGCGGTCAGGTACGCAATCACAGGCGGTGAGGCAGGGGCGTTGCCCCTGCACCCCACCAGAGGGGCATCGCCTCATCTGGACGCCCTTTCGGGGGGGCCGTTACTTGGTTCCTCCGATGAAGGGGGCACGGCGCACGGAGGGTGCGCCGCGACGCGGATGTGTTTCAATCAAAACGGCTCCTGTGGTCAAAGGCCACAGGAGCGTTTTGGTTACTTGTTGCAGGCTTGACGGAGGGCTTCCACGTAGTCGGTGGCTTCCCAAGGCAGGCCAGCCTTGCCGAAATGACCGTAGTTGCAGGAGGCGCGGTAGAGGGGACGGCGCAGGCCCAGACGGTTGATGATGGCCGCGGGGCGCAGGTCGAACAGCTGCTGCACAGCCTCGGCCAGCACGTCATCCGCCACAACGCCGGTGCCCTTGGTGTCGATGAGCAGGCTCACGGGGTTCGCCACGCCGATGGCATAGGCCAGCTGGATTTGGCACTGCTTCGCCAGACCTGCCGCCACGATGTTCTTGGCCACATGGCGCGCCGCATAGGCAGCGGAGCGGTCGACCTTGGTCGGGTCCTTGCCGGAGAAGGCACCGCCGCCATGGGGGGCATAGCCGCCGTAGGTATCCACGATGATTTTCCGGCCTGTCAGGCCGCAGTCACCGGCAGGGCCGCCCAGCACGAAGCGTCCCGTGGGGTTGATGTAGTAGCGGGTGTCATCGCAGAGCAGCTCAGCAGGGATGACCGGGCGAATCACATGGGTCATGATGGCCTCGCGGATTTCCTCCTGGCTCACCTCGGGGGCATGCTGGGTGGAGATGACCACCGCATTCACCGCCACGGGCTTGCCGTCCTCATAGGCCACCGTCACCTGGCTTTTGCCGTCGGGGCGCAGCCAGGGCAGCGTGCCGTCCTTGCGCACCTCGGTCAGGCGGCGGGTCAGACGGTGCGCCAGCGCGATGGGCATGGGCATCAATTCGGGGGTTTCATCGCAGGCAAAGCCGAACATCATGCCCTGGTCGCCTGCGCCGGTGTCGTTGTCATCCTCGCCGCGGGTTTCCAGGGCGGCATCCACGCCCATGGCGATGTCGGGGCTCTGGGCATGCACGGCGGTCAGCACATTGCAGGAGTTGCCGTCAAAGCACATGTCGGAGGAGTTGTAGCCGATATCCAGCACCACCTCCCGGGCGATGGAGGCGATGTCCACCTTCGCAGTGGTGGTGATTTCGCCCATGACCATCACCATACCGGTGGTGGCGCAGGTTTCGCAGGCCACACGCGCCATGGGGTCCTGCGCGAGGATGGCGTCCAGCACCGCATCGGACACCTGGTCGCACAGCTTGTCGGGATGGCCTTCGGTCACGGATTCGGAGGTAAAGAGCTTGCGCATAGAGGGGTACTCCTTTCAGTCGAAGGGAAACTTCCGCCTGGAAAAAGTAAACCCGCCTGGTCTGCACACGGACACAGGCGGGGAGCAATCGTGAGGGATTGTCCTTATCTGTCAGCGTTGCCCCATCGAAGGGTGTGTGCCACGCTGTGGGAATTGGCACCTTTTCCTCCCGAAGGAGGACGGTTGTCGTGGCTTCATCGGGCCCGTCCCTCTGCCACTCGTGATAAGGGGTATTTACTTTTCGCAAACATAATCCTATCACAGAACGCCCCTGCCGTCAAGTACTGTGCAGAAGTTTTGCAGGGGGGGAACGGGCAGGGGCGTTGCCCCTGCACCCCACCAGAGGGGCATCGCCCCTCTGGACACCCTTTCGGGGGGGCCGGTGCTTGGGTCGTCCTCTTGCAGGGGTCACGGCGCACAGAGGGTGCGCCGCGACGCAGAACATGCAGCAAGAGGAACGGGGACGTGCAGGTTCGACAGTTCCGGCACCGCGTCGCGCCGCGCCCGTTGCGCGGCGGGACCCCTGCATCGGAGGAACCAGGCAACGGCCCCCACAATGGGAGTCCAGAGGGCCGATGGCCCTCTGGTGGGGTCGAGGGGCAATGCCCCTCGCGTTCCTCGTTCAATTTGCATCCAGGTCTTGCAAAACTGCGGAAGCTGTGCTATAATCATGCGTGTTGCCGGAGTGGCGGAATGGCAGACGCACTTGACTCAAAATCAAGCGGGTGCTCCCCGTGCGGGTTCGAGTCCCGCCTCCGGCACCAGACATTCCACATCCGAACCCCATCGTCCTACGCGATGGACGCATCATCCTTCTGGATGTGCCTGTATGAAGAAAAGCCGCTGGGTTTATAGTCCAGCGGCTTTTCTTCATTCTTTTTGATTTTCCTCATCGGGCGGCTCATCATCATTCCTATCCCTGATCTGCTCCAACGCCTGCCTGACCCTCCTCGGGAACGGCACCCCCGCCAATGCCAGGTTCTCCAGCACCGACAGCCCCTCATTGGCCATGTAAAACCACACCACCATGCTCCTGAAAATCGCCGCATCCGTCCCCATCGCCCTGTCCAGCAATGCCGCCATCAGCACAAAAATCAGCATCAGGCACTTCTTGCACAGCCCCACAAAGCCAACCTTGCTGTCCATGTGCCCCGTCTCCGTCTTGCGCGACTTGCCCATCCACGCGACCAGCATGCCCGTCACATAGTCAATCACCATGAAAGCCACCAGTACCAGCATCATCGTGTCCAATCCCCCGAATGCCCCGGCAATCGCGCCCCCAATGGCCGCCAATGCCTTCACCAGCTTGTCCCACCATGCCATGTCCATACCCCCTTCTTCTGTATCACCTATCATACACCGGCGGCACAGGGTTCAGGATACCCCCGTGCCGCCCTTTTTCGCTTACTGGAACCAGCTGTCAATGGTCGATGGACTGTAGCCCATCTGCCGAAGCGATGCTCGAATGCTTTCCTCGTACTCGCTCCCGCGCTGCTGACTGCACCATCTTTTCAGCTTCTTGTCCATTTCCGCCGAGGAATTAGTTTCCACCAGATACCGGTGAATCACATGTGCCTGCTTCCCGTCCCCGGCCTTCATCAGCCTGTACATTTCCTCGCTGGCAAACGAGCCGTTCAGGCTACTTGTCCACGCTCTCAGGTCATCGTTGCCAATCACGCCCGATGCCTTCATCATGGCCGATGCCTTCAATGCCGTCTCCCGTTCGCCCGTCCAGATTGCCCAGCAATACTCGCTCTGATAGGTCGTTTTCACCTTTTCCCTCAGCTTCTTGTCATCCATGCCCGTTTCTCGCAGACCCTCCACCGCCTTTTTCATGGCTTCCTCATCGCCGCGCTCCACTGCCGCCGTGTAGCCATCGCTGTAGGCCGTCCTCGCCGGGTCAGTGGCCACATCATCCCGCTGAAGCTCCGCAATGATTCCCTCGCTTGTCGGTGCCTCCCTTTCCTCCTTCGGCTTCATTGCGTTCAGCTCCGAATCGATCATGGATGTCACCGCACGCAGGCCAATGTCACCCGCAATCAGCTCCTGATACAGCCTGGCGTATTCCTCCATGTTCCCTGCCATCAGTGCCTGCGCCGCCTGCGGAATCCTGTCCTCTGCCGCGCGCAGCTTCTCCTTGAATGTCCTGGTGATGGATTCACCCGCTCCCGTTCGAATCGCCGCATCCACCACCGCCTTGAAATCCTCCCCAAAGCCGCTTTCCATGTAGGCGGTCAGCATCAGGTTGTAGTAAATGCCTGTGTTCTGCTTGCGCCCGTCACCCTGCTTCTTCATGACATAGTTCTTCTCAGCCGCCGCCACCCGCGTGGCGAAAGGCAGCGACTTGTCCCATGCCGCGCCTGCAAGGCTGTCCCGTCCGAACCATTCAACCGCTGCATCCCTGATGGCTGTTACCGTCCACAGAGGCGTATCCCGTAATTCCTCAAACACCGTCACAGGCTTGAGCAAGCCCTTGCTGAGCGCGTCCGCGCCTCGCTTGGCGAAGCTCCCCTGCTTCCTCTTTTCCCGGCGCGTGCGCATGCTCGCCGCCATGGCCTCGCTCGTCTCGGACAGCGTCTCCCGTTTTTCTTGCATGAACAGCCGGTCGTAGTTGCGCACCGCTGCCGTATACCCGGCCACAATGTTTCGCAGTGCTGCCATTTCCCGCATGGTCAGCTCCTTGGCCAGCTTGCCGTCTGCCGACTGGGCCAACAGGTCGAAATCCTCCGTCAGGTCTCCGTTCACACACGATGCGCACGGCCCTGTGTCGCCGTTTGCGTCAGGCTGCGCCAGGGCCATATAAGCCGCCTTTGCATTTTGAACAGCCTGTGCTGACAGCGGCTTTTGCTTCCCGCTGCCGTCCAGTTTCCCTTCAAAGTCGATGGCACGGAGCAGGTCTGTCACCGCCTGGTGCATGCTGTCCGGGATGAACGCGCCGATCTTGGGCCTTGTCAGCATGGCTGTCAGCTGGTTGCGCTGGCGAACCACCTGTCCCCGCATCTGCGCGTATGCCTGATTGTCCTTTCTGCGCTGCGCCTGATTTCGTATTTTCTCCCGCATATCCCCCAGCTGCCGTCTCAGGTCGGCCACCTGCCTGCTTTCCCTGCTTTCCGTCTCTGGCATGCGCATGTACGTCTCGTACATGTCCATGGCCATATCAGCGGCATGCTGCTCCAGCGTGTTGCCGTAGGGGTTCACATAGGTCATTTTTGTCGCGTCCATGGCCTCGATGACTGCGTTGATTTGGTCGCCCTCGTTGGTGTCCGGGCTGAAAAATTCCGGCCACTGCTCGCAGAGCATGCCCCAGTTGGCATCCAGATTCGCCGCGCTGCCCCTCGGCAGCACCTTGATGCCCATGCCTGCAATGGCCTGCCGGAAATCCTGATTGCTCCCGTACTGATGCTCAATCTCCCGCCATTGTTTCTCGTTCAGGCCAATGCCGCCATGGAAGTATGTCCGCATGTCCCTGTACTGGTCGTAGCGTTCTCTGTCCATGTAGCTGCTCTTTTCCAGCATGTCCTGGGCAATGGAGGCCATCATGTCCATGGCCGCCTGATACTCGCCGGTGGCGTGTGCGTTGGCCATGGCATCAAAAGCGGTCTGCATGTTGTCGGTGAGGGTTTTGAGGGGGACGCGGGTTCCGCTGTCCTCCTTGTACCGCCGGGCCAGCTGCTGCACATGCTGCGGGGATACCTTCGTTCTTGTTCCCTGCAGCTGCTCGGAGAGCATGCGCACAGTTTGACGCAGGTTGCTGTTTTCCGCAAGCAGGCGGGACATTTCGGTGTTGGCGGTGTCCACATCGCGCAGGGAGAATTTTTTCTGGAATTTGGTAGCACAGCGCAGGAATCAGCTCGATAAAATGCTTGCATGTGTTGAACACGTAAAACATCGGCTGCCCATCCTCATCAAAGGCAAGACGGTTGTGGAACTGCATCAGGCCCTGAAAGCGGTCATGCTCGCCCATGTACCACCGCACGCCTTCCCGGCGCATGATGGCCTCCACCGCGTTTTCCGCTTCCGTCTGCGTCTGGGTGATGGCCGGGTCTGCCCACCCCGTGATGGAACGCCCCTTCATGTTCGGGTCGGTGCTTTCTATGCGCTTGATTTCCCGCGCTACCGCCGCCGGTGGCATCCGCAGCCCCGAGTCCGGGCTGCCGCTTGTCCCGTAGTACTCCCGGATACGGTACATCCGCCCGTCCTCGTCCACCGCATACCACCCAACCGAAAATGGCCGCGTGTATCCCCAGTCCAGCCCCCTGTATACCCGCCACGAGCGCGGTATGGCAAAGGGTGCGATAACATGCGTCCACCTCTGGTCCTGATACCGCCCCGGGTCATTGCGCCACTCCTCGAAAACCTGCCCCGAGAATCCGTCCCAGTCGCTCTCCAGCAGCTGCCGCCGCTCCCGCTCCGGCAAGGCCGCCAGCCTCGCCAGATACTGCGGGTCGTTGCGCAAAAGAGCCTGATTGTCCCACACCAGCGATGGCACGAAAATTCGCGTCTGGCTCATCCAGAGCCTTTCCCCGTCCGGCTTTGCCGCCCAGACCCATTCCCGCATTCTCGTCATTGGCGGCGCAGGGGTGATGAACCGCTTCTTGCACCACGCATGCCCCACCCCGCCCGGGTTGGTCGCAGCGCGTATGTAGCACCGTGTCCCCGGCCCACTTGGGCGGTTGCGCGAGTGCAGATAGCTGTACTCGTCCCATGTGAAGTGCGTGGCCTCGTCAAAGGCGATGTAGTCATACTGCTTGCCCTGGTAGTTGATTCTGTCCGCCGTGCGGTGCATGGAGCCAAAGTAGATTTTCGCCCCGCTGGGGAAGTTCCAGGCATGCTCCGTCGCATTGTAGCGCGCCCCGGGAAAGGCCCTGCGGTAGTAGTACATGCTCTTGTCCACCAGCTCCGAGAGCTGCGGAAAGGTCTTGCGGAGTATCAGCCCCCTGTAGTGCGGTATATGCACCTGCCGCAGAGCCTCCATCACCAGCGCGTCGGACTTGCCGCCCCCTGCCGCCCCGCCGAAAAGAGCCTCGTCCTCTGGCCGCTCCATGAAGGCCCGCTGCCGTGGCTGCGGCTCCCATACCACCCGGCTCCGCGCCTTGCCCCGCTTGTCAGCCCTTTCTGCCATGACGCGTTTCCTCTGCCGCATCCCGCATGCCCTCTCCCGCAAGCGCGTGCGTTTCCTTCCCCGCCGTCAGCACCTCCGCTCCCGCCGGCGGCATCCCCCCCAGCACCATCTCCCGGTCGCCCTCCGCTTCTTCCACGACGCTGGCCAGCATCGCCACACCCGTTTCGTCCTCTGCCGCCATGCCCACAGCAACCCGTTCCCTGTCCAGCCGCAGCCGCTCCTTTTGCAGCTTCAGCCGCTCCGCGTCCAACCTGCCCGGGCTCTCCTTCACATCCCGGATGACCTCCAGCAGCGTCCGCAGCGTTTCCACCATGTCCTTGGTGGCTCTGGTGTCCAGCTTGTCCAGCACCCGCTCCCCCTGCTGGCCCTTGGCGACGTAGAGCACATGCCGGTAGAGCTGCTCCTCGTCATCCATCGCCACTTCCAGCTCCAGCAGCATCCGCTCCGCCAGCTCATCCAGGCGCATAAGCGTTTCCGCCCTCCGCGCTGCCTTCTTGTACTCCGCCTTTCCCCGTGCGCGTGCGTTCACCTTGTTCGCAAAATGTTCTCGTTTTTCCGGCCAGCCGTTTTTGCGCCCGTGCCTGGCCACCGAGGACAGCGAAACGCCGTATTTTTCAGCGATTTCGCGATAGGTCAGCCGATTGGCCATATAATCGGATTCGATTTTTCCCCAGTCAGCTGCCATATCCTGTCCCCCCCTTTTTTCTCCCCGCTCTCACCATGATTTTTGCACAAAAAAAGCGGTGTGTGGATACCACCCCACACCGAAAGCCTTCCCCTTTGGGGAAGGTGGCCGAGCGCAGCGAGGCTGGCTGAGGTTCTCTCTCCCCTGCACTGTCCTTTTCACTTGTCCGTATCCCATGACCTGCATCCTATTGGCCATACTTTTTTTCCAGCACACTGGCCACCAGACACTTTTTGTATCCGTCCATGCGCTTGCACCGCTGGGCCATGTATGCCTTCTTTTCCTCGCTTTTACCAAAGCACAGCCTCACCGTCCCGCCCTTCCACCACGCCTCGCAGGCAATCACCGCCGAGAACTCTCGGTGGAAATACGGGCATACCACGTCCCTGCCTGTCAGCTTCTCACCCATTTTTCCCCCGTCCTTTCTCCACCGCACGCTCCATCCCGCTCACCCTGCGCATCGTCCCCCGGATGTATACCCCGTCCATCCTGTCGGAAAAATACACTTCGCAGGCCACATACGCATACCCCGGATACACCTTGCCCAGCACCTCCTGCGCTTCCATTGGCAGCTGCCGTGCCAGCTTCTTCACCCGGCTGTTGCTCAGCTTCGTGTCGCTCACCCGCACCTTCGGCTTTTTCAGGTTCTTGCTCGCGCACCACTTGCGCCTGCTCCCGCCCTCGCGCTCCCCCTGCTTGATGATGTAGCGCGCAATGGCCGCCAGGCCGTTCTCATCCGGCTGCAGCCTGTCCGCGTTGGCGTACCCCTTGGCCCACAGCTGCTCCAGCTGCTCCCGAGCCACGCCCCCGTTCATGAGCATGTGAACATGAAGGCGCGCCTTTTTGCCGTTTTGATTGTCCTCGATGGCGTAGATGTATTTCAGCTCCGGCAGCCCGACCTTCCGGCGTATCCTGCGCACCCTCGCCAGAAAGTTCCGCACGTCCTTCTGCGCCTGGCTGTAGTCCGGTGCCTGCGCATAGGTCAGCGTCAGGTGAATGTCCCTGGGGCCAAAGTTCGCGTTCGCCAGCTGAATCACGCGCCTACGAGCGTTGTACAGGTTCACCTGCCGCATCCGCTCCGGCGTTGCCTGCCCCAGTGCCTTTCGCGCCTGCCTGTCCTGCTGCCTGCCGTAAATGGGATAAATGTCGAACTCCAGCATCGGCCCCGCCTTCGTGGTCTTTGTCCGATACCCCAGCTTCCCCACGCGAATGTCACTGCGCTCTGCCCTCCACGGTGCCATGCTCCTTTCCAGCTCCGTGATGGCCTGTACGTCAAAGAGTGCCTCGTAGGCATAGCCCAGCTTTTCCACCCGCGTCTCCCTCGCTTTCGTATCACCAAAGGGCATTGCGCTGCCCTTTGGAAACCCTCGCCCTTTTGGTCAGAGATCCTTTTGGGGCTCGATGCTCCATTTGTTAATACAGCATACAAGCCTGGCCGGAGGCTGCCCTGCCTCCGTGCTTCGGGCCCCCGCCCTGGCGATGTATGCATTATACCTTCCGTTTTCTCAGGCTCTCCATGTGCCTGATGGGTGTTTGCAGCCTGTAGCTCTCATCCAGCCGCGCCAGCCGCTGCGCATAGCTCCGTTTCTTCTCTGCCTCAAAGTCCTGCCACGCCCGGCAGTTCGCCCGGCATCCGACCCGTCTGCTGGGGCACGCCTTTCCGCAGGGTGACTGTACCCCGGGCAGCTTGATTCCCGGCCTTTTTGTCATCCCTCCACCAACTCCCGCTGTGCCATAGCCTGCACCGTCTTTTGCAAGGCTATGGATGTCATCGGCTCTTCCGCCCTAAGCATGGCCACCAGTGCGCCCCTTTCATATGCCGCAATCCAGATGCCATTCCCCGGCATGAGGATGTATTTCATGCTGCAACTCCTCCCCCCGCACGGTTCCAGATAACCCACCGGCAGATAGACGATGCCGTCCTTCCACGCCGCCATGGCCACATAGCCATTCACCTCGCCCAGCGCGATATTCGGCCTTCCCTCCTCGTCCACCAACTCAGGCACCGTCCTGAGCGTCTGTGCGTCCTCCGCGCCCAGTAATCCCCGTCGCACCATGTCCTCATAGCTGCCCTCTGCCACGTCCATGCTCGCTTCCTTCGCTTCCATGTCCCAGACAGATATCAGCATCCGTGCTTTCAGCGTCACGCCCTTGACAGCATACAGGGCCCTGTCCGTCCCGACCCACTGCATCACCAGATTGCCCATCTCGCCATCCGCCGTCAGCACCCTGAGCTTCTTTTCCTTCCGGCAGATGCTCCCGATTTTCCCCAGCTTCACACACTCACCTCCCACACATCCCAGCTGTCGCATCGCATTTCCTTCTCCGTGGGCATCCAGGTGTATTCCTCGCCCTGCGTGTGCATCATCAGCAGCTTTCCGCGCTCCTGCTTGATGCCGCCCCTGACACACATACCGTCAGCCCAGCCCGGGATTCTGACCCGCGCCCGCGCATTCGTCAGGGCCGCCACCATGGCCGTTGCCCACGTTACACCGTGCATCACAAGACGCGCACCCTTGTCAGCCTTCTCTCCCCTGCTGTACGCGTCGCGCTGCACGCTCTGTGCGTAAGCCTCGTACCCGCTCAGCTTCTCCCGAATTTTCCGCACGCAGATTTCCTCGGCCAGCACTTCGTCAAAGTCCGCCGGATTTACGCACGCGCATGCTTCCGTCACTTCAAAGCCGCTCGGCAGACGGCACAGCACCACGAACGTTTTTTCGCCCATCCGCCGCTTTTCATAGCGGCTCTTCGCCATCAGGCCGTCCACCTTTGCCATGTCCATCATGCCTTCCTCCTCACAATTTTCGCCATCTCCCGCATGGTCATTTCCTCATCCAGCTCCTGTGCCATGCGCTTGCGCATCGCGCGCCACGCCTCGTCCTCGCGGCCCTGCCTGCGGATATCCGCCCTGCGCCGCTCCCTGTCCCCGGAGCATGCCACCCGGAACGCCTGCTCCACCGTGAGCTTCACCCTTCTGCACCGCCGCAGCAGCACCGAGCGACCCATCGCAACCGCCATGGGGTCACGCCGCGCATCGCACAAGCCCTCCACCACCACAGGGCGCGCGTCCTCGCCCGTCCCTTCAGCCCGGAATCGCACATATTGCTTCATCATGCCTTGCTCGCCCCTTCTTCCTTCATCCGCGCCACCCGCACATACATGCCCAGCAGCTCCGCCAGCCCTTCCGCATCCTCCAGCGCAACGGTCAGGTAGGCCTTTCGGCTCTCGCTGTTAATGGCCACAACCTTTCCGTTCTCTCCGATTGCGTGCAGCCAATACCGCCCGTTGGATACGCTAAATTCAATACCGCTGCGCTTTTCGTCCGGCTTCAGGAAGGGATAAACCGGCTCCGCTGCCTTTTCCAGCGAACGCTCGCCCGCTTGCTCCACTTCCGTGGCCTCCATTTCAATCTCCTTGGCTATGTCCTCCACCGTCTCCCCGTGCTTCTCCTTCTCCGCCTCAGCCTCCCGGCCCTCCATGGCCCGGATGGCCTCGTTCATGATGGCGACGCGCATGAATCCCATCTGCCTCGCCGCCTGATAGGGCGGCATGCCGCCGTTCATATAAGCCCTTGCAAGCTTCGCCCGTTCGTCCTGACCCATCGTTTTCATGTTAGCCATGTCTTTTCCTCCATTGATATGGTATCTCGTGCAGGTTGGTTGGCCACAGCACCTGCCGCGCCGTCAGGTCAGCCCCCAGTACACTGCATTGCCGCAGATAGTCCAGATAATCCCCCAGCCGTGCATGCTGGCGGTAGGCGTATTTCAGCGCGGCCTTGAGCGGTATGCCCGGGTGATGCTCCCGCAGCTGCTCCACGGCGTAGAGGTCCCGGTTATCCGCCACCCTCCTGCACATCTCCATGCCCAATCCATAGCCCCGCGCCCTGTTTTTCTGGATGATTTCCAGCAGCTCCGGCGTTACCGTCACCCTGTTTCCCTTGACCCAGCCCCACTCGTCCGTGGTCAGGCGCAGCACCTGTCGTGCCGTTTTTCCCCGCTTGTTGAGCAGCATTCCGGCCATGCCGTCCACCACCAGCCGCGCAAGACCTTCGTCCCCCAGGCGCAGCAGGTACTCCACGCACGGATTTCGGCTGACCCTATCCATCAGGGAAATATTGTCCGCGTAGCTTGATACGTTTGTCCACGGCAGGTTGTCCAGGCATTCCTTCCAGCGCGTGCCCTCCACCACCTGGTCAAAGGCATCCCTGTCCAGCCTCACCGGCGTGCTGCTTTGCCCCATGTAGCACGTCTGCCCCGTGTAGCCGCTGACGCACTTTTTCCTCCGCTTCCAACTCCCCTCCGGTACCTTGTACCACCATTCTCTGCCCCCGCTCAACGTTTCCCCCATGACCCATCGCGTGTCCCGAATGAAACGCTGTCCGCCCTTGCCCCAGCGGAAAACGCAGATTTCCATGGGCGTTATCTCCAGCGGGGCCTCAATCCTTTCCGCTGCATCCATCTCCCGCCACGGCGTGAATGCCCGGTATGCCTGTTTTGATGTGGACAATATTCTCTTTGATATCGTCGTTGTTGCCCTTGTCCTCTCCACCTTTCGCACAGCCGTTGTTCCCGCCTTCCTGTCCCCCATCGTCATGGTATCCGGTCTGTTTCTCGTCAAAGGCGAGTCCCTTCGCCCGGTGTTTCTCATGGTGTTTGCGGTCTGGGCCGTCCTGTACCTCTTTTATGCACGCATTGCGCGCAGACTCGCTACCGGCAGATATCGCAGGTCTGTTGTGACTGGCGAGCTGTTTGACATCAATCAATTTGACCGATGATATCAATGCAATTGGAGGTATCTATTTTGGACAACTTCATCATCTTTCTCTTTTTCACAGTTGGTATTCTTCTATGCATCTGGGTTTCTATTCCATTGGATAAAAGAAAGCAGATCATCAGCATATTGTTTCCATCAGACGATGGTCAATTCACCCCCCTTGAAGTTAAGCAAAAAGAATTAAAGCATTCCGTCATTTCTCTGGCAAAAAAATGCGCTTCCACAATCGAACCTCATATGGATGAGTTTTTAGCCGATGCTCCGCAAAGTGTTGCAGAAAAACTTCCTCAACGCGTTGATTTTGATTCCGCTATACAAGCCTGTGAAGATCATATTGACAGCAGTATGCTCACACCTCCACCAGAAGGAAGTTCCCCTCATGCTTACCAACTGTATACTGCCTATGTTCTATGGCATTTCAGTCGTACCTTTGCCCAATACGAAAGCAATCCCGAGATTCAATTGGCCCATGTGTTCATCTTTTCACAGCTTAATATGCAATACCATTTTGAAGAAAGATTTGGTTCTTCCGTTCATCTCGACCCGCTGTCCTGAACGCATTCATCCTTAGAAAGCCGGTGTTCCCTCATGAAACGTCGTGCCCTTCTCCTTTCCTGCATCCTCCTGCCCCTTCTGCTGTCCGTATCCTTCGCCGCCGGTTCCTACGCTTCGTTTTACGCCTCCTACTCCCCAGACGCACAGGCCCAGGCTCGTTCCGCCGATTTGACGCACCTCGGCTTTTCCCTGACGGATGAACAGGAAGAACTCTTCCGTCTCGGCATTGCCCACGGCTACGACCTTGCCCAAGGCTCCGCCAGCGTTTCCTCCGCCCCGTCCAATGACGTTTCGTCCGAGCCTCTCGTCTGGATTCCCACCAAGGGCGGCACAAAATATCACAAGAAAGAATCCTGCAGCAACATGAAAAGCCCCCTGCAGGTTTCGCTCACCGTTGCCAAGCAGAAGGGCTACACGCCCTGCAGCAAATGCAATCCGCCCCAGTGACAGGAGGTGTTCCCCACGCCCAAGTCCAAACAGCTCCCGCCCGACATCCAAAAGCGCGCCGTGGCCTATGCCCGCTACTCCAGCGCAGGCCAGAGGGACGTATCCATTGACCAGCAGCTTCGCGACATCCGCGCCTATGCCCAGCGGGAGGGCTACACCATCGTCCATGAGTACGCCGACCATGCCAAGTCCGGCTTCCGCCACATCGACGCCCGCATCGCCTTCAACGCCATGATGGAAGCCGCCAAGAACTGTTCGTTCGGCACCATCATTGTCTGGAAGGTTGACCGCTTTGGCCGCAGCCGCGAGGATTCCGCCATCTACAAGGGCCGCTTGCGTCAGTACGGTGTCCGCGTCCTCTACGCCATGGAGCCCATCCCCGAAGGCTCTGCCGGTGTCCTTCTGGAGGGCATGCTGGAAGCCACCGCCGAATGGTACTCCCGCAACCTCTCCGAAAATGTTGCTCGCGGCCTGCACGACAACGCATTGAAAAGCCTCGCCAATGGTATCCCTTACTACGGCTATGACCGCAGCCCCGATGGCCATTACATCATCGACCCCGCAGAGGCACCCATTGTCCGCCAGATTTATGAATGGTACCTTTCCGGCATGAGCAGTACCGCCATCATACGCGAGTTGAACGCCCGCGGCCTCACGCACCTTGGCCGTACTTTTACCTACAATTGTCTGCTTCGTATTCTGCACAACGAGCGTTATACCGGCATCTACATCTGGGGCGACATCCGCAACGAAGGCGGCATGCCAGCCATCATCACCCACGAGCAATGGGAGGAGGTTCAACGGCAATTGTCCAAGCGTCAGAAGCGTGACAGCAAAAGTCAGGTCAATTTTCTTCTCACCGGCAAGCTGTTCTGCGGCCACTGCGGCATGTCCATGGCCGGTGACAGCGGCACCAGCCGCACCGGCGAAACGCACTACTACTACGCCTGCATGAACAAAAAGAACCGCCGGTCCTGCGACAAGCGGTCCATCCGAAAGGAAATCATCGAGCATGCCGTTATCAACTACCTGCTTGATGTCGCCCTCAACCCCGACACCCTCAGCCGTTTGGCCGACCTCATCCTCGCCGAGCAGCAGTCCGCGCAGAGGCACTCCGTTCTTTCCTCCTTGCGCTCTGAGCATGCGACCATTCAGCGCAAAATCACCAACGTGAACAATGCCATTGCCGAGGGCATCTACACATCCTCCACCCTGACCCTTCTCCAGTCCCTCGAATCCGAGGCCCGCAGCCTGTCCGAAGCCATTGCCGCCGCCGAGTTTTCCGAATCCCAGCTTCTCACTCGCGAGCGCATTTTATATTGGATGAACCGTTTCATCCACGGTGACCGCACCGACCCCCATTTTTCCGAGCGACTTGTGAACATTTTTCTGAATTCTGTCTACCTCTACGACACCGACAGTGGCCCCCGCATGCGCATTCTCCTGAATGCCACCGCAAACGATCCCCCTGTTCCCTTGTCCGAACTGCCGCCCGTTGGTTCGGATTGTCTTTCGTCTGCTGCACGGCATCACAAGGCCCTGAAACATCAGCGTTTCAGGGCCTTGTTTGCTATTGATGTGCATGCCGCCCAGCATCATGCTTCCTCGTGCAGCGTGAATCCCTCGCCCTCCCGCGTCAGGCGGAAGGCGCGCCCGTCCAGCGTGATGCACGTCCCCCGCAGGGAAAGCGGCTTCTCCCTGCCCATAGCATACGGATACAGCACGCTCACCAGCGTGTGCGCACAAGCCGCTTCCCGGGTGGTCGCGCACAGGTGATACTGCGTGGGCAGCCCCTCGTATTCCGCAGGGTCAACACCCTCGAACACATCACTTTGCGTCATCGTCATGCTGCTGCCGAATAGCACCGTCATGCCGGCCTTCTGCCCACGCAGATACGCGGCGTTTTCACCCAGCGCAAAGGGATAGAGCGCGTGCAGGCGGAAGTCAATCACCTCCGGCGCGTCCAGCGTGACCTCATCCACGATGACGAAGAATCCTGCCTCCGCGTACAGGATATGCCGCTTGCAGCTGCGCAGCCCCGGCACGGTTTGGGCAAAGGCAGGCGTTGCATCGCCGCGCATGGACACAAGCCCGTCCCGCTGCTGGCAGGCCTCGATGCACCCCCGCGCCGCAATGAGCTGCTCATACTGCGACTTGGCCGAGCCGTTCATCTCTTCCGCCTTGGTGGTCTTGCGCAAACGGGCGAACTGCCCCACGCCGCCAATCGTGATGGCGTTCTTGGACTTGGTTTCCCGCCGCCAGTTCAGGTGCATGCTGCTCCAGAAGCCCACATAATACCCAGACTGAATCGCCAGCGGCTCCCCAAAGGCATGCAGCACAAAGGCGTTTTGGTCGCCGTGGCTGTGGCTGACCGAGCCGTAGGGGCTGGCCTTGAAGTAGAACGCCAGATGCTTGTCCTCCTCCGCCATGTCCCGGTGGAGCGTCACCCAGCCAATGTCCCGGAACCACGTCACCTGCATGCCGGGTGCCGGTGCCTGCGCCGCCACGGGCGAAACGTCCAGCAGGCGGAAGAACAGCTCGTCAAAATCAAAGTTCCACCAGCCGTAATTGTAGAACAGGCCCTCCGTCCCCTTGCCGCGCTCCCGCGCCTGCTCATAGTACCAGGCAAACTGCGGCGCGTTGGGATGATGGCTGGCCGCGCTGAGCAGGCGCATGGTGAATCCCGCTTTCAAGCCGGGATAATCCCCCAGGTCGGACATGTCCCCAAAGGCCATGAAGCGCGTGTCCTGACAATAGGTGTTGAGGATGAAATTGCCCGTGTTCTGGAAGAAGGGCCGGGCAAACACATCCACGCCGGTGGCCTTCCTGAGCAGCGTGATGGCCTCAGTGAAGAAGGATATCCCCGTCTGCCAATAGGCAGGGCCCTCCGCCCAGCCGCCGTCATCCCCGCCCCAGGGCGTGAACAGGCAGAAGAAATACTCGATGGTGTAGTTCAGCCATTGCCGGGCTTCCTCCTCCTCGCCAAAGAGGGCCAGCGCAGCAGGCACCAGCGTCATGGACAAGGAGCGCACGCCGTGGCTGTCCAGGAGCTTCACATGGATGCGGATATCCTGCGTCACATAGCGGAACAGCTCCCGGCCCCGGGCCAGCAGCGCGTCATGCACCTGTGCGCGCTCAGGCAGCGTCAGCTCATCGTAGAGCCAGTCATAGCCCCAGGCCAGGGCCGTGGTGACGCGGAAGGCGGCTTCATCATTGTAGGGACGGGCAGTTGGGCCGTTCACGTCCCACCGGGCAAGGGCCATGAGCCACTGCCGCGCATTGTCCAGATACTTCCTGTCGCCCGTGAGCCGGTAGGCCACCGCGCTGTGCTTCACCGCGTAGAGGGCCTCCTGACAGTCCATGTACATCTGCCGCCACAGCGGGATGACGCGGATATTCCCCGGGTAAGGCTGCGGCTCAGGCTTGACGGGCGCATTCAGCCACGGCTCCACGCCGCTGCGCAGGAAGGCCGCCCATTCACCGTGCAGGGGGCCTGCAATGGCCTGACGCGCCCGGGGCAGGTCATGCTCGTTCAGCCAGATACGCGGATGCGTGCCGATAGCATCATAGCGGTGTGCCCGGCTGATGAGGGGCGTATGGACGGCATCCTCCGCGATGGCGAAGGACTGCTCCGGCACCACCTCGCCCTTGCGGGAGAACACCCGATAGGTATACGCGCCCGGCTCCATCACGCAGTCGGGGGTGAAGAAATTGTACTCGATATCCTCGAAGCAGTACACCATGCGCCCATCGCGGCAGACCTCCACGCGGTAGGGCGATTCGTTCTCCGCCTGCGGCATCCAGGTGAAGCGGGCAGGATTCTCGGTGCTGACACACCCGGCGGGGCGGTCATAGACATGGTAATGCATGCGCTGTCCTCCTTTTGCTGGGTTGATGATGCCTCCCGGGCAGGGGGTATCATCAGAGTTTCCTGTTCGCCGTATCCCGCGCCCAGGCCAGCACCGCTTCCGCCGCCGGACGGCTCATGCCGGGGACGGCCAGCAGCTCCTCCATGGAGGCTTCGCGGATGGCCTTCAGGCTGCCCAGACGGTTCAGCAAGGCCTTGCGCCGCTTGGGGCCAACGCCGGGGATGTCCTCCAGCTGGCTGTGGATGCTGGCCTTGCCCCGCAGGGCCCGGTGATGGGTGATGCCGAAGCGGTGTGCCTCATCGCGCACCCGCTGAATCAGGTGCAGCTCCGGCGTGTGATGATCCAGACAAATCGGCTCATCCCGGTCAGGCAGGAAGATTTCCTCCTGCTTTTTCGCCAGGCCGAACATGGCCACCTCCGCACCCATATCCAGCAGGGCCTGCCGGGCAAAGCGCAATTGCTGCGGGCCGCCGTCAATCAGCACCAAATCGGGCAAATCGCTGAACTTCCCGCCGATGGGCGACAGGCCTGCCGCCTCCCGCTCGGCCTTCTCCTGCAAGCCATGGGCAAATCGCCGCCCCAGCACCTCATTGAGGGAGGCAAAGTCGTTGGCTCCCTCCACCGTTTTGATGCGGAAATGCCGGTATTCCTTCTTGGCGGGCTTGCCGTCAATGAACACGACCATGCTGGCCACGCTCAGCACGCCTTGCGTGTTGGAGATGTCATAGCCCTCAATGCGCCGGGGAGCCTGCGGCAGGCCCAGCACGCGGCCCAGAGCTGCGGCGGCACCGGTGGTGCGTTCCTCCTGAATGGCGGCGCGGGCGTTGCGCTTGTCCAGCGCATCGGCGGCGTTCTTGGCGGCCAGGAGCACCAGGTCGTGCTTTTCGCCGCGCTTGGGGGTGGTCAGGGTGACGGCACCGCCCCGCTGCTGGCGCAGCCACTGCTCCAGCTGCTCCTGCGCGCCCTCAGGCAGAGCCTGCACCAGCACGTTGCGGGGAATCAGGTTCGCGTCCTCGTAGTACTGGGTCAGGAAGGAGGCCAGCACTTCGCCGGGTTCCTCGCTGCCCTCCCGGGGCAGGGGGAAGCTGTCCCCGCCAATCATTCTGCCGCCCCGGACGTACACCATCTGCACCATGGCATCCAGTCCATCCTGCGCAATGGCGAGGATATCCTGTTCTGCCGCCGCCGTTTGAATGGCGATTTGACGCTCCATCAATCCTTCCACGCCCCTGATTTTGTCGCGGATGACGGCCGCCTGCTCATACTGCATGCGTTCAGCGGCGGCGGTCATATCCTGCCGGAGGTTGGCGACCACCTTTGCGTAATCGCCGCCGAGGAAGGCCAGCACGCCGTCGAGCATGTCCCAGTAGGCTTCCTCGGTGCATTTGCCTGCACAGGGAGCCATGCACTTGCCAATTTCATAATTCACGCAGGGTCGGCAGGGGGATTTGAGGGGCAGGGCCTTCTTGCAGGTGCGCAGGGGGAACACGTCCCGCACCGCGCCGATAACCTGCTTGACTGCCGTTGCGCCGATGTAGGGGCCGAAGTATTTCGCGCCGTCCTTCTCCATGCGCCGGGCGAGGGTCAGGCGGGGGAAGGGCTCCTTGAGGTCAACGCGCAGGTAGGGGTAGTGCTTGTCATCCTTGAGGAGGATGTTGTAGTAGGGTCTGTGCAGCTTGATGAGGTTGCACTCCAGGCACAGGGCCTCCAGGTTGCTGTCGCACAGGAGGATGTCGAAATCCGCTATGTGGCTGATCATGGCGGCGACCTTGGGGGTATGGGCGGTATCGCGGAAGTAGGAGCGGACGCGGTTTTTCAGGTTGACGGCCTTGCCCACATAGATGATGACGCCCTGTGCATCCTTCATGAGATAGCAGCCGGGGCTTTCGGGGAGCTTGGCGATTTTCAGCTCCAGATTTTCGCCCCAGTCGATTTTCGCCACACGGGAACCTCCCTTCGCGTGATAGGTTGCTTTCATTATAATCAGCGGGCGGGCGGGTGTCAATGTGCCGGATGAATGGGTGTTCTGCACGCCTGCGCATGGGGATAGACAAAAACCGCCTGACCGATACTGGTCAGACGGTTGTGGGGTGTCAAGCGGAAGGCCTTTCCCTTCCTGGGCAGGGGGCGAGTGCGGCGAGGTTGTTCCTTGTGCAGTCCAAGGAACCTGCCGTTTCCGACGCGGACGAACTTCGTCGTCTGCTTGGAAACTCACGCTTTTCTCTTTCCTTGTTAGTGATTGAAGGTGTTGCGCTGGGCTGCCGCCCAGACCTGCGCAGGGGTTTCACCCCTGCTACCGAACAAGGGGCATCGCCCCTTGACCCCTTCGACGCTGGCGCGGTCCTTTGGGGTTAGTCGCGGTCGCGGGCAATCAGCAGCAGACGCAGCAGGGACAGCAGGCTCATCACAGCGGAGGCGACGTAGGTTAGTGCAGCGGCGTTGAGAACCTTGCGCACACCGGCTTCTTCCTCGCCATTGATGTAGCCGCCACTGGTCAGCATCTGCACAGCACGCCGGCTGGCATCAAACTCTACCGGCAGCGTCAGCAGCGCGAAAAGCACCGACAGGCTGAACAGCACAATGCCCACATTCACCAGCGGCTTCCATGCGAAAATCAGCCCCGCAATGAAAATGGGGGTCGCCAGCGAGGAGCCGATATTCACCACCGGCACAGCCGCCGTGCGCAGCTTCAGCGGCGCGTAGCCGTCCTTCTTCTGCATGGCATGGCCCGCTTCATGGGCAGCAACGCCCAGCGCGGCCACGCTGCTGGAGCCATACACACCTGCGGACAGATTCAGCAGCTCCCGGGAGGGGTCATAGTGGTCGGTCAGCTGGCCGTTGACCCGGCCAATGCGCACCTGTCCATTGCCGTTGCGCTGCAGCAGGTCAGCCACCACCTCGCAGGCAGGACGGCCCAGCCGCGTGGCGACCCGGCTGTACTTCGCGTATGTCCCCTGCACTCTTGCCTGCGCCCACAGGCCCAGAATCAGGCCGGGAATAATCAGGATGTAGGTCCAGTCCCAGAAAAACATGGCATTGCCTCCTTACAATCACGATGCTCGCTGACCCTATGGTATCATATTGCACAGTCTTGTGCAAGGTGATTCTTTCAGCGCACTGTATCCTATCACAGGTTCATGACCTCAGTGTGAACAAATACGGAACAAATATCCGCTTCAGCCAGCAGTCCATGCTGCATCACGCTGCAGCACAGCACAGCACCCGCAAGCCCCAGCAGCAGCATGAGGGGCGTGACCCTGTACCCCAGAGCCATGGGGGACATCCACCCCCGTTTGCCACCGCACCACCCTGCGCAGCAGCGGCATGACCAGATTGACCAGCCCCACGCCTGCTACCAGCGAACAGCACAGCCCCGCCAGCAGGACCAGCACCATCCACCCTGATACCCGCATGAACCAATCGACCCATGCAAGATAGAGCATCGAGGGCAGCATCAGCAGCACAATCAATGCAGCCACCGCCGTCCAGAACCATCCCGGAGCCGTTTCACGCAGCAGTGCTGATGCCGCCCGGCTGAACAGGAAAGCCCGCACCGTCTGGCTTCCTTCTTTTCCTTCCAGGAGCCGACCTATTCGCTAATTCCTTCTGTGCTTTCCTTTGGACATAACGACCTCCATGGTCAGACAGTTCGCCTGCGGACAGACGGCATGGACACGGCGCGGTGCCGCTGCCTGCTTCATGTGCAGACCCATGTCACCGTCTGCGCTTCATCGGGCGTGGGCAGCACGGTTTTGTGCAGCATCCGCTCCACAGCGTCTTCGGGCACAGCGGACGGACGGTTGGCATTGCGCTCCAAACGGGTTGACCATGCGGTTTCCAGATAGACGATGCGCACCCGGGCACCGTACTGCTCGCACAGGGTAATCAGCTTCTGACGGGTTTCCCGGGTCAGGTTGGTGGCGTTCCAGAGGAAGGGCTGCTTCCGGCGCAGATATTCCCGGGCCTGCTGCTGCGCAGCCTGAATCACACGGCCCTGATTGTCCGTTGGCTTCACCTCCAGCACATCGCGCAGCGCATCCAGCGACACCATGGGCAAGTCCGGGTGATGCTTGTGGCACCATGTATCCTTCCCCGTCCCGGGCAGGCCGCAGAGCACAATGACCTCCCCCCATGAATCATCGTAGAGCGACTGCTCCGGCTGCACCCTCCGCCCGGACAGGTAAGCGTGCCGGGTATAGGCATCCTGGAAGGGATAAGGGCCGTACAGACAGCCGGTTTCCTCGGCCAGCATCCGGCTCAGGGCCACCTTCTCCAGGCATTCGGGCTGGTCCTCCGCGATTCTGCCCCGCATATCGGCTTCCGCCAGCATGCAGAGCAGCTGCCATGAAAAGCCGCTGGCCAGCTCCCCCACCGCGGCCACCTGACGCACCTTGCGCTCAGGGCTGGAAGCGTCCAGCAGGTGTCCCGGCAGCATATGGTAGCGAATCAGCGCACAGACGGTCTCGCGCAGGTCGATGCGCTCCGCTGTGCCGCAAAGGCCGCATTCCTGCCAGAGAAACGCACGCGCCACCTGACTGCCTGTGGGCGCATGCTGCGGGGCGACCCACCGTCCCTCCTCCATGCGGGTGGTGTGCAGCTTGCCGATATCATGCAGCAAGGCCGCGAGGAACAGCTCCGTCCGGGCCAGCGGCGCAAGCGTATGGAATGCGGACTGGTGAATCAGATTCTGACAGACCAGCTGCGTATGGGTGTACACGTCGCCCTCGCCATGAAAGGCAGGGTTCTGCTGGACGGCCTTCAAATCCGCAAAGCCCACGGACGTGAGCAGCGCATCCAGCTGCGTCCAGGGAATGGGCTGCTTCGGGGTATCGGGCATGCAGCCTTGCAGCTGCGTGAGGAAATCCATGGCTTTCACCTCCCTGTGCGCCCGATAACGGTCACGCCATCAGGCTTTCCACGGATACGCTAAGCTGGTTGGGGATGATGGGTTTGTCAATCCAGTGCTGCTCGGAGAAATCCACGCATTGCAGGAAGGCGGCGCGAACGAACTTCATGCGGTCAACGACCTGGCCGTTTTCCTCCACCTTGATGTAAAGGCCCTCCATCATGCCGGACAGCTCGGTCTCCTGACAGGTCTTTTCCGGGTCAAGGCCCAGCTTCACCGCGGCATCCCAGAGGTGCTGCCGCTGCTCCCCGCTGACGAAGCAGGATGTACCCAGCAGCCGGAGCATGTCTTCCTTCTTGCGATAGCAGCCGCTGCCCAGCACCGGCACCGAAACAATGGGCGAGCCGCTGAGCATGGCATGGCGGGTGGGTGTATCCAGAAAAATGCCCTTTTCCCGGTCGTAGACATCAAATTCCAGGAAGTAGTGCGGCAGGGTATCGTAGAACACCGTATGCTTGGCATAGAGCCATTCGCCGTACAGGATATAGCGTGTGCCCAGCAGGTCATAGAGCGGGGCGGACTGCGCCATGGCCCACTGCTTCATCAGGTTATAATGCCGCTCACGATAGCCGCCGGTCAGGTAGTGTCCGCGGCTTTGCAGCAGCAGGCTGCCGTCCGCATCAAAGGAAATGGCGGAATTGGCTCCATCGCATTTTTCCTCAATCACCAGATGGCGACCCTTGATGGCATCAAAGGGAATCTGGGCCAAATCCTCGTCCCCCGGCTGGAGCCGGGAGCCTTCCACATGGGGTGTCCGGGGATATTTTCTCATGGGATAGTGTTCCATGGTTATGCTCCTTTCGATGCCGGGACTTCATCCGCCGATGGTCGCCACCAGGAACAGATGCCCCTCCACATCATCGAAGTGCAGCCGGGTACAGCCTGCCGCGCCAAACATCCGAGTCAGTTTGTCCTTGGTGAGCAGGTGGATATGCTCCGGGTTATCGTCCGGCTTGGAGGGTACCGTCACCACCACATACTGCCGGGCCATCCGCACGGCCGCTGTAATGGCCTGCTCCACGGCAGGGATGTGCTCCAGCACCTCCAGCAGGCAGACCACATCGAAGCTGTCATCGGGGAAGGGCTGGGTGCAAATGTCCTGCTTACGGACATGGAGCTGGGGAAAGCCGCCGTCCGCCAGCTCCTGCAGGAAAGTCACGCGCTTGTCCAGCAGGTCAAGGCTGGTCACCTGCACCCATGGAAAAGCCTTCATGAACGGAATCAGGAACACGCCCCGGCCGCTGCCCACATCCAGCATGGAGGTGAACGTCAGCGAGTGCAGAAAGCCGAGGGTTCGCCGTATCCGTGCCAGCTGCTGTGTATCGGCTTTGAACGGGTACAGCTTCAAGTCAGCTGCGCTGCCCAGGGCGACAAGCTGCACAAGCTCGTCCTCCGTGCATGCATCCGCTGTTTTCTCCTGCAGGGACGCGGGAAGAACCGGCACGCCCGTATGCCGTGCATGGCCCAGAATCCATGCGGCGGCTGTCCTGACGTCATAACGTTCTTCCCATTGGCTCATGCTGGCCCCTCCTCTGTGTTCATGCTTTGTGCTGCACGCTTGGTTCTATCTGTTTATCCTTATTATGCAAAACAATGGAGGATTTGTCAACGTCATCCATACCGAGCAGGATTTCCAGCGGGCTGTGTCGAATGGGTTTCCTATTCTGTGCTCAGGGCGTCCTGCCAAAAGGAGGAAGGCAACGATGTCGGCCACACGCATGGTCGTGATGGGAGGCACCTTCAATCCCCCGACCATGGCTCATCTCTCCAGCGGAAAATGAGCCGGGCCCAGGACAGTATCCGCCTTTCGGAATCCATGTGCCTGGTGATGCTCAACGCCATGTGCGCCGAGGATGCCCGGCTCTGCGCCACCGACATGGAATTGAGCAGTCCGTATAACAGCAGAGCGGGGGACGAGGCAGGGGCTCTGCCCCTGCACCCCGCCAGAGGGGCATTGCCCC
>JBJEUL010000039.1:0-1615 GCA_051883835.1 Aristaeellaceae bacterium
GACGCGGGCGGGCATGCAGGTGGGGTTGGGGGTGTAGGCGCGGCCGAAGTCCACGCCCTGGGCCGCCCAGCTGTCCAGGAAGGGCATGGTGTCCAGGGCATAGCCGCGGCTCTTGCGCAGATCCTGCCGCTGCTGATCCGTCATGACGATGATGATGTTGGGCTTGTTCATGGCTTGACTCATCCTTTCACAGCGCCGATCATGACGCCGCTGACAAAGTAGCGCTGGGCCAGGGGGTAGAGCAGCAGCACCGGGACGCTGGAGACCACGATGACCGAGTACTTGATGGCCTCCACCATCTTGATCTTCTCGCCCATGCCCACGTCGTTGGAGCCCATCTGCTCCGTCTGCCCCAGCAGGAGGATGTTGCGCAGCACAATCTGCAGCGGGTGCAGGCTTTCATCCCGCAGGTAGATCAGGGCGTTGAAGTAGGCGTTCCAGTGGGCCACGCCGTAGTAGAGGATCAGCACGGCGATGATGGCCTTGGACAGGGGCAGCACGATGGTGAACAGCGTATGCACGCTGGAGCTGCCGTCCAGCTTGGCGGACTCGTACAGCTCCTGGGGGATGCTCTGCTCAAAGAAGGACTTGGCCACGATCAGGTTGTAGGTGGAGATGGCCGAGGGAATCAGCACCGCCCAGATGGTGTTGTACATGCCCAGGTCGCGCACCAGCAGATAGGTGGGGATCAGGCCGCCGTTGAAGTACATGGTGAAGAGCACCAGGAGCGTGAAGAACCGGCGGCCCTGCATCTCCCTGCGGGAGAGGGGATAGGCGGCCATGATGGTCATCAGGATATTGATGGTGGTGCCAAGCAGCGTATAGAGGATGGTGTTGCGGTAGCCGCGCCAGATGTCCTGGTTTTCAAAGACCATGGTGTAGGCCTGCAGGGTGAAGCCCTTGGGCCACAGCAGCACCTTGCCCCGCAGCACCAGGTCGGGGTCGGAGAAGGACGCCGCCACCACGAAGATCAGCGGAAGCAGCACGATCAGCATGACCAGGATACCGATCACATTGACCGTCACGTCAAACACGCGATCCCCCGGGCTTTGACGAATCCGATGTTTGATGGTATGTGCAGTCATGTTCGTCGCTCCTTACCAAAGACTGTTGTCGCCCAGCTTTCGGGTGATCGTGTTGGCGCTGACCAGCAGGATCAGGTTGATCAGGGAGTTGAAGATGCCCACGGCCGCGCTGTAGCTGAACTGCCCCTTCTGGATACCGTTGCGGTAGATGAAGGTGGAGATCACGTCGCTTTTGCCCATGTTCACGTTGTTCTGCATCAGCAGCACCTTTTCAAAGCCCACGTTCATCAGGCTGCCGATGCGCATGATGAACAGGATGATGATGGTGGGCAGGATGCAGGGGAGCGAAATATGAATGATTTTCTTCAGCCTGCTGGCGCCGTCGATGGCCGCCGCCTCGTAGAGCTGCGGATCAATGGCGCTGAGCGCGGCAATATAGATCACGGAATTGAAGCCCATGTTCTGCCACACGCCGGAGAGGACGTACATCGTGCGGAAGCATTCCTCCTTGGCCATGTAGTCCACACCGCCGCCGCCCCACAGCCCGGCGATCCTGTTGAACAGGCCATAGGTGGGGTTGGAGAAGAGCG
>JBJEUL010000040.1:0-1599 GCA_051883835.1 Aristaeellaceae bacterium
GCGGCCATCGACGGCTGCAACCGCTTCCAGCGCATCTGGCATGTGACCCTGCCCGGCATCCTGCCGACCATCGTGCTGCTGCTCCTGATGAAGCTGGGCAGCATGATGACCGTGGGCTATGAGAAAATCATCCTGCTGTACAACGATGCGGTACTGGAAACTGCCGATGTGTTCAGCTCCTTCGTTTACCGTTACGGCATGCTGAACGGCAATTACAGCTATTCCGCGGCAGTGGATTTGTTCAACAACGTGGTGAACATTATTCTGCTGGTGATCTTTAATGGTATTGCCCGCAAGGTTTCCGACATTTCGCTGTGGTAAGGGAGGAAAAAGTGATGAGCCGCAATGAAGAAGCCAAGCAATGGACCTATGGTAAGCCCTCCCTGGCCAGCCGTATCTTTGACGCGGGCAACTACGTTTTCCTGTTCCTCCTGTGCATCATCATGGTGTATCCGCTGTGGTACGTGCTTTGCTGCTCCTTTTCCGACCCGGCGCAGCTGATGCGCCACACGGGCATGCTGCTGCTGCCCCTGGACTTTTCCCTGGGCGGCTACAAGACCGTGCTGAACTACAGCCCGCTGTGGAACGCCTATGGCGTGACCCTTTTCGTGGTGGTGGTGGGCACGTCCATGAACATGATGGCGTCCATTCTCTTCGCGTATGTGCTGTCCTGCAAGGACATGATGTGGCACAAGCTGATTACCGGTCTGGCGGTTTTCACCATGTACTTCTCCGGCGGCATGATTCCCACCTACCTGGTGGTGAAGGGCATCGGCCTGTATGACTCGATTTGGGCTATGATATTCCCCGGACTGATCAGCACCTATAACTGCATCATCCTGCGCACAGCCTTCTACGGCATACCCGACTCATTGCAGGAATCTGCCTGCATCGACGGCGCAGGCCCGCTGCGTACCCTGTTCACGGTGTGCGTGCCGCTGATTGTCCCTTCCATTGCCACGGTTGCGCTGTTCTACGCTGTGGGCCACTGGAATTCCTGGACCAGCGCACTGCTTTACATCCGCAAGCAGGAGCTGATGCCCCTGCAGATGGTGCTGCGCGCACTGCTGATTCAGAACGAGGCCGTGGAAGTCACCGGTGGTCAGGATTTGCAGACAGAGCTCAACGCCCTGCTGCTCAAGTATGTGGTGATCGTGGTGTCCACGGTGCCCATCCTGTGCGTATATCCCTTTATCCAGCGTTACTTCACCAAGGGCGTGATGATTGGTGCTGTCAAGGGATGACGTTTCCCATCAAATGTATCAGCGACGGATTGCGCTCGCTGAGCAGATCAATATGAAGGAGGACGAACCATGAAGACCCGTATCGTATCACTGCTGATGTGCGTGGCTATGCTTTGCACGCTCATCACCCCCATCGCAACGGCTGAGGAGCCCACCACCATCACCTGGCTGCATCAGTCCTGGGATGTCCCCGAGCTGGATCACTGGTATGATGCACTGTGGGTGAAGGAACTGGAATCCCGCCTGAACGTGAAATTCGAGTTCATCACCGTCAACTCCACCGACAGCTATGACAACGTCATCAACCTGAACATCTCCGGCGGCGACTGGCCCGACCTGATCTCCTGGAACTGGT
>JBJEUL010000041.1:0-1595 GCA_051883835.1 Aristaeellaceae bacterium
GCAGGGGCAAGGCCCCTGCGCAGGTCTGGGCGGCAGCCCAGCGCAACATGTTCAAATCAATCAAAAGAAAAAGAGAAAAACGCGAGTTTCCAAGCAGACGACGCAGTTCGTCCGCGCCGGAAACGGCAGGTTCCTCATCGCTTGTTCTTTTCGCACATCCTCCATGCACAAGAAGTCCCGCTGCCAGTGGAATGAACTGGGAGCGGGGCTTGGTCTGTCGATGATGTTTCACGGGACAGAGGGGTGGGTGGGGCGTACCTTGGCAGGCTTCGAAACAGGCCGTTTCCAACGCGGACGAACTTCGTCGTCTGCTTGGAAACTCACGCTTTCTCTTTTCCTTTTGTGCTGCTTGGAGGTGTTGCGCTGGGCTGCCGCCCAGACCTGCGCAGGGGCTTCACCCCTGCACCCCACAAGGGGCATCGCCCCTTGACCCCTTTCCGCTGGCGCGTTCCCTTGGAGGGGTCAGGCGTGGCGGACAATGGTTTCCAGCACGTCGACCATTTTTTCCATGGCCTGTACGGAGATAATTTCCTTGCGCCCGTGGAAGTTGTAGCCGCCCGTGGACAGGTTCGGACAGGGAAGGCCCTCGTAGGACAGCCGCGCACCGTCCGTGCCGCCGCGAATCGGCTGCACCATCGGCGCAATGCCGCACTGCTCAAAGGCTGCCTTCGCCTTGTCCACAATGTCCATGTGCGGCTCCAGCACCTGCCGCATGTTGCGGTAGCTGTCCTTCACCTCAACCTCCACGGTGCCCTCGCCGTACTTCTGGTTCAGGTACGCGGTGATGCGGCGGCAGGTCTCCTTGCGCTGCTCGTACACCTCGCTGCTGTGGTCGCGGATGATGTACAGCAGGGTCGCCAGCTCCTCGTCGCCCTCCATGCGCATCAGGTGGTAGAAGCCTTCATAGCCCTCCGTGTGGGCAGGGGTCTCCCAGGCGGGAAGCAGACTGTTCCACTCCATGGCCATCAGGCAGGCGTTCTTCATCTGGTTCTTGGCAGAGCCGGGATGAATGTTCACGCCATGCACCGTCACCTTGCAGGACGCTCCGTTGAAATTCTCATACTCCAGCTCGCCCAGCGCGCCGCCGTCTACCGTGTAGGCGTAGTCCGCGCCAAAGCCGGGAATGTCGAACAGGTCAGCCCCGCGCCCGATTTCCTCGTCCGGCGTGAAGCCAATGCACACCGTGCAATGCTCCGGCGCGTCCGGGGCCATGAGCCGCGCCGCCAGCGTCATGATTTCCGCAATACCGGCCTTGTCATCCGCGCCCAGCACGCTGTCGCCGCTGGTGACAATCACATCCTGTCCCGTCAAGGTGGGCAGGAAGTCAAAGCCGTCAATCACCACGCCGTTTTGGAGCGTGATGGCCTGACCATCGTAATGCTCAATGACCTGCGGATGGGTCGGACCCAGCACGCCGTCCGAGGTGTCCATGTGGGCAATCAGACCCACCCGGGCAGGATGGTCGCCCTTGGCAGGAATGGTGCCGTACACATAGCAATGCTCGTCCACCCGGGCATCCGCAATGCCCAGAGCCTTCATCTCGTCCACCAGCATCCGGGCCAGCGTCCACTGGTTCGGGCTGGAGGGGCAGGTCT
>JBJEUL010000042.1:0-1592 GCA_051883835.1 Aristaeellaceae bacterium
TCGCTGTACTATTCCTTCTGCAAGTATGACATTCAGAATCCGCCCACGTTTATCGGTCTTGATAACTACATCAAGATCTTCACGGGGGACTCCACCTTCTACAAGGCGCTGAAGGTCACCTGCTACTACGCCTTCATCGGCACGCCGCTGAAGGTCATCTTCGCCCTGATCGTGGCCCTGATCCTCAACCATGAGACCAAGGCCGTTCCGATCTATCGCGCCACGTACTACCTGCCCTCCATCATCGGCGGCTCCGTGGCCGTGGCCATCCTGTGGCGGCGCCTGTTCGAGTCCAACGGCACCATCAACGCCCTGCTGTCCAAGATATTCCCTGGGCTGGCGGGCTTCAACTGGTTCAGCGAGGGCCCGGCCATCTGGGTGCTGATCATCCTGACGGTGTGGCAGTTCGGCTCGTCCATGCTGATCTTCCTGTCCGCGCTGAAGCAGATCCCCAGGGAGCTGAGCGAGGCCGCCCATGTGGACGGCGCCAACAGCGTGCAGAAGTTCTTCAAGGTGACGCTGCCCCTGCTGACCCCCACGGTGTTCTTCAACCTGGTGCAGCAGACCATCAACTCCTTCCTGGCCTTCACCCAGTGCAAGCTGATCACCAACGGCGACCCCCGCAAGTCCACGCTGTTCTACACCGTGTACCAGTACAACAAGGCCTTCCCGGCCGTGGGCAAGAGCCAGATGGGCTATGCCTCCGCGCTGGCGTGGATCATGCTGGTGCTGATTTCCGCTGTGACTGCGCTGCTGTTCTGGAGCAAGAGCAAGTGGGTCTATGAGGACTGATGTGAAGGAAGGTGCGAACATATGGTAGGAAAGAAAACCTACAAGGAAGTCATCTATCATGTGCTGGTCGCCTTTGGCGCACTGGTCATGATCTACCCGCTGCTGTGGATGGTGCTGTCCTCCTTCAAGCCGACGGATACCATTCTCCCCACGGCGGCACAGCTGATCCCCACCACCTGGACGCTGCGCAACTACATCCAGGGCTGGAAGGGCTTCATGGGCTATACCTTCGGCACGTTCTTCCTGAACTCGTTCATCATCTCCATCACCTCCACCTTCGGTACGCTGATGTCCTCGGCCTTCGTGGCGTATGCCCTGAAGCGCCTGAAGTTCAAGCTGCGCGGCGTGCTGTTCGTGCTGGTGCTGTCCACGATGATGCTCCCCGCGCAGATCCTGATGATCCCGCAGTTCATGTGGTACCGTCATCTGAACTGGGTGGGCACGTACTATCCCATGATCCTGCCGTACTTCTTCGCGATTCAGGGCTTCTTCGTGTACCTGATCATGAACTTCATCGGCGGCATTCCCGACTCCCTGGATGAAGCCGCGAAGATCGACGGCTGCTCCTACTACGGCATTTTCTTCCGGGTCATCCTGCCGCTGATCGTTCCTGCGCTGGTGACCTCGGCCATCTTCTCCTTCATCTGGCGCTGGGACGATTACCTCTCCGCGCTGCTGTACGTCAACCGTGCCAGTATGCGCCCGGTTTCCCTGGCGCTGCAGCTGTTCAACGACCCGTCCTCCGGCTCGGACATCGGCTCCACGCTGGCCATGTCCACCCTGTCCATCGTACCGGCGAC
>JBJEUL010000043.1:0-6833 GCA_051883835.1 Aristaeellaceae bacterium
ATCAACCGGGAGCTGGCCGGCTACGGCGAGTTGGCCCAGAGGCCGCAAATCGTGGTGTGCAACAAGACAGACCTGCCCGACGCTGAGGAAAACCTGCAAAGGATGCGGGAGCATGTGGCCCCGCTGGGCTATCCCGTGTTCGCCGTCAGCGCAGCAACCCATCAGGGCTTCGACCCCCTGCTGGACGAAACGGCCCGCCTGCTGGAAACCCTGCCGCCCATCGTCCACTTTGAGGAGGAGGTCGATTTGGACGAGCGCATCAAGCCGGGCGACTTCGAAGTCGTGAAGGACGGCAAGGTGTACGAGGTCACGGGCGCATCCATGGAGCGGCTGCTGGATTCCGTGAACTTCGATGATGAGGAGTCCATGAACTGGTTCCACCGCACGCTGCGCCGCTGGGGCGTGATTGACGCACTGCGTCAGGCCGGGGCGCGGGAGGGCGATACGGTGCGCATCATCGACATGGAATTCGACTTTGTGGAGTAAGACGATGGACTATCAGCAAATCAACGCCGATACCATTGACCGCTGGTGCCAGGGCGGCTGGGAATGGGGCATTCCCATCAGCCATGAAGCCTATCAGCGCGCCTTGCAGGGGGACTGGCAAATGTTCCTCACGCCGACCAAGCCCGTTCCCCGGACATGGCTTGGGGATGTGCAGGGCTGCCGTGTGCTGGGCCTTGCCAGTGGAGGCGGACAGCAAATGCCCATCTTCGCCGCGCTGGGAGCGCAATGCACCCTGCTGGACTATTCCCCCCGTCAGTGCGAGAGTGACCGCATGGTCGCAGCGCGGGAAGGCTATGACATCCGTATCCTGCAGGCTGACATGACCAAGCCCCTCCCCTTCCCCGATGAAACCTTTGACCTGATTTTCCATCCCGTGTCCAACTGCTATGTGGAGCAGGTGAAGCCCATTTTCCGCGAGTGCTTCCGCATCCTGCGCAGGGGCGGCGTACTGCTTTGCGGGCTGGACAACGGCATCAGCTACGCCTTTGACGAAACAGAAACCACCCTCTGCCACACCCTGCCCTACAATCCGCTGCGGAATCCCGCGCTGATGGAGGAAGCCCTGCGCACGCATTCGGGCGTACAGTTTTCCCACACGCTGGAGGAACAGCTGGGCGGTCAGCTGGAAGCAGGCTTCCGCCTGACGGATGTGTACGAGGACTACAATACCAGCGGCCCTCTGGCCGACCACGGCATTCCCACCTTCTGGGCCACCCGGGCTGTGAAAGCATAAACCGACAGCATAACAGGAGAGATTCAACATGACCAGCAAGCAACGCGCCATGCTCCGCAGCATGGCCAACACCATGGAAACCATCCTCTATATTGGCAAGGACGGCGTTGTCCCCGGAACCATCAAGCAGGCCAGCGATGCCCTCGAAGCCCGTGAGCTCATCAAGTGCTGTGTGCAGCAGGGCTGTCCCCTGACAGCCCGGGAAGCCGTGACGGAGCTGTGCGCCGCGCTGGACGCGGAGCCGGTGCAATGCATCGGGCGGCGGTTCGTGATTTACCGCCCCAGCAAGGAAAATCCCCGCATCGTGCTGGAATAAGCCAAGCCGCCCGCGAGCCTGCAAGCTGCTCCGGGCGGCTTTGTGTTTTACCATGCTGATGAGAAAGGAGCATGCGCGTGCATCCCTATATGCTTGAAACAGGTCGGCTTGTGCTGCGCGCCCTGTCCCCCGAGGACGCACAGGCCGCCTTTGTCTGGTGCGGCGACCCGCAGGTGAACCGCTTCATGCCCTATCCCCTGTATACGCGGGTGGAGGATGTGCGCACTTGGCTGACCTCTGCCGCTGACGCACAGTGGGAGTTTGGCTTTGTCCGCCGGGAGGACGGGCTGCTCATTGGCAGCGGCGGCGTTTCGCCCGGTGAAAAGCCCGGCGACCCGTGGGAAGTCGGCTACAACCTTCGCCGGGACTGCTGGGGACAGGGCTATGCCACCGAGGCAGCCCGGGCGATGGTGCGCTTTGCTTTTCATACCTTCGGCATCCGGGATTTCACAGCCAATTTTGCCAGAGCCAATTCGGCCTCCGGGGGCGTGATGCGCCATTTGGGCATGGTACTTGACCATCAGGGCGAATATGCCCGCTTCGATGGCAGCGAGGTGTTTCCGGCGGATTTCTACCGGGTGCATCTGGACAGGCAGGGGCAGGCGCGGGTGCTGCGCTTTCTGACCATGACGCAGACACAGATAGATGACTTCCTGACATGGGGTTATCCCCTGCCCCGGGATGCGTCCGGCCTATCGGCAGAACATCGCTTTGCCGCCGTGGATGTCCATGATACCCTGTATGGCACGGCGTGGTTCGTCCCCGGGGAGCATACGCTGACGCTGTATCCCGCGCTCTGCCCGGCCTATCTCGGCATGGGGGCAGGAGAGCAGTTTCTCCGGGCCTGTGTAGCCTTTGGACGGCAGCACTTCGGCTGGTGGGGTGCTGTCCATGTGGACGCGGCCTTGTCGCCCCAAGGCAAAGCTGCGTGTCAGCATGCCGGATTCCACCCGGTGGGTGAAAGGTGGGTGCTTGCGCCATGGAGCAGGTGACACATCCCTTCCCGCCCGTGGTGGGTCCGGAGAGCCGCACGCTGATTCTGGGCAGCTTTCCCTCTGTACGCTCCCGGGATGAGGGGTTCTTCTACGGACATCCGCGAAACCGTTTCTGGCCCATGCTGGCTGCTGTCTATCAGGAACCAACACCCCTGACCATCCCGGACAGGCAGTCGCTGATTCTCCGGCACGGTCTGGCTCTGTGGGACGTGATTGCAGCCTGCCGCATTGAGGGTTCATCGGATGCGTCCGTGCGGGATGCCGTGCCGGTGGATATTGCCCGGGTGACGGAGGTTGCGCTCATCAAGCAGGTCATCTGCAACGGTGCATTGGCTGGGCGGCTCTATACCCGGTATTTGCAGCCCGTGCTTGGTCTGGAAGCCCTGACGCTCCCCTCCACCAGTCCCGCCAATGCCGCATGGAGTCTGGCGCGGCTAACGGCCTGCTGGCGTGATGTCCTGTCCCCCTGACACGCCCCCTCTGAGGGGCAGCGTCAGTTTGCAATCATTTTCCTTTGTCAGAAGGTTCACACCGCGCCTTCCGTGATGAAAGCTGGTGAACACCATCTTTTCCTTCTGCGGCAGACCAAACTGCTCCTTGCCCAGCTGGATGCTCTATCAGGTTGCGCCGCTGCCGGAAATGTCGTTTTGCGGCATCCTTGATAACGAAATTGGTCTTTGGGGGCCGCACATCACCCATATTGGCCTTGCTGTTAGGCCGTCACGGCGTATGCCAGAACCAGCGCAGCCCGGCAAAGCTGTAATCCATGGCGTCCATGCCGCCGTGGGTGCCGCCCTCCCGGAGGCGGAAGGAGAGGTTGCCCTCCGTCTCGTTGTCGGCCAGGCGGAAGATATCGCCGTAGCGGATGGTCATGCTGTCAATCTGCATGGTAAACGCCGTGCCCGCGAAGTCCTCCGTGCCGGTGGCGGTAAAGATGAAGAAGTCCTCCGGCGTCCAGACGGATGCTCGCATTACCTCCGCGGCCCAGCCGCCATCACCCATGTTGCCGCTCATGGGCATGAAATAGCGGAAGTAATCCAGGCAGTACTGGAAGGTGTGCCATGTGGTCACGGAGCCCATGGAAAACCCGCCGAACCCGCGATGATCCCGGGACGCCCGCAGGCCCTCGGGGGTGGTGTCCTCGGCCCAGGTGCTGAAGCGGCTTTCCACGGCGGGCATCAGGTCGTTGACCAGCTCGTTGTGATAGCGGTCAGTCAGCAGACGGGCCAGGCGGCGATGCCCCACCAGATGGGATAGCCGATGTACACCGTGTCGTAGGCCTCCCAGTTTTCCGGCGTGACCTGCACCAGCACCACCGCCCTCTGGGCTTCGGGATGCTCATGCTCATAGGAGACGCGGCTGTCGGGGTTCGTCCAGTTCAGGTCAGCGTCGGAATAAGGCTCGACCGGCTCCAGCACGAACACATCCGCGCCGGTTTCGGCAGCGATGATACCGCCGACCCGCTCGGTATTGCCTGTTGCGGAATAATAGACCACCAGGGTTTTGCCTGTTTCGGGGAGAACGATGGCATCGCAACCCTCGGCCACCGCCGCGCAGGCGATCAGGGCAAGCATCAGGGACAGGGCGAGAGCAATCAGTTTCTTCATGGGGATACTCCTTTCTGTGTTCATCGTTCATCCGGGCGTGTCCTCCGCCCGACACCTGTATGATAGGGCAACAGGCGCGGCAGCGGAAGTCTGCGTTTGTTCACCAGTGTAAACCCAGAGGTTGTAACATTTGCCGCGCTTTCTTGAAAAATGCGGCCTTTTCGGATACAATATCCATCAACAGGAGCGTGATGGGCATGTACAATCCGCAGCTGGAAACCTTCATCCACGTGGCGGACGCGGGCAGCTTCAGCAAGGCTGCCGCAGAGGCGTACATCACGCCCACGGCTGTCATCAAGCAAATCAACCTGCTGGAGGAATCCCTGGGGGTGAAGCTGTTCGAGCGCAGCCACCGGGGCCTCACCCTGACCAAAGCCGGGCAAAGCCTGTATCAGGATGCGCAATATGTGATCCGCTACTGCCGGGACTCGGTGACCCGGGCGAAAAACGTCATGCAGGAGGACGGCAGCGTCATCCGCATCGGCTCCTCGCCCATGACCCCAGCGCAGCTGCTGATGGAACTGTGGTCCCGGGTGAACGAACGCTGCCCGGACATCCGCTTCCAAATCGTCCCCTTCGACAACACGCCGGAGAACGCCCGGGAGATTCTGGCCAACCTTGGCCGGAACATCGACGTGGTGGGCGGCATCTTTGACGACACCATGCTGGCACTGCGGGGCTGCGCGGGACTGGAGCTGTGCCGGGGGCTGTTCCACTGCGCGGTATCGGTGCAGCATCCGCTGGCGGCGAAAAAGCTGCTGCGCATCGAGGACCTCTACGGCGAAAACCTGCTGATGATGCACCGGGGCTGGAGTCATTATGTGGATCAGCTGCGGGACGAGCTGTGGCAGCACCACCCGCAGATTCACATTGTGGACTTCGACTTCTACAGCATGGACGTGCTCAACCGCTGCGAGAACTCCAACGACGTGCTGCTGGCCATCCGCGGCTGGGCGAATGTGCATCCGCTGCTGCGGGTCATTCCGGTGGAGTGGGACTACAGCATCCCCTATGGCATTCTCCATTCGCCCAGCCCCAGCCCCACCGTGCAGCGGTTCCTGCAGGCCGTCCGGGAGGTGGCTGTCGAACTGTACGGCTGATCCGTTGTAACCCCAGGGTATACACCTTTCAACCAGGCGAGACTTCCCAGGAAGTCCCGCTTTATTTATACTGTAGGCAGAAGCGTGAAAGAGGTGAAACCATGGGACAGAAAATCTGCGCAGGGCTGATGTGCTGCGCGCTGTGCCTGTTGCTGAGCAGTGGAAGGGTATGGGCTGAGCAGCCCTTTGACCGGGACACGCCCATCCGGACGGTGAGCGAAGATCCGGCCTTCGGAACATATGGGCGGCTGCTTTTCCCGGTGGACGAGGGCTACTACGCCGGCGATACGCTGGGCTGTCTCCGGCTGACCTGGTACAGCCACATCGACCCGGACATGACCGTCGAGATTGTCAACAGCCTGAAGGCCCGCGCCCTGGCCGGGGAAACCGTGTTCTACGACATCTACACCGCAGCCGAAAAGGCCGCTGACCCGGACAAGCGGGACACGGGGCTGTTCTTCTTCCAAGGGGAGCCCGGCGCACGATTCGCCGTGTGCAGCGCGGGCGGAGGCTTCGCCTATGTGGGGGCCATGCACGACAGCTTCCCCCATGCCCTCACGCTGTCCCGGATGGGCTACAACGCCTTCGCGCTGATCTACCGCCCCGGGGCCCAGACCGCCTGTGAGGATTTGGCCCGGGCCATCCGCTTCATCTTCGACCACGCGGAGGAATTGGAGGTGGATACCTCCGGCTATTCCCTCTGGGGCGGCTCGGCGGGCGGGCGCATGGCGGCCTGGGTGGGAGCCTACGGCACAGCGGCCTTCGGGGAGAAGGAGCTGCCCCGGCCTGCGGCGGCCATCATCCAGTACACGGGCCTGAGCGAGTACAGCGAGCTTGACCCGCCCACCTACGTCTGCGTGGGCGACAGCGACGGCATCGCCTCCTGGCGCGTGATGCAGCGGCGGCTGGAGGCTATCAGCGCGCTTGGGATTGACACGGAGTTTCATGTGTACCCGGGGCTGTCCCACGGGTTCGGCCTGGGCACGGGTACGGCGGCGGAGGGCTGGATTCTGGATGCCGTGGCCTTCTGGGAAAGACAAATCAGCAAAGGAGCAGCAGGACAATGAACAACTTCATCTACGAGAACAAAACGAAAGTCTACTTCGGCAGGGGCGGCGTGAAGGAATACCTGGGGTGCCTGCTGGGGCGGTACGGCGATACCGTCATGCTGGCTTACGGCGGCGGCTCCGTCAAGTGCAACGGCATCTACGACGAGGTGACGGACATCCTCCGCGCGGCAGGAAAAACCGTGGTGGAGTTCCCCGGCATCATGCCCAACCCTACCTACGCCAAGGTGCAGGAGGGCGCGAAGCTGGCCCGGGACAACCGGGTTGACCTGATTCTTGCCGTTGGTGGCGGCTCTGTTTCCGACTGCTGCAAGGTGGTGTCCGCCCAGGCCATGCTGGACGAGGATCTCTGGGACATGGAGATGGCCAAGCACACCTACCCCAGCCGGTTCATCCCGCTGGGCGTGATTGTCACGGCCTTCGGCACCGGCTCGGAGATGAACGCGGGCGCAGTCATCACCCATGAGGAAAAGAAAATCAAGACCGGCATCTTCGGCGCGCAGGCGGA
>JBJEUL010000044.1:0-6828 GCA_051883835.1 Aristaeellaceae bacterium
CTCCATGGAGGTGCAAAGGAGCAGTCTACCTGCACGCCCAACCCAAGCTCCACCTTCGCAGAGGTGCAAAGGAGCAGCCCTCCCTGCATCTCCCCCCCCGGACAAGCAAAAGAGCCGCCCGATCTGCAACCAACAGGTCGGGCGGCTCTTGCATGGGTCAAAGGTTCACTGCTTTTCAGCAGCAGGCTTCTTCTGCGCCAGCAGCTCATTCAGGCGCACCGTCAGGCGGGTCAGTACCTTCACACCCTCCCGAAGCATGTCGCGCTCCTGCATGCGTGGCTCCTTGAGCAGCATGGCGGTGGGCTTCTGCGTCGAGAGCGACAGCCGCTTGTCCGTGTCCGTCATGGCCTGAAGCAGACTCATCGGGTCAGGCACATACCGGTCATCCAGCCGGAACGTCAGCGCACCGCCCCGGTATAGCACCTGACTGGCACCGATGCGGTTGGCCAGTGCGCGCAGCTGCGCAATGTCCAGCAGCGCGTCCACCACCGCTGGCGGCTCACCAAAGCGGTCCAGCAGCTCGTCCACAATGTCCTCCCGCTGTACCTGCGTGGTGATGTCCGCAATGCGCTTGTACATCTCCATCCGCTGACGCTCGTCATGAATGTAGTCCACTGGCAGGAACGCATCCACATGCAGGTCAACCCGGGTCGCCAGCTCCGTGGGCGTGACGCAGCCCTGTACCTCATGAAGCGTTTCCTCAATCAGCTTGCAGTACATGTCGTAGCCCACGGTAGCCAAATGCCCGTGCTGCTCCGGGCCGAGGATGTTGCCCGCGCCGCGAATCTCCAAATCACGCATGGCAATGCGGAATCCCGCGCCGAATTCCGTAAACTCGCGAATCGCCTGCAAACGCTGCTCGGCAGTCTCGGAAAGCATCTTGTCCGGGCGAACGGTGAAGTAGGCATAGGCCTGCCGGTTGCTGCGGCCCACGCGACCCCGCAGCTGATACAGCTGACTTAGGCCAAAGTGATCCGCATCAAAGACAATCAGCGTGTTGGCGGTGGGTACGTCCAGACCACTCTCAATGATGGTGGTGCACAGCAGCACATCATAGCTGCCTGCGTAGAAGTCCATCATCACATCCTCCAGCCCATGCTCCTTCATCTGCCCGTGGGCTACGCCGATGCGGGCCTCCGGCACCAGTGCGCGCAGACGGCCATAGAACTGCTCAATGGACTGCACCCGGTTGTACAGGAAGTAAACCTGTCCGCCCCGGGAAAGCTCCCGCAGGATGGCATCGCGAATCACCGCGTCCGAGTAGTCCACCACATGGGTCTGCACGGGCAGACGCTCCTCCGGGGGCGTTTCCAGCACGCTCATGTCGCGGATGCCTACCATGGACATGTGCAGCGTGCGGGGAATGGGCGTGGCCGACAGGGTCAGCACGTCCACCTGCGTTTTCATGTTCTTGATGATTTCCTTGTGGCCCACGCCGAACCGCTGCTCCTCGTCCACAATCAGCAGGCCCAGATCCTTGAACTGCACATCCTTGGCCAGCAGACGGTGCGTGCCGACAATAATGTCAATGTTCCCGGCTTTCAGTTCAGCAAGGACAGCCTTGGCTTCCTTGGCCGTGCGGAAGCGGCTGAGCACCTCCACCTTCACCGGGAAGCCGTCGAACCGCTTGAGGACGGTATTGTAGTGCTGCTGGGCCAGAATGGTGGTCGGCGCAAGGATGGCCACCTGCTTGTTGTCCATGACAGCCTTGAAGGCCGCGCGCAGGCTGACCTCCGTCTTGCCGTAGCCCACATCGCCGCACAGCAGGCGATCCATGTTGTGGTCGGACTCCATGTCCCGGGTGATTTCCCGTACTGACTGCTCCTGATCCGGGGTCAGCTCGTAGGGGAAGCGATCCTCAAATTCCCGCTGCCAGGGGGTGTCCGGGTGGAAGGCATAGCCGATATTCTGGCTGCGCTTGGCATACAGGGCCACCAAATCAAAGGCCAGCTTGCGCAGACCCTCCTTGACCTTGCTTTTCTGTCGCTGCCAGTCGCCGCCGCCCAGATGATTCAGCTTGGGCGGCTGGTTGGGGTTGCCGATGTAACGTTGTACCCGCTCCAGCTGGTCAATGGGCACATACAGCTTGTCCGTGCCCTGATACTGAATCAGCAGATAATCGCGATAGGTGCCTTCGCTTTGCAGATGCACCGTGCCCTGATACACACCAACGCCGTAATCCTCATGCACCACATAGTCGCCTACCTTCAGGTCGGTGAAGGCGGCGATTTTCTCGCCCGAGGTGTGGCGCGGACGGGCCTTGCGGTAGCCTGCGCCGTAAATGTCCGTGTCCGCCACCACGGCCAGCTGTGCTTCCGGCCAGAGGAAGCCGTGACTCAGCGTCCCGGGCAGCACGATGGTTTCCCCGATGATGAGGTTGTGCGCGTCCTCGATGAAGGTGGCAGGGGAGTCCAGCTCCGTCAGGGCCTGCGTCAGACGCTTGCCGCGGGCCACGCCGCCGGAGAGCAGCGCGACACACCAGCCCTGCTTGCGCCAGCTGCGGCAGTCCTGTGCCAGCAGCTTCAGCTGGGACTGATATCCGGCTACGCCCTGACAGCCCAGGTCGATGGCATCGGCCACCTCCACGCCGCCCTGCCCCCGCAGTATTTCCGACAGGGTGACGATGGGCAGGCCCTCCATGGCGGCCAGCAGCTGCTCCCAGCCCATCAGCAGGGATTGCTGCGCCAGCACGGCCTCGCCGCGCTCCATGGCGGAGGACAAATCTTCCCCGAAGCCACGCTGACGCTCCTCGGCCCGGTCACGCAGCTGATCCGGCGCGCACAGCAGCACTACCTCCGGCCGGAACCAGTCCAGCAGCGTGGCGGTGTGGTCGGTCAGCACCGTCAGCCATGCGCGGATGCGCCGGAAGGGCAGGCCGTTTTCCACCGCGTCCGCATCTCGCATCAGAGCGGCTGTGCGGCGTTCCAGCTCGGCGGCGCGGGCGGCATCCGAAGCCTTGGCCCGGGCCTTGGGGGCAATCTTCTTGTCAAAGACCTTGACAAGCTCGTCGTCATCATCGGGCAGGGGCGGCAGGTCGTCAAAGAGCCGTTCCGGGGCAGCGGCACCCGGGGCGGCATCCCGCAGGGCCTCCCGCATGCGCCGGGCAGCGGCAGCCCGTTCGCCCTCGGGCAGCAGCACCTCTGCCGCCGGGGAAATCAGCGCGACCTTCACCCGCTCCAGACTCCGCTGACTGATGCAGTCAAAGACGCGGATGGAATCCACCTCATCATCGAAGAACTCGATGCGCAGGCTTTGCGCCGCCGCCGGGGGATACACGTCCAGAATGGAGCCGCGCAGGGCGCACTGCCCCTTGCCCTCCACCATTTCCACCCGCTCGTAGCCCATGAAGGTCAGGGCACGGATGAGCTGGTCGGGCGGATAGCGGTCGGCCACCATCAGGCGAATGGTGGCAGCGCGGAAGGCATCCGCGTCACCCATGCGCTGAAGCATCGCGTCCATGGACGTCACCAGCAGCCGCGTGTCCCCGGCGGTGACGCGGGAGAGCGTTTCCAGCCGTCGCCACGCGCTCTCGTGGCTGGACGCGCCGCGGGTCAGGTCAATCTCCCCGCCGGGGAGACAGGCCGACTGATCGGGCAGCAGCTGCTGGGCATCATCCGCCAGACGGGTGGCCTTCAGGTCATTGGCGGCGATGAGCAGCACGCGCTTGCCCGTGTCCGACACCAGCTTGGACGCAACAAAAGCCGCCATGCTCTCCGGAAGCCCGGTCACGGCGGTTGTGCGTCCCATTTGAATGTTCACTTCCAGCTTTCGGATGGCAGGTGCCTTGACGGCACTGAGCAGGGCTTGACTCATGGGACTCCTTTCTTCATGGCGGTCAGGGAATTATCGGTTATACTGCTGCATGGCGTGGTCGATGCCGTTTTGCAGCCAGTCCTCCACGCAGTCGGCGGCACGGAGGAAGGCCTCGCGCATGACTTCCTGCTCCTCCCGGATGAGATAGCGGGACAGCACCCAGTCTGCCAAATCCCAGCCCTCGGGCTTCGCGCCCACGCCCACGCGCACCCGGGGGAAGTTCTGCCCCGGCGTATGCCCGATGATGGAGCGCATGCCGTTGTGCGTGCCCGCGCTGCCGCTCTTGCGCACCCGCAGCTTGCCCAGGGGCAGGTCAATATCATCATAGATGACCAGCAAATGTTCCAGCGGACACTTGTACCAGCTCAGCAGCTGCGCCACGCACGCACCGGAGAGGTTCATGAAGGTCTGCGGCTGGCACAGCACCACCCGGGCATCGCCCATGGCCACCTCCGCCAGCATGCCGTCCAGTTTCTTCTTGTTCAGTGGCGCGTTCCAGCGGGCGGAAAGAATATCCGTCACCTCAAAGCCCGCGTTATGCCGTGTGTGGGCATACTGCGTACCGGGGTTGCCCAGCCCCACCACCAGAAAGGTTTCCTTATCCATCAATGATATGCCTCAATTCAATTGAAAATGTTCTTCCAGCAGGCGGAGCGTATCCTCGGGTGAACGCGCATCGTCCCGCATGAGGGTATAAAAGCCGCTGCCGGCGAAGGCTGCCACCACCTTGGGGCTGTTGATTCGCGCCAGACAGGCACGGAAGTTGTCCAGCACGGCCTGCGCATCCGGCATCTGCTCCATGGTGCGCAGGAGGAACTGCTTTTCCGGGTCGCTGCGGTCAAAGAAGCGATTCACCGAGGTTTCCGGCGGGCTGAGCAGAATCGCCACATGATGCGGCTCAGCAATGCGCCGCAGGATGTCCACGGGGATGTTGGTGTCCACGAACACCGGGCGGTCATCCTCTGCCGTCAGGCGGATGAGCAGCGCAATCTCCAGCTCCACCGCCTCCCGGGCACTGCCCTCAATCCACGCGGCATATTCCTCCGGCGTGCGGCGCAGGAATTCATCCCATCCGCGCATGGTCTGGAAATAGCACAGGTTGGGGTATTCCTCAGGGGAAAGTGCCTCCTGCAGCGGCATGTGGTAGTTTTCACCGCAGTGGATGCCGCCATGCTTTTGCGCCAGCATGCGCACCATGGTGGACTTCCCGGCGTAGGCCGTGCCGTTGATGAAATAGACCCGGTGAAGCAGCGTCCGCAGCAGACTGTCATGCAGGGTAACAGGCATGGTTCCTCCCCAAAACACGGTGATGCGGAGAAGCCGTGCAGGGGGCCCTCCGCAAGAAAACGGGTTCAGCATGCACTCAGCCCAGGAGCCAGGGTGCCGGAGTCACGGTGGCCGTTTCCGGCTCGTCCCGGGAGATGTCCAGAATCATCAGGCTCTTTTCCCCGGCGATGCGCTTCTTTTCAGGCGCAGAGGTCGCCATCACAAAGCCCATGCCCACCACCGTTACGCCGAACTCGTGCATCAGGTCGCACATGCCCTTGGCCGTGCCGCCGCCCTTGAGGAAGTCGTCCACAATCAGCGCACGTTGACCCTCCCGCACGGCGCGGCGGGACAGGGACATGGTTTCAATGCTGCCCTTGGAGCCGGACACATAGTTGATATTCACCGCCGGGCCCTCGTACACCTTGGAGGAACGCCGGGCGATGACCAGCGGCACGCCCAGGGAGGTGGCGGTGGAGTAGGCCACCGGGATGCCCTTGGTCTCCATGGTCAGCACGAAGTCCGGGGCAGCGGCGGTGTACTCCGTGGCCAGGATGTCGCCCATGCGGCGCACGGTGTCCGGCGTGGCGAGAATGTCGGAATAATACAGGAACCCGCCGGGCAGCACCCGCTCCGTGCCGGAAAGGGATGCGCACAGGCCGGTGATGAAGCTGCGCGCACTCTCCCGCGTCACGCTGCAGCGGAAGCGCACACCGCCGGCCGCGCCGGTCACGGTCTCCAATTCGCCCAGCCCAAACTGCTTCACCACATCCCGGAGAATATCGATATCCTCGCTCATGGTGGACTTGGCCGCACCAAACAGCTCGCAGAAGTAGGACAGGGTGAAAATACGGTTCGGGGCATCGGACAGGATTTTCATCATCGCGCTCATGCGCTCGTTGCGGCGGATCTTTTCCACGGAATGTCGCTCCTTACCCACATCAAAATGAAAGCGAAGCCCATTATACCACAACCCTACGAATGAATAAAGCTACAAGAAGAAGGAAAGTTCGTCTTTTTTCTGTTTTTCAGGCTGGATTTTTGGCCGTGGGGGAGGGCATTACACCGGCGCGCTGCGCAGTGCGGCAGCAATCATCGCCCGCAGGGACGGACAGCACGCGGGCCATCGGCCCAGGCACCACCGGGCCAGACGCACATCGGGGAACGTCAGCAGCAGCTGGAAGGAGGGCTTCTCCGGCCTGTCCTGCAAGAGCAGCATCCACTCTCCCCGGCCAGCCTGCTGCAGGGCAGGGGCATCGCCCGTGGGGATGGGCGCGGTGGGGGAAAAGCCTGCCATCAGCATGGCCGTCACCTGCTGGTAAACCTGCTGCGCGGCATGCTGCCACCGCTGCTGCAAATAGGTCTGGGGCAGGTCATCGCCGGTCAGGGTCACATCCATGAGCACCGATGCGCCCTCCAGCAGGCGCAGACGCAGGCCGCTGCGCTCGTCCGGGCCGATGCAGGCTTCGGCGGGGGTCATCTGCTCGGTGCGGAAGCGTTCGCGCCACAGGGAAGCCTCCCGGTCAATGCCCTGACGGCGGCTGGGCGGGATGCGCCGGGTGAAGCTCTCCAGGGTGAAGATGCCCTCCGGGGTGATGTCCATCAGGCTGCCCAGCGGATGCGCACGGGCGGCAATTTGCCCCTGCTGCTCCAGCTCCTCCAGGCTCATGTGCATGGTGAAGTAGTTCATCATATCCAGCTGGGTCAGGAACTGGCTCAGCTGCATGCCGGTCACAGGCCCCAGGGCGC
>JBJEUL010000045.1:0-6819 GCA_051883835.1 Aristaeellaceae bacterium
GAGAACGCGCCCGCGCCGCCGAAGCCGTTCATGATGGCGCAGGTCTTGCAGCGGATGCAGCTCTTGACCTTCTTGCCGTCAATGGGGCAGTGACGGCGGTTGAGCGGATTACCTGCCTCGTAAACGGCAACCTTCAGGTCAGGCCGCTTGCGCATCAACTGGTAGGCGGCGAAAATACCGCCGGGGCCCGCGCCGATAATGATAACATCATACATCATGGTGATTCCTCCTTACGCATGAAAAAGACTGATCCGATGCCGCCGGATCAGCCGCTGTTTGCCAAAAACAGATATACACCCGTCCATCGGATGGCAGCGTTGTTACGTCTAACCTATAACAACACCCGCATTATACCATGCCCTCCCGAAAAAAGCAACCATTTAGTCGAAATGCCCCCACTTTTCTCCCACATGATGCATCCTCCAAGGGGTCGCGCCAGCGTCGAAGGGGTCAAGGGGCGATGCCCCTTGTGGGGTGCAGGGGCAACGCCCCTGCGCAGGTCTGGGCGGCAGCCCAGCGCGGCCCCCCATGACAGGAGGGCCGCCGTTACGCATCAGCCCAAATCAGGCTCATCCCGCAGGAACACCTCGCCGCTGCGGCCTTCCGTCTCGATGATGGTCAGCTGGTTCTCACCCTCACGCAGCAGCGGCGCGGGAACATAAAGCCGCTTCTGCGGGCCAATCTCCCAGAAACGCCCCAGCGTGAAGCCGTTGAGCACCACCGTGCCCTTGCCCCAGCCGGGCAGCTCCAGGAACGTGTCGGCCTTCTCATCCACCGTGAAGGTCAAATGATGCACCGCAGGCACACCGGCGGGAGCTGTGCCTTCCGGGGTCAGAGCGCGCATGACATCCTCGTCCAGACACACCATGTCCCAGCCAAAACGTTGATGGTCGTTGATGACCACGGCACCGTCAATGCCCTTGCGCTGCTGCTCCAGCTTGAAGCTGTAATTCACGCGGCCCATGTTCTCCATGAGAATCTCCAGCGTCGCGCCGGCATGCACGGGCAGCGGCGGCTCGAAGGTGTGCGCCGCCAATAGCTCCCGGTCGTACAGGGTGGCTATGATTTGCCCGTCCAGCAGGATGACAGCGCGGTCATTGGCGGCGGTCAGTTGCAGCTTGCGCAGCTCGCACTCGTTCACCAGCGTGGTGCGGTACAGGGTGTAGCCGTAGCCCTGCCCCAGCCGCTCCATGCTCACAGGCGTAACGCCATGGGTGGCAGGCAGGGGAGCCAGCATGTCCATCAGCGGCGCGGAGGCGACATGCGTGGCCTTGCCGTAGGCCTTGCGGGGAATCTCGGGGATGTCCTCCGCCGGAGCCTTGCGGCCGGTGACGGCTTCCACTGCCTGCTGGAACAGGCGGTACTTCTCCGTGATGCGGCCATCTTCCGTCAGCAGCGCGTCATAGTCGTAGGAGGTCACATCCGGGGTCAGACAGTCGTAGTAATTCGCGCCGTTCATCAGGCCGAAACTGGTGCCGCCGTGGAACATGTACACGTTCACATGGCCCAGTTCGAGGGCCTTGGCAAAGTCCTTGGCACTGTCCGCCGCCGGGGTGGTTTGATGGCCGCCGTTGCCCCAGTGGTCGAACCAGCCGCACCAGAACTCCATGCACATCTGCGGTGCAATGCCCTTTTCCGCCATGAAGGCGAACTGCTGCGCCGTGCGGGAACCGAAATTGCCCGTCTGGAACACCCCGTCCACCTTGCCGCAGGCCAGCATATCATGGGTGGGGCCGTCGGAGGTCACAAGGGGAATGTCAATGCCGCGCGCAATCATGCCGTCCCGCAGGGCTTCCAGGTAGGCCTTGTCATCGCCATAGGAGCCGTACTCGTTTTCTACCTGCATCATGATGACCGGGCCGCCATGGGTGATTTGCAGCGGCACCAGACGGGGCATCAATTCATCATAGTACGCCATGAAGTGGCGCAGATAGCGTTCATCGCTGCAGCGAAGGCGCATGCCGTCCTCCCGCAGCAGCCATGCGGGCAGACCGCCGAATTCCCACTCCGCGCAGATGTAGGGCGAGGGCCGCAAAATCACATACAGCCCCAGCTCCTGCGCCATGCGGACAAAGCCCTCCACATCGCACAGGCCGGTGAAGCAGAACTCGCCCTTCTTCGGCTCATGCAGGTTCCAGGGGATGTAGGTTTCAACGGTGTTCATGCCCAGGGCGCGGAGCTTGAGCAGGCGGTCACGCCAGTATTCACTGGGCACGCGGAAGTAGTGGATGGAGCCGGAAATCACCTGAAAGGGCTTGCCGTCCAGAAAGAAGCCGTCGCGAATCTCAAAGGTGGACATGGTGGATTCCTCCCTCTTGTGTGAATGATGGGCCGGTTATGCCTTCCCGTCGGGATAGCGCAGGGTGAAGCACTGACCGTCCGCGGCGCAGACCGTCTGCGGAAAAATCGCCTGCGCCAGGGGCAGATACACGGCCGGGTCATCAATGCAGTTGCTGAAATGGGTCAGAACCAGTTGCCGGGCCTGGGCCTGCCGGGCCAGCTCCGCAGCCTCATGGAAAATCATATGATGGTTGCGCCGGGCCTGCGGCTGCTTCTCGTCATCCCCATACATGCCCTCCAGCATCATCAGGTCGGCATGCTGCCCCATGGACACGATGGCAGGCGTGGGCCGCGTGTCCGTGGCATAGAGCAGGGTGATGCCCTGCCGGGGTGCGCCGGTGACATCCTCCGGGCGGATGGTACGCCCCTCCACCGTGACGACCCCGCCCTGCTGCAGAGCCTTCCACAGCGGCAGGGGCACGTTCAGGGCCCGCGCTTTCCCGGGGTCAAAGGCGGCCTGCCGGGGCAGATGCAGCCGGTAGCCCAGGCAGGGTATGCCGTGGTCCAGCGGAAAGCAGGTGATGTCCAGCCCAATCAGGCGGAAGCACGCCCCTGGATTCAGCTCGTGGAGCACCACCGGATAGCCCAGCACAGGCGCGATGACCCGCAGCCCGTCCACCACCCGCTTCAGCCCCGCAGGGCCGTAGATGTGAAACGGCTCCTGCCTGCCGGACTTGTCGATGGACAGCAGCAGCCCGGGCAGACCGCCGCAGTGGTCGCCATGGTAGTGGGTGATGAGCAGCCCATCCATGCACCGGAAGCCCCAGCCCAGACGGCGGATGCCGGTTTGCGTGCCTTCGCCGCAGTCGATGAGCAGCGATTTTCCGCCCGTGCGGACATACAGGCTGGCCAAAGCGCGTTCCGGCAGGGGAAGGGCACCGCCGGTGCCCAGGGTGCAGCATTCCAGCATGGTCAGTGGGTTCTCCTTTCAGCATCCTTGCACATCGTCAATGAATATGGAATACGCCATGGCAGGGAGCTTTTCCTGCCCAAATGGAAAAATCCCCGGAGCCAGCCAGCTCCGGGGATAGGGATGCATAGGAAATCAGGCGACCTTTTTCAGCTCCCTGACCAGCCGCTGTCCCAGCAGCACGCTGATGACCACGCAGATGATGCACTCCACGGCCATGTAGGTGCCATTGTAGCCCAGGGAGTAAATCAGCGCAGGAGCCAGGCCGTTGGTCAGGTCAGACCAGAACAGAATGCCTGCCGCCACCGCCGCGATGTAGCGGCCCAGCGAACCGACCACCACGCCCAGCGACAGCCCCAGACGAACGTCCTCATGCTTGCGGAACAGACCCGCCAGACCGCACATGGCGAAGGCCACCGGGTAGTCCATCAGCAGCTGCGGCACGGACAGGAACCATCCGCCCAGCGCAAAGTCCATCATGCCATAAAGCGCGCCCAGCAGCATGCCCGGGCCAACGCCATACACATACGCAAAGAGCATCAGCGGCAGCATGCTCGCCGGGGTGACGGAACCGCCCTGCGGCATGCGGAAGAGCTTAATCATGCTCAGCACGCAGGTCAGGGCCAGACAGATGGCACCAAGGGAGAGCATTTTCGTCGTCCAGACGGTTTTCTTGCTGCCGCGCATGCGCGTCCAGAGCAGCACGCCGCCCACGAGCAGCACCGCCACCAGCAGCCAGCCCCACACAGGGAACTCCGCAAACTTGCCGAAGGCTTCGGTAAACCAGGAGGTGCTTTCCTCCACGGCTTCCTCCACAGCCTTCTCGACGGCTTCTTCCGCCAGTGCCTTGGTTACAAACAGCATAGGGGTACCTCACTTTCCCGCATCCATGGAAAATTCGCATGAAAAAACCCGCATCGTCAGGACGCGGGAAAGCAGCGGCCACACACAGGCGACCAAGCCTGTCCGGCATGACCGGACACGGCTCCGCTTCCCTACGGTAGGATGATCTACACAGGTTCCAAGGGTCGGACGCGCTCGTCCTCTCAGCAGCCGTTTCGGCCGCTCCCCCAGCGGTGGATGCGATTGTCAGGCTTATTATAGCATACAGGCAGGCATTGTCAATGCAATTTTTGCGCAAAGGGGTCGCGCAAAGGAGATTTTTCGTGTATGATAGGGAAGAATGGAGGAAATTGACCATGTATCATTTCTTGGCGTATATGGCGCGGCTGCGGCACATTCGCCGCTGGGGCCTGATGCGCAGTACCCTGCCGGAGAATGACGCGGAGCATTCCCTGCAGGTGGCCATGATGGCCCACGCGCTGGCGGTCATCGCCCGGGATCGCTATCACCGGGACATTGATCCGGAGCATGTGCTGGCCCTTGCCGTCTACCACGATGCCACGGAGGTCATCACCGGCGATATGCCCACACCCATCAAGTATCATTCCGACGCGCTGCGGGGAGCCTATCAGGCCATTGAAAAGATGGCGGCTGATCGCCTGCTCACCATGCTGCCTGCCAGCATGCGCCCTTCCTATGCGTCCTACCTGTGCCCGGATCAGGACGAGGCATGGCAGCTGGTGAAGGCGGCAGACAAGCTCAGCGCGTATGTGAAGTGCGTGGAGGAGCAGCGGGCCGGAAATCACGAGTTTGACGCGGCAGGGGCTCAAATTCGCGCCGAACTGGCGCAAAACGAGCTGCCGGAGGTGCGGGACTTCATGGCGGAATTTGTGCCGTCCTTCGCGCTGACGCTGGACGAGCTGAACGGACAGGAGGAGCAAGCATGAAAATCGGCATGAGCGGTGCGGCCTTTTACGGCCGGATGGAAACGGAGGACACGGCGGCGTTCATGGGGCGGTTTCCTGTGGACTGCTGCGAGATGTTCCTGCAAACGGGCAGTGAGTACAGCGCAGCCTTCGGGCAGCTGGTGCGGGACATGCTGGCAGGGCTTCCCTGTGTGTCCGTGCATGCCAAGGGCAATCAGTTCGAGTGGGATTTGTTCGGACGCTCACGGCGGCAGGTGGAGGATGCCTTCGCCATGTTCACCGGCGTGTGTGACGCGGGGCAGGCCATCGGAGCCAGATACTATGTGTTTCACGGGCCGGGTGCCGTGCACGCGCCCATCACGCCGGAAAAGCTGCACAACCTGCCCGGCGTGTTTGCCAGGATGCAGGAAATTGCCGCTTCCCGTGGACTGGAGGTGCTGTGGGAGAACGTGTCCTGGTGCGCCCTGCGCCGCCCGGAGGATGTGAAAAGCCTGCTGCGCATTCTCCCGGAGGTGCGCTTCGTGCTGGATGTGAAGCAGGCCCGCCGCTCCCAGGTTGACCCCTTTGCCCTGCTGACAGCCATGGGGGAGCGCGTGGCCCATGTGCATGCGCTGGACTGGGCCGAGGACGGCACATGGCGTCTGCCCGGAGAGGGCGTGCTGGACTGGCCGCGTCTGGCTGCGCAGCTGACGGCGCAGGGCTTTGACGGTGCAGCGGTGCTGGAGCCCTACGCGCCTCTGGCCGGGGATGAGCAGGCCCTGCGGCGCAGCCTGTCCTTCATGCGGCAGGTTTTACAGCCGTAACGGATGCGGACAGTTGCAATTTGTCCGAAAAGGTCGTATAATGACGTTACATGCTGCAAGGAGGATACCTATGAAGCTGATGAAGAAACTGACGGCCCTGCTGATGGTGCTGTGCCTGCTCCTGCCGGGTGCTGTGCTGGCGGAGGATGAGGAAATTTCCCTTCTGGACGTGGCGGAGACTGTGATGCTGGGCGACAGCGAGGACGAAGCCGCCGAGGAGGACGAAGCTGCCGAGGATGAAGGCGATGAGCTGTTCATCAACGATGAGACCCAGGACGCCATGGAAGCGGCGGAGAATCTGGTCATGGATATTGATGACTCCATCAATCCCAATGACCTGGAGCTGAACCCCAATCTGCCCGACAACGTGGTGAACATTCTGCTGGTGGGTGTGGACACCCGCTCCACCTCCCTGGACGATGGATTGCAGCATGGCGATGTGCAGATTATCCTGTCCATCAACAAGGATACCGGCGCGGTGAAGCTGACCTCCATCCTGCGCGACCTGTATGTGACCATCCCCGGCTACAAGAGCAAGAACCGCATCAATGTGGCCTATGCCCGGGGCGGCGGTGCGCTGGCCATGCGTACCATCAACCACACCTTCGAGATGAACATTGAGCATTATGTGACCATCAACTTCTATGGGCTGGCATCCATCATTGATGCCATCGGCGGCGTGGACATTGACCTGACCAAGGCCGAGGCCAAGGCCATCAACAGCTATCTGAAGAAGAATCCCCCCAAGTACGACAATCAGGATGACAGCTACGAGCGCGTTCCGCTGGAGGCGGTTGACGGCGTACAGCATCTGGACGGCGTGCAGGCGGTCATGTATGCCCGTACCCGCTCGGTGGACAACGACTTCGGCCGCACTGCCCGTCAGCGTCACCTGCTGGATTTGCTGCTGCGCAAAATCATGCAGGATATGACCGTGGACCGGTTCATGACCCTGATGGAAACCAGCCTGCCCTATGTGCAGACCAATGTGAACGCC
>JBJEUL010000046.1:0-1559 GCA_051883835.1 Aristaeellaceae bacterium
CGGGGTTCACCTCGACCTGCACGATCATGTCCTCGTTGGTGGTGAAGTTCTTGTAATCGACCTTGATTCCGGTTTCTTCCTCAAACAGGGTAATGACGTCAGGGTCGATGTAATCCTCCCAGTTGTAGACGACCACGCTGCCTTCGCCCAGGGCGCAGACGGGGAGCAGCAGCATGGCGAGCAGCAGCAGACAGAGAGCTTTCTTCATGATGGGGGAGACCTCCTTGTTGCAGATTAGGGGGATCTATGCAAAGCCTGTCACTTGGACTCGGCCGTGCGGCGGTTGACGATGAGCAGCAGAATCAGCAGCGCCACGAACATCAGCGCGGACAGGGCGTTGAGGGTGGGCTCGATGCCCTTGCGGGCGGCGGAGTAGATCAGGGTGGAGAGGTTCTGCACCAGGGGCGAGGTGGTAAAGTAGCTGATGGTGAAATCGTCAATGGAGAGGGTGAAGGCCAGCATGGCCCCGGTGATGATGCCGCTCTTGCACTGGGGGATGATCACATGGGTCAGGGCGTAGGTGGGCGTCGCGCCCAGATCCAGGGCCGCCTCATAGGTGTGCTTGTTCATCTGCTTGAGCTTTGGCAGCACGGACAATATGACGTAGGGTGTGTCGAAGGTGACGTGGGCCAGCAGCATGGTCACATAGCCCCGCTCCACCTTGGTGAAGATGAACAGCAGCATCAGGGAGATGCCGGTGACGATGTCCGGCATGGTGTTGGGCAGGTTGGTCAGGGTCAGCATCAGCGCCTGAGGGCGCTTCTTCATGCTGTAGATGCCGATGGCGGCCAGGGTTCCCAGGACGGTGGCGATGATCATGGCCAGCACGGCTATGGACAGGGTGATGTACAGCGCGTTCATGATGCGGGTATCCTTGAGCAGCTCGCCGTACCAGCGCAGGGAGAAGCCCTCCCACTTGGCGCGGCTCTTGCCCGCGTTGAAGGACTGGATGATCAGCACCACAATCGGCACGTACAGGAACACCAGCACGATCCCCAGGTAGAACCGCTTGAGGAACTTCTTCATGCGATACCGCCTCCTTCGCCGTTGGGATCGGCCATGCGCAGGATGCTCAGGCTGATGAGGATCAGCACCATCATGATCAGCGACAGGGCGGAGCCGACGTTCCAGTTGCCCTCGGTGAGGAACTTGCTCTCAATCAGGTCGCCGAACATCATGGTATTGCCGCCGCCCAGCATCCGCGGGATGAAGAACGTGGTCACCGAGGGCATGAACACCATGGTGATGCCGCTGACCACCCCGGGGATGGACAGGGGCATGGTCACCTTGTACAGGGCCTGCCAGGGGTTGCAGCCCAGATCCGCTGCAGCCTCGCTCAGGCGGTAGTCCATCTTGTTCAGCACCGTGTAGATGGGGAAGACCATGAAGGGCAGGTAGTTGTACACCATGCCCAGCAGCACGGCGCCGGAGTTGTACATGAACTTCACGCCGCTAAAGCCCAGGGCCCGCAGGATGGTGTTGATCAGCCCCTGATCCTCCAGCAGGCTCATCCAGGCGATGGTGCGCAGCAGGAAGTTCATCCACATGGGGATGATGAA
>JBJEUL010000047.1:0-1555 GCA_051883835.1 Aristaeellaceae bacterium
ATGCACGACAGCAAGTTCGGCAACTCCCTGCTGGTGACCATCCAGTACGTGGTCATCGGCGTGCCGCTGAAGCTGATCTTCGCGCTGTTCGTGGCCATGCTGCTGACCAAGCCCACCAAGCTCCAGGGCTTCTACCGCGCGGTGTACTACATCCCCTCGCTGATCGGCGGCTCCGTGGCGGTGGCGCTGGTGTGGAAGCAGCTCTTCGGCAGCCGCGGCCCCATCGTGCTGGCCATCAAGTCCCTGGGTGTGACGGGCTTCAGCTTCTTCGGCAGCTCCACATGGGCGTTTGTACCCCTGGTTTTGTGCAATGCATGGCAGTTCGGCTCCTCCATGCTGATCTTCGCCTCGGGCCTGAAGCAGATCCCCAAGGATTACTATGAGGCGGCGGAGATCGACGGCGCCAGCAGCGTCAAGCGGTTCTTCAGCATCACGCTGCCCTGCCTGTCGCCCATCATCCTGTTCAACCTGATCATGCAGCTGATTTCCGGCTTCATGACCTTCACCCAGGCGCAGATCATCACCCAGGGCGGCCCCAACTACGCCACCAACTACATCGCCCTGAACATCTTCCAGGAGGGCTTCGCCTACTCGCACATGGGCTATGCCTGCGCGCAGAGCTGGGTCATGCTGCTGATCATGGCGGCCATCACGGGTATCATCTTCAAGACGTCCGACAACTGGGCGTTCTACGAAAGCTGAGGGGGCGGGCGCATGAGAACGAGACGTATTGTGAAAACCACGATCTATCATGTGTTTGTCGTCCTCTTCGGGCTGCTGATGATCTACCCCGTCATCTGGATGATTCTCAGCTCCTTCAAGCTCAAGAGCGAAATCCTCGGCCCCCAGGCCTCCTTCTGGCCCACGACATGGGTGTTTGAGAACTATCCCAACGGCTGGAACGGCGCGGGCATCTACACCTTCGGCACCTACTTCAAGAACTCCATGATCATCTCCGGCCTGGGTACCATCGGCACGGTGCTGTCCTCCGCCATGGTGTCCTACGCCCTGGCCCGCATCGACTTCAAGGGCCGGAAGCTGTGGTTCACCTGCATGATCATGACCATGCTGCTGCCCGGCCAGGTGCTGATGATCCCCCAGTACATCATCTGGAACAACCTGGGCCTGATCGGCACCTTTGTGCCGCTGATCCTGCCCAAGTTCCTGGGCTGGCCCTTCTTCATCTACATGATGATGCAGTTCATCCGCGGCCTGCCCAAGGAGCTGGATGAGGCCGCCATGATCGACGGCTGCAGCAAGTACCGGATCTTCACCCGGGTGGTGCTGCCGCTGCTGGGCCCCTCCATCATCACCACCATCGTCATTTCCTTCTACTGGATCTGGGACGACTACATGGGCCCCCTGCTCTACCTGACCAAGCCGGCGCTGTACACGGTGTCCCTGGGCATCAAGAACTTCGCCGACGCGCAGGGCACCAACTTTGGCCCCATGTTCGCCATGTCAACCCTGTCCCTGATTCCCGTATTCCTGCTCTTCCTGTTCTTCAACCGTTATCTGATGGACGGCGTGACAGCGGGCAGCGTGAAGGGTTAAT
>JBJEUL010000048.1:0-1552 GCA_051883835.1 Aristaeellaceae bacterium
CAAAAAAGGTTGAAATTGCGCTTGTCAATGTCCGTGTTTTCATTTATCATAACAGAGCGGCCTTCGATGGCGAGGGCCCGATCCCACAGACCAGCAAGGGACGGGGAATAGCAAGCATGAATACTGTTCTGATGACGATCTCACTGCTCGGCGGACTGGCCATGTTCCTCTACGGCATGGAAATCATGGGCGACGGACTGAAGCAGGGCTCCGGCGAGGCGCTGAAAAAATTCCTGGGGAAGCTGACGCAGAACGCGTTTCTGGGGCTGCTGACCGGCACCCTGGTGACGGCCATTATCCAGAGCTCCACGGCGACCATCGTGCTGACGGTGGGCCTGATCGGCGCGGGAATCCTGAACCTGCGCCAGGCGGTGAGCATCGTGCTGGGCGCCAACATCGGCACCACGGTCACGGCGCAGATCATCCGCCTGATGGACCTGGAAACCAGCGGCAATTCCGTCCTGGTGTTCTTCAAGCCCGACACCCTGGCGCCTCTTGCGCTGATTGCGGGCATTATCCTGTTCATGTTTATCAAGAAGAGCAGCACCAAGAACGTGGGCATGATCTGCCTGGGCTTCGGCATCCTGTTCTCGGGGCTGCTGGCCATGACCAGCGCGGTGGAGCCCCTGGCGGAGTCCCAGGAGTTCGCGGACGTGCTGGAGCGCTTCAGCACCATGCCGGTGCTGGGCATCTTCACGGGCCTGGCGCTGACGGTCATCGTGCAGAGCAGCTCGGCCATGGTGGGCATCCTGCAGGCGCTGTCCTCCACGGGGGCCATGACCTTCGACCTGGTGTACCCCATCGTCATGGGCATCAACCTGGGCACCTGCGTCACCACGGCCATGGTGTGCTCCATCGGCACCAGCAAGGACGCCAAGCGCACGGGCATTGTGCACATCCTGTTCAACTGCGTGGGCACGGTGCTGTTCATGCTGGGGATGACCCTGCTCAAGCAGGCGGGGGCCATGCCTCAGCTGTGGGGCAGCATTGTGGACAGCGGCGCCATCGCCAATTTCCAGACGCTGTTCAACCTGCTCACCGCCGTGGTGCTGCTGCCCTTCACCAGCCTGCTGGTGAAGATCTCCTACCGCATGGTGAAGCCCGATCCCGTCAAGGAGGACCGCTATCCCGAGCTGGCGCCCCTGGACAAGAAGCTGATGATCTCCCCCGCCGTGGCGCTGGCGGAGGTCACCCACTGCGTGGCCGCCATGGCCAAGGCCGCCCGGGACAACGTGGGCCTGAGCCTGGCCCAGTTCACCGGGTTCTCCCAGGAGCGCTCCGACGACATCAACGACTGCGAGGAGAAGCTGGACCGCTTTGCCGACAATGCCGACAACTACCTCATCGAGCTGTCCCGCAGCATTGAGACGCAGAAGGACAAGCATCAGCTGAACATGCTGATGCAGTGCGTGCCCAACCTGGAGCGCATCGGCGACTACGCCACCAACTTCAACGAGATGGCCCAGGAGCTGAGCGAATCGGAGTATTCCTTCTCCCCGGCGGCGCAGGAGGAGCTGCGCATCCTGGGCGACGCGGTGATGGAGATCATCCG
>JBJEUL010000049.1:0-1544 GCA_051883835.1 Aristaeellaceae bacterium
TGCGCTCCTCCGACCTGGATGAAATCTATGCACAGTATTTTGAAAAGGCAGGTGACAGTGATGCAGACGTTGGCAACGCCCGCTCCGGCGGCAAACGGAAGTCCGGAGGCAAGAAGCGCGCATGAGCGCCGCCTGCGGGGAGGCTTCATGGCGCTGTACCGCAAGGAGCTTGCGGATCACTTCGCATCGCCCCGGTTCTGGCTGGTATTCGCGCTGATCTCCCTGGCGTCCCTGGCCAGCCTGGCCGGCGCGCTGGGATCGGTATCCAACAGCAACTCCCTTTCCAGCGAGATGCTGTTCCTGAGCATCTACACCACCAGCGGCAGCTCGATTCCCTCCTTTGCCTCCTTCATGGCGTATCTTTCACCCCTGATGGGCATTGTGCTGGGCTTCGACGCCATCTCCCGGGAGAAGTCCCAGGGCACCATGTCCCGTCTGGTCAGCCAGCCCATTCACCGTGACGCGGTGATCACCGCCAAGTTCCTGGCGGGGGCGGCGGCCATCGCCCTGGTGATCCTCTTTGACGGGGTGCTGGTGGGCGGCATCGGCCTGGTGGCCATCGGCGTGCCTCCGTCCCTGGAGGAGATCGCCCGCATCCTGTGCTACCTGGCGATGACCTGGGTTTATACCGCCATGTGGCTGGGCGTGGCCATGCTCTGCTCCACCGTATGCACCCACGCGGCCACCAGCGCGCTGATCACCATCGGCATCTGGATTTACCTGACGGTCTTTGCCAGCATGCTGGCGGATGTGATCGCCAACATTGCCTATCCCCTGGAAGGCATGCAGGGCTTCTACAATTCCTATTCCAACTACGCCCTGAAGCTGAACCTCTACCGCGTATCGCCCTATTATCTGTTCTGCGAGGCAGCTTCCACCCTGCTCAACCCCAGCGTCAGGACGCTGAGCATCACCACCATGTCCTCCTATACCGGCGCGATCGCGAGCTATCTGTCCGTGGGGCAGAGCCTGCTGCTGGTATGGCCGCACATTGTGTGCATGATCGCCCTGGCCATGGCGGCGTTTACCGGCGCTTATGTCAGCTTTATGCGCAGAGAGATCCGCGCCTGACCTGTCCGGCCGTATAGGCAGGGTTCCTCCCTTTCCCCTCCGGGGACGAATGCCTCCTGCGTCCCCGGAGTTTTGTCCGGAGGGGATGCTCTCTCCGGACAGACGTTTATCATCCCTTCGTCAGATGATCTTCACATGAACACGATACACTGTACGGGGTGCCTGCGCGCCCCGTACAGCTTGTGCATGGAAGGGGGAATGCCGATGCGTATCCTGATTGCTGATGATGAAACGGCTCTGCTGCACGCCCTGCAGGTAATCTTCGAGCGGCAGCATTACACCGTGGATACCGCCGAGGACGGTGATACCGCGCTGCAGCTGCTGGAGGAGCGGGCATACGACGCGGCCGTGCTGGACGTGATGATGCCCCGGCGCAGCGGCCTGGAGGTGCTTTCTGCCGTGCGGGCGGGGGGCATTTCCACCCCCATTCTGATCCTGACGGCCCGCAGCGCCGTGTGCGACCGGGTGGATGG
>JBJEUL010000050.1:0-1535 GCA_051883835.1 Aristaeellaceae bacterium
GCCTGGTTCTGGACGGAATGCTCCAGCCGCCGCACGTCCTCCATGATGGCCTCGAACTGCCGCTGCAGCCGGGTCAGCTCCGTTTTGTTGGGGATGTGCCTGTCCCGCTTGAGGCGCAGGGTTTCCCGGCCCTGCAGCTCCACCCCATGGGGCTGCTGCGTTTCCACCTGCCAGCCGAAGCAGCCGTAGTTGTCCTCGTAGTAGGAGGCATACCGCTGCTCCACTGTGTGCTCCTGATATTCATACGCGACAAAGCCCGCGTGCTGTTCGATCATGCTTCATTTCCTTCCCTTGGGGCCCTCAGCGTTACCGTGAAGGAGGAACCCTCCCCCGGGCGGCTGCGAACCTGAATGGAGGCGTCCGTCATGGCCAGAATGCGCCGCACCAGCGCCAGCCCAAGGCCGTTGCCCTCGGCGGCGTGGGAGACGTCCCCCTGATAGAATTTGTCGAAGATGTGCTTCTGCGTTTCCTCGTCCATGCCGCAGCCCGTGTCGGCGACGGTGACGGTGATGCGGCCGTCCTCCGCCCTGCGCTGGCGGAGGGTGACCCGCCCGCCCTCGGGGGTGAACTTGAAGGCGTTGGACAGCAGGTTCGTCCACACCAGCGCCAGCAGGCTCTCGTCCGCGACGATGATCGCGCTGTCCTCCAGGTCGGCCTCGAAGTCGATGTGCTTGCGCTCCCACACGCTCTCGAACTGCAGGGCGCAGTCGCACAGCTGGGCGCACAGGTCGTAGGGCTCGGCCTGCGGGGTGATGGCCTGCTTTTCCAGCTTGTTGAGCTTGAGAATGTCGGTGATGAGGGTGTTCAGCCGTTTGGAGGCGCCAATGATGGTCTGCACATACTCTTGCCGCTTCTCCGGGGGCAGATCCTCCTTTTGAAGCAGCTCCGCCGTGTTCAGGATCACCGCCAGGGGCGTCTTGATCTCATGGCTCACGTTGGAGAAGAATTCGGTTTTCAGCGTCTCGATGGAGCCCAGGTTCTCCACCATCTTGTTGAAGTCCTGGATCAGCACGTCCACGTAGTCCAGCCGGTCGGGGGTGTGGGCCGGGGGCAGGTACACGGAGAAATCCCCCTGGGCCACCTGGCTCACCGCCGTGGCGATGCGCTTCACCGGGCCCTCGTAGTAGCGGGTGACCTGCCAGCGGGTCAGCAGCGTCAGCCCCAGGGACACCAGCAGCCAGTAGGCGATGACGATGTGGACGGACAACAGATCGCTCACGTGCCACCGGTCCAGCCCGATGACCAGCCCGGCGTGCAGCCCGCCCACGCCCAGGAGCATGGACAGCGTCATCAGGTAGATGTGCCCGGGCACATAGGTGGCCCGCACCTGCTGCGCCTTGCGCAGGCCGTTCATGTCGGCACCGCCTTGTACCCCAGCCCCCGCACGGTGACGATTCTGAACCCGTCGCAGCCGGAGAACTTGTCCCGCAGCTTGGTGATGTACACGTCCACCGCCCGCAGGCTGGTGTCGCTGTTCAGATCCCAGAACTCGTCCATCAGCTGGGCCCGGGAGAAGGTCTTCTTCGGGTAGGACA
>JBJEUL010000051.1:0-1534 GCA_051883835.1 Aristaeellaceae bacterium
CCCAGGATCCCCTTGCCTTCCATGATCAGCTTGTTCATTTGTCATTCACCTGCTTTATCAGTTTTAGCCGGTAGCCTTCTTTACTATTTCGCGATGAGCACGTCGTTTCCCTGCCTGCCCGGAAAGCCAGCGGGCGATCCTGGCAAAAAAACTTCCCGCTTTCTCCCTTGAAAGCGCACAATCTGATTGCATTTCCGCCGTGAAAATGCTATCATAGACATCAGAAGAGCATATCATTTCACAGCAGGCTGCTGAATGGAAATAAGGAGGAATCTCCCATGAGGTATCGCGGCGTTATTTTTGCCATGGACGGGGTGATCTGCTTCACCGACCGCTACCACTGCCAGGCCTGGACCAAGCTGGCCAACCGGCTGGGCGTCACCTTTGACGAGGCTGTGTACAACGAGCGTATGCGCGGTCTGAGCCGCATGGACAGCCTGGACGTATTTCTGGACAGCGTGGGCATCACCTGTACTGAGGACGAGAAGCGCGCCCTGTGCGCCGAGAAGCACGGCTACTTTGCCGAGCTGCTGGAGCAGATCGAGCCCTCCGACCTGTCTGACGAGGTTCGCACCACCATGCGCACCATCCGCCGCAAGGGCGTGAAGCTGGGCGTGGGCTCCTCCAGCACCAACGTGCCCGCCATCCTCAAGCGCCTCGATCTGTCCACCTTCTTTGACGCGGTGTGCGACGGCAACACCGTCCGCCACGCCAAGCCCGACCCGGAGGTATTCCAGCGCTGCGCGGGCTTCCTGGGGCTGACCCCCTCCGAGTGCCTGGTGGTGGAGAACGCCAACGCCGGCGTGCAGGCCGCCATCGGCGGACGGTTCCACTGCGCTGCCCTGGGCGACGCCAAGGACAACAAGCTGGCTACCTATCACCTGAAGTCCTTTGCCGACCTGTGCGGCATCACCGACTGACATAGTCAACGCAAAAGGCCCGCTGCCATCTGTAGCAGCGGGTCTTTTCCTATGCTTGCTCAGTCATGATACTCCGTGACGCGGAGCAGGGCTTCCGCCTTCCTGACCTCCTCGTCGGTGGGGGTGGGCACGCCGTCCAGGGGATAGTCAATGCCCAGGTTCTTCCACTTGAACAGGCCCAGCGTATGATAAGGCAGGATCTCCACCCGCTTCACATGCTGCAGGGAGGCGATGAAGTCGCTCATCTGCCGGAGGCCTTCCTCGTCATCGGTGACGCCGGGCACCAGCACATGGCGGATCCACATGTCATGCCCGTGGTCGGACAGGTAGCGGGCCATGGCCAGGATATTGGTGTTGGTACGGCCGGTGAGCTCGATGTGCTTCTGCTCGTCGAACTCCTTCAGATCCAGCATGGTCAGGTCGGTGACGGCCATCAGCTTGTCGAAGCGGGCCAGCCACTCGGGATCGTCCGGACGGAAGGGCTGGCCTGCGGTGTCGATGCAGGTATGGACGCCCTCCTGCTTCAGCTGGGTGAAGACCTCGGTCACGAAGTCCATCTGCAAAAGCGGTTCGCCGCCGCTGAAGGTCACGCCGCCGTTATCCCGCCAGTAGGG
>JBJEUL010000052.1:0-6595 GCA_051883835.1 Aristaeellaceae bacterium
GCGTGGAAAGCTGCCAGCATCACGAGACGGACAACATGTGCTCCCTGACCGACATTCAGGTGGCCCCCAAGAAGGGCTGCTGCGACGGCAAGGCTGACGAAAGCTGCTGCTCCAGCTACAAGTGCCGCTGGTAATCCCCTCCGGGCGGCGCGCCGGGTGTCCCTGCACACCGGGCGCGCTGCCCCGATTCCCGGCGTTTGCCAGACCTTCCTTGCGGAGATGAACCATCATGCCCGATCCGATATCCGCCCGCCTGGCCCAATCGCTGGCCGTGATGGACAAGCTGCTGGGCCGGGAGCGCAACAGTGACATGCACATCCGCACCTTCCGCGTCTACCGGCGGGAAGCGGCGGTCTATTTCGTGGACGGACTTGTGTCCACGGATTTTTTGCAGCATTACCTGCTGACCCCCTGCCTGACCCACGCCAGCGATCCGCTGCCCGGGGAGGAAGCCGCCAGTTTGACAGCCCTCTCTCCCCTGCTGGAAGCCGACCGGGCCGATACCTACATCGAGGCCGTCACCAAGCTGATGAGCGGTCACGCCGTCCTGCTCATGGACGGCATGGTCTGCGCCATTTGCTTTGATGTGCGTTCATTCGTGCGGCGCGGCATCTCCCCTCCCCTGACCGAGAGCGTTGTCAGCGGCCCGCATCAGGGCTTCAACGAGTCCATCCGGGACAACATCACCCTCATCCGCCGCGCCCTGCCCACCGCCCAGCTCATCGGGGAAATGCGCACCATTGGCGAAGCCTGCCCCACCAGTTTGTGCGTGATGTACCTGCAAAACGCCGTTGACCCCACCACGCTGGAGCGGCTCAAGGCCCGGCTGGACAGCCTGCATGTGGACCATGTACTGTCCATCGGCGCACTGGAGCAGCTGCTGGAGGACAATCCTTACGCCCTTTTGCCCCAATGCTGCCTGACGGAACGTCCGGACAGGGCGGCATCCTTCCTGCAGGAGGGACAAATCGTGCTGGTGCTGGACGGTGCGCCGCAGATTCTGTGCATGCCGGTGAGCATCCTGCACCTCATCCACACCCCGGATGATACTTCCCTGCGCTGGCAGTACGGCACGTTCCTGCGACTGATTCGGCTGCTGGGTGCGGCAGTGACGCTGCTTTTGCCGGGGCTGTTCGTGGCAGCGGTCATTTTCCACCCGGAGCTGCTGCCGGTGACGCTGCTCACCGCCATTCTGGAGAGTCAGGCCGCGGTGCCCCTGTCCATCCCCATGGAGATGCTGCTGATGCTGCTCATGTTCAACCTCATCGGCGAAGCGGCGACCCGCGTACCCGGGGTGGTGGGCAGCTCGCTGGGGACGGTCAGCGGCCTGATTCTGGGGCAGGCAGCGGTGGAGGCCAAATTGGTGCATCCGCTGCTCATCATCGTGGTGGCAGTGGCCAGTCTGGGCAGCTATGCGGTGCCGGATTACGCGCTGGGGCTGGCCTGCCGGATGGCGCAGCTGCTCTTTTTGCTGGTGGCAAGCGTTTTCGGGCTGTACGGCATGGTGCTGTGTCTGGGGGTGGCTGCCATCCGCCTGTGCGGCATGCGCAGTCTTGGCTCGCCCTTTGCCGCACCGCTGGCCCCGGACAGAACCCATAACCCGGATGTGTTCCTCCGCTATCCCCTGTGGCGGCAGCGGCTGCGAACATGGCTGGCCTCGTCCCGGCGCATGGAGCGCATCACCGGCCCCATGCGGGGCTTTGACAGGAGACGAAAATGAGAACAATCACGCAGGTACACAGTCCGCAGGAGCGGCTGCGCATGCGTCAGCTGGGGAATCGCCGTGCCCGGGTGCATCAGGTGCAGCTTCTGTGCGTGGTATCGCTGCTGCGCACGCTGGCGGCGGATGTCCTTCCCCTGTGCGGCAGTGCATGCTGGTGGCTTGCGCCGGTGTGCCTGCTGCCGGGCGTGGTGCTGTACGCGCTGGCCTGCGCGGTGCTGAAGCGAACCGGCACCGCCACGCTGACAGAAGCCGCCCGCGCTCTGCTGGGCAAAGCTGGAGCGACGGTTCTGTCCCTTTTGCTGTCCCTGCTGCTGCTGGCAGAGGGTGCAGCCACCATGACCGCGCTGGTCACGGGCTTCACCGAAGGCATCGGCACGGAAGGCACGCAGCTGACCATGGCTGCGCTGACCCTGCTGGCATTGCTGTTCTGCCTGCACAGGGATGGCCTTGCATGGGGTATTCATCTGATGCGCTGGCCCATGCTGGCTCTGGCGGCAGGTGCAGCCGGGGTCTTGATGACGCTGGCCCGGGCGGATGGGCTGCATCCTATCGGCGGCCCGGGGCAATCGGCGGTGATATCCGCGCTGCGCTCAGGGCTGCGCATGGGCTGGCCTCTGGTTCTGCTGGCCACGCTGGAGCCGGCCAGACCGGGCTGGCTTCGTCCGTTGCTGCCGCCCGTGGTGCTGCTGGGCGCGGCGGCACTGCTCATTTGTCTAACGCAGCCCTGCGAGGTGCTGACCCGTCCTGCCGGTCTGGCGGAGCATTTGCTGCTGCCTGCCCTGCATCTGCCGCCCGCCCTGCGCACACTGACCCACGCGCTGATGATGCTGGCGGCCTTTCTGACTGTAGCGACGGCGGCACAGCTGAGTGCGATGCACGGGCTGTCCCCATGGGGCCGGGATGTCAACTGGCTGCCGGGGGTGCTGGCGGGTGTCATGGCGGCGACGCAGGCCCTGCCCATTCGCCCGTTATGGCAAGCACTGACCGGCATGCTGGACTGGCTGGCGGCAGCCCTGTTCATCATCGTGGTCTGGATGGTCTGTCGGAGGAAAGCATGCGCAGGAAAATAACGCTGCTGATGCTGTGCTGTGCGCTGTGCGCATCCTGTGCCGCGCTCCCGGCGGAGGAACGTTCCTTCGCCGTGGCAGTGGGGGTTGCCCTGGACGGCGAGGAATGGGCAGTCACCGCACGCATCCCGAATTATCAGGAGGAAGGCGGCTATGTCACGCTGTCGGCCCGGGGGCAGTCCCTGACGGAAGCTCTGGCTTTGCTGGATGCTGCTGCACCCATGCGCATTCATTACGGGCAGGCACGGCTGCTCATCTTCAGCCAGGGGATGGCAGCATCGCCGCTGTTTCCATCGGCATGGGCTGAGCTGGCAGAGCTGGCGGACATGCGGCTGCAAGCGCAGGTATGCGTGACGGAGGATGATGTCACGGCCATCATGGACGCTCTCGTACCCTTGACGGGCACGCGGCTGAGCAAGTCACTTGACACATTGATGGAGACGTATCAGCATCTGGGCGTGATTCCGGATGCGTCCCTGTCGCAGCTCATGCGCATGGGCGAGCGGCAATGCCCGCTTGTGGTGCGCGTTGCGCTCAGCGGGCAGGAAGAAGCGTGGCCGGTGCAGGGAGCAGGGGATATCACGCTGGCGGGGTGCTTCATGGTGGATGCTGCCGGGCAGGTACGCAGCAGCCTGACGGCCCGGGAGACACAGCTGCTCATGCTCATGCAGGGACGCCTGCGCAAGGCGGTCATCACCCTGCCGGAGGGGACGGTCAGGCTGTCGGATGCATCGGGCTGTGTGCGCCTGAACGGCAACCATGCCGCCTGTGCCATGACCTTGCACTATACGGATGCGTCCCTGGAGCAGGCTGCTTTGACGGAAGCCATTGGAGTGCAGGCGCGGCGTGTGCTTGGGCGGCTGGCTGACGCGGATTGTGACGCGCTGGGGCTGGGCAGGCAGGCCGTCCGGCATTTTTCGGATATGGCGGCATGGCATGCGCTGGACTGGCCCGGGCTGTATCCGTCCCTGACATGGGATGTGCAGGTAACGCTGCTGCCACCGGCATAAAAACAGGCCCCGGATGACGCAAAAGCATCCGGGGCTTGGGTGTGGTCGGTTCTTATGCAGTCCATGGAACCTGCCGTTTCCTACGCGGACGAACTTCGTCGTCTGCTTGGAAACGCACGCTTTTTCTGTTCCTTTTATGTTGGTATAGCCTGTTGCGCTGGGCTGCCGCCCAGACCTGCGCAGGGGCCTTGCCCCTGCACCCCACAAGGGGCATTGCCCCTTGACCCTTTTCCGCTGGCGCGATCCCTTGGAGGTTATTTTTCACAGACGGCGCGGATTTCCTGCAAATAGCGCACAATGGGGAGATGCTGGGGGCAGGAACGCTCACACTTGCGGCAGTTGATGCACCGGGAAGCATCGGCTTTGTCCTGCACAAGACGGGCGTAGCCCTCCTTGAAGCTGCCGCCGTCGCGCAGCAGGGACACATCGAAGCCTTGGAAAATGGAGGGGATGCGCACGCCCCGGGGGCAGGGCTGGCAGTACTGGCAGCCGGTGCAGCGGGTCTTGGTGCGGGCCATGTAGGTGTCCTTGACCTGCTGGTACAGCACCCTGTCCTGCTCGGTCAGGCTTTCGCCCTGCGGCACATCAAAGATGCGCAGGTTGTCCTCCACCTGCTCCATGGTGCTCATGCCGCTGAGGATGGTCACAACGCCGGGCATGGTATACAGGTAGCGGAAGGCCCATTCCACCGCGCTGCGCTGCACGGGCCAGCTCTCATAGAGCTTCACCACGTCGGAGGGCGGATTGGCCAGCAGGCCGCCGCGCAGGGGTTCCATCACCACAACGCCCACGCCCTTGGCCTGTGCATCACGGATGCCCTGCAAGGTGGCCTGATGCTTATCATCGAGGATGTTCATCTGCACCTGGCACATCTTCCAGTCGTAGTCATTGAGGATGCGGGTGAAGGCTTCATAGTTGTCATGGAAGGAGAAGGCGGGATAGCGGATTTTCCCCTGCCGCAGGGCCTCGTCCAGGAAGCTCTTGTAATCCATGGCCTGAATGGCATCCAGCCGTTCCGCGCTCATGGCGTGCATCAGGTAGAAGTCCACATACTCTACCTGGAGCTTGGCCAGCTGTTCATCCAGGATGGCCATCATGTCCTCGTGCTTGGTGCATTTCCACACGGGCAGCTTGGTGGCCAGAATGACCTTTTCGCGGTAGCCGTCCTTGAGGGCCTTGCCCACCACGATTTCGCTCTGTCCATTGTGATAGGGATAGGCTGTGTCGATATAGGTCACGCCATGGTCAATGGCATGACGAATCATGCGGATGGCTTCTTCCTCGGCAATGGTACCGTCAGGGTTTTTGGGCAGGCGCATGCAGCCGAAGCCCAGCGCGGAGGATTCCCTGTTCACTGTGGGGAACATTGTTTTCAGCATGGATTGTCACCTGTACCTTTCTTTGGGATATGGATATCTTATTATAGCATCTTTGCGGCACATACTCAATACGAACACCGTCAATTTGGCCTTTGGGGAGATGGCATTTTCCTCGCTGACCATCACCTGTGCCGCAAGGGAAACGCGCTTCCTCTGTTGAATCCTATCATAGGCTTTGTGTGCATGCCCCATTCCAATGACAGGAGGTTGTATCCTATGCCCTGCTATCTGTTTGTCCACTTCACCGGCGAAGGTCAGCCTGATGGTGAGCAGATTTATTTTTCCGTCAGTCAGGACGGCCTGCACTGGCAGGATTTGAACCACGGCCAGCCGGTTTTGCGCTCGCCGCTGGGTGATTTGGGCGTTCGCGACCCGTTCGTTGTGCGTCATCCGCAGACGGGCCGGTTCTACCTGATTGCCACAGACCTGTGCATCTATCGCCGCCGCGACTGGAACGATGCGCAGTATCGCGGCAGCCGTGCGCTGATTGTATGGGAGTCCGATGACCTGACCAGCTGGTCGGAGCCGCGCCGGATGGAGGTTGGTGTGCCGGAGGCTGGCTGCGTCTGGGCCCCGGAGGCCATCTGGGATGAAAGCCGGGGCGCGATGATGGTATTCTTTGCGTCCATGACCCGTCTTGCAGGCGATGAGGAAGCCAAGCAGCGCATTTACGCCGTGCATACCCGGGATTTCGTCACCTTCACCCCGGCGCAAATCTATGCGGAAGCGGAGAATCATCTCATTGACACCACCATTGTGCATGATGGCGGCTGGTATTACCGCTTCACCAAGGATGAAACGACCAAGAAGATTCTCATGGAGCGGATGCGCACCCTGCACGACAAGGCGGAAGCCGTGCCCTGCGCAACGCTGGCAAACCTCCCGGGTGTGGAGGGGCCGGAGTGCTATCCCCTGCCGGATGGCCGCTGGTGTCTGATTGCGGATCAGTTCAGCGCGGGGAAGGGCTATCTGCCCATGGTAACGGACGCGCTTTCCTCGGGCGATTTCCGCATTCTTGCGCCTGACGAATACGATTTCGGCACGACCCGGAAGCGTCACGGCGGCGTACTGGCCATTGACCGGCCGCTGTATGATGGGCTGCTGGCCCGTTTTGCCTGATGCACTCGCCTTTCCCATGAAAAAGGAGTCTGGCCATGGTTGGTCAGGCTCCTTTCAGTGTGCGGGGATGGGGTATGTCTGCCGCTTTGGGGAAGGTAGCTGAGCGTGGCGAGGTTGGATGAGGTCGTTCCTCGTGCAATCCAAGGAACCTGCCGTTTTCTACGCGGACGAACTTCGTCGTCTGCTTGGAAACTCACGTTGTTTTCGGTTTCCTTTGGGCTGTTCAAACGTGTTGTGCTGGGTTGCCGCCCAGACCTGCGCAGGGGCCTTGCCCCTGCACCCCACAAGGGGCATCGC
>JBJEUL010000053.1:0-1533 GCA_051883835.1 Aristaeellaceae bacterium
CACCAGCGTGCGCGCTGGTTCGCAATGACAGCAAGAGTTGATCCTGGAGCGTTTTATTGGTGGCATTGCACGGGGTAAGGTTTTGTTGCGATAAACGATCATTTACACGATAATCTTTACCACGACTGAATAGATACAATAATTTTACTTTTGATTGCTTATTTTGAATTATCCCGAAGGGATACCATCATTTTGCATTTAGCACTTAAGCATTTTGCATTCGCTCTGCGCTAAACGATCAGTTGGCTGCGGCAGAATCGCTGCTGAAACTCAAAGCTTTTGCACATTGCAGCAGGAGACAAAGTGGTTGGGGCCCACCTCGGTCAGCACCTGGGGCTGGGAGCAGGCGTCCGTGGCGTAGGGACAGCGGGGGGCGAACCGGCAGCCGGGCTTGGGGTTGATGGCGGAGGTGATCTCCCCCTTCAGCTGGACCCGCTGCATGGGCTTGGTGATGTCGGTGGTGGGAATGGCGGACAGCAGGGCCTTGGTGTAGGGGTGCAGGGGCTGCCGGAACAGCTCCTTGGCAGGGGCGGTCTCCACCAGCTGGCCTAAGTACATGACGCTGATGTCGTCGGCAATGTGCCGGACCACGGACAGGTCGTGGGTGACGAACATGTACGCCAGGCCGAAATTCTCCTGCAGATCCATCAGCAGGTTCAGCACCTGTGCCTGAATGGACACGTCCAGGGCGGAAACCGGCTCGTCACACATGATGAAGTCCGGCTGCAGGGCGATGGCCCGGGCGATGCCCACACGCTGCCGTCGTCCGCCGTCCAGCTCATGGGGATAGGCCAGGCGCAGGCGCTTCTCGATGCCCACCAGGTCCATCAGCTCCTCCGCCTTCTCCGCCACTGCCGCCCGGCTGTAGCGGTGGGACTCCATCAGGGGCTCCCGGATGGTGGCCTCCACGGTCATACGGGGGTTCAGGCTGGAATAGGGGTCCTGGAAGATGATGCTCATCCGCTCCCGGACCTGGCGGAGCTTGCGGCCCGTCACGTCGGTGATGTCCTCGCCGTTTAAGCGAATCACGCCGTCGGTGGGATCCTGCAGGCGGATAATGGTACGGCCCAGGGTGGATTTGCCGCAGCCGGACTCGCCCACCACGCCCATGGTGCGGCCCTTGTCGATCCGCATGGTGATGTCGTCCACCGCGTGGTTGGTGCCGGAGGCAACGTTAAAGTACTTTTTCAGGTGCTCGATCTCGATCAGTGCCATTCAGTCCGCCTCCTTCGCAAATTTGATACAGCGCACAAAATGATTGTCGCTGACTTCCACATTGGGCATCACGCCATGACGGCAGGCACGGGTCGCCTGGCCGCAGCGGTCCGCGAAGGGACAGCCGTCCCGGTCCAGGGTGGGATCCAGGGGCATGCCGTGGATTGGGGTCAGGCGCTTGGAATCGTCGTCCATCTTGGGTAAGGAGCCGAACAGGCCCAGGGTGTAGGGATGGGACGGATGCAGGAACAGGTCCTCCTTGCTGCCGCTTTCCATGATTTCCCCGGCGTAGATCACCGCCACCTTGTCGCAGGTCTG
>JBJEUL010000054.1:0-1530 GCA_051883835.1 Aristaeellaceae bacterium
GTGGGCCTGACGGTGATGGGCATGGACATTCCGCTGTTCAGCGTGAAGGCCGTCACCGAGAGCTGCGACGCCATGGCTTCCCTGGCGGAGGGCGCGAGCGTGCATCCCGCCGCCATGAGCGACGAGGAGCTGTCCGCCTACGGCGAGGACATTGTCACCGATGCGCAGACCGCCCTGATGGTGCTGATCCAGAACCTGCCCACGAGCGTGCTGCAGCTGATGATGGGCAACTGAGCAACCCGGATGCCTTCTGCGGGAACGCGCAATATGCGTTCCCGCTTTTGTTCTGCTTTTGTTCTTCCCTTGACACCGCCGGGTTTGACATGTATAATCATGAGCGTGGATCAACCACATGCGCCAGGAGGTTCGCTATGCTGTATTCCGTGTCCTTTACGTTTACGTTCCCGGTCAGCTTTGGCTGCACCGGGTATTCGGCGTGACGTAAAGCGGCTGGAGGCGCGGATCTTATCGGACTGCGCTGTTGAACGGAGGCCCTTTACGGGTCTCCGTTTTTTGTGTCCATGGGAAGCGAAAGAAGGAGGATATACACATGATTATCGTTCTGAAGCAGGGTACGCAGAAACAGGAAATCGACAGGCTGACCGACATGCTCACCGCCAAGGGGCTGAACGTGAACCCCATGTTCGGCTCCGACCTGACCATTCTGGGCCTCATCGGCGATACCAGCCAGGTGGATCCCTCCCAGATTGAGTCCTTCCGCTGCGTGGAGCGCATCATGAAGGTGGCCGAGCCCTTCAAGAAGGCCAACCGCATGTTCCACCCGGAACCCACCACGGTGAAGGTCGGCAATACCGAGGTGGGCGGCAAGAAGCTGGCTGTGATGGCGGGCCCCTGCTCCGTGGAGAGCAAGGAGCAGATCACCTACGTGGCCCAGGAGGTCAAGAAGGCCGGCGCGACGGTGCTGCGGGGCGGCGCGTTCAAGCCCCGCACCTCGCCCTATGCCTTCCAGGGGCTGAAGTACGAGGGCCTGGCGCTGCTGGAGGAGGCCCGGGCCGCCACGGGCCTGCCCATCGTCACGGAAATCATGAGCCCCTACGACATTGAGATTTTCGACGAGAAGGTGGACTGCATCCAGGTGGGCGCCCGCAACATGCAGAACTTCGACCTGCTGCGCCTGCTGGGCCAGACCCGCAAGCCCATCCTGCTCAAGCGGGGCCTGTCCGCCACGGTGGAGGAGTGGCTGATGAGCGCGGAGTACATCATGTCCGGCGGCAACCCCAACGTCATCCTGTGCGAGCGGGGCATCCGCACCTACGAGACCTACACCCGCAACACCCTTGACCTGTCCGCCGTGCTGGCGGTGAAGCGGCTGAGCCATCTGCCGGTGGTGGTGGATCCCAGCCATGCCACGGGCAAGTTCTGGATGGTGGAGCCCCTGGCCCGGGCGGCCATCGCTGTGGGCGCGGACGGCGTGATGATCGAGGTGCACAACGATCCTGCCCACGCCCTGTGCGACGGCGCGCAGTCCATCAAGCCGGAGCTGTTTGCGGAGGTCATGGACGACATCCG
>JBJEUL010000055.1:0-1526 GCA_051883835.1 Aristaeellaceae bacterium
CCCCTTTTATGTTGCCCCAAAATCGTTTATAATAGGTATCAGTACAAAAGGAGGCATGTGAGGTTGGCCAAGGAACGCATTGGTATCATGGGCGGAACCTTCAATCCCATTCACTTAGGGCATATCCGCATGGCCCTGACGGCCAAGGAGCAGGCTGGTCTGGACCGCGTGCTGGTGGTTCCCACGGGCAATCCGCCCCACAAGCAGCACATTGCCCCGGCATCCGACCGTTGGCGGATGGTCTGCGCTGCCTGCGCACAGGAGGAAGCTCTCACCCCCAGCCGCATTGAGCTGGACAGGGAGGGCATCATCTACACGGTGGACACGCTGACGCTGCTGCGGGAGCAGTATCCCAAGGCTGATTTTTTCTACATCATCGGCGCGGACACGCTGATGGAGCTGCATACCTGGCGGCGTGCGGACGAGGTGCTGAACATGTGCACCTTCATCATCGCGCCCCGGCCATGGGATACGACCCCCGCCGCGCTGGTGGAGCAGCGTCGCGCCCTGGAGGAAAAGGGCGGTTCCTTCATCAGCCTGGACATGGAGCCGATGGACATTTCCTCCACCGATGTGCGGCAGGCCCTGGCCGAAACCCGTGTCACGGCTGATTTGCCCGTGCCTGTGCGGGAATACTGCGGGGTGAAGGGACTCTACGGCATGGAGGCCCGGCTTCCGCAGGCGGACAGATGGCTGGACATGCTCTTTGACGCGCTGAGCGTCAAACGCTTTGCCCACACGCTGGCGGTGGCGGACACGGCCCGGCATCTGGCCATGCTGCATCATCTCGACGCCGCTCGCACGGAAATTGCCGCGCTGCTGCACGACTGCGCCAAGTGTCTGCCCCTCAAGGAGATGCAGGCCATTGCCCGGGACAATGCCCTGACGGAGGATGCTTCCCTGCTGGAGAGCGGCGCGCTGCTGCATGCCATCGCGGGGGCGCATCTGGCCCGGACGCTCTACGGCGTGGATGACCCGGCCATTTTGGCGGCCATCCGCAGCCACACCACCGGCCAGCCCGGCATGACGCCCATGGACATGGCCGTCTATCTGGCGGACAAGATTGAGCCGACCCGCGCCAGCTATCCGCAGCTGGAGAAGGTGCGCATGCTGGCGCAGCTGTCCCTTCCCCGGGCGATGATTGCCTCCATGGAAGGCACCAGCAAGTATGTGCGCAAGGGCGGCAAGGCCCTGCACCCGGACACGCTTTTGACCCTTTCCTGGCTCCACACCCTGCCCGACGGTCATTCACACGCTTAAACAGAAGGAGATGTCATCATGCAGGATCAAGCTCTCGCCCAGGAAATTGCCCAGGTCATCTACAACAAGAAAGGCCGCGACATCGTTGCCCTGAACGTACAACATCTTACCGTCATCTGTGATTACATGGTCATTGCCACGGGCCGCAGTGCCACGCAGGTCAAGGCTCTGGCCGATGAAGTGGACGACCGCATGGCGGAGCTGGGGCTGAACCTGCGCCGCACCGAGGGTCAGCAGGACGGCCGCTGGGTGGTGCTGGACTACGG
>JBJEUL010000056.1:0-1526 GCA_051883835.1 Aristaeellaceae bacterium
CCATGGGCAAGTTCGTGCTGGGCATCAGCCGAAGCGAGGCCGCCAGCACCATCTTTATCAACGCCTGCAATGAGTTCCAGTTCCTGGAGAGCGTGGGCGGACGAACCGCCGCTGTGACGCCCAAAACCAAGAAGGGCAGCGGCTCCGCCAACGAGGAGCTGATGGACGAGGCCGAGCTGAACAAGCTGCTCTGCTCCGTGCTGGAGGAATCCAGCAACCGCGAGGAGCTGTATGCCAGCGAACTGAAGGGCATCCTGCTGCGCCTGCGCCCGGACTTCAACGAGAAAGCCTACGGCTGTGCCACCTTCTACAAGCTGCTGATGAAGCTGGCCGCCCGCTTTGGCGACCTGCATGTGACCAATGACAACTTCAACGTCATGGTCAGCCTGAGCGGCAGCGAGAGCAACGAGACCGTGCCCCAGCTGACCCGGGACAACTGGCGGGAAGCCTTCGCTGCGCAGATTCGTGCCTACAAGGACGGCGGCTTTGACCGGGTCAACCCCTCTATCCTCAAGGCGGACATCATTACCGCCTACCCGGACTTCAACGAGCGGGCCATTGGCTTCAAGCGGTTCTCCGATGTGATGAAGCAGCTGGAGCGGGATGGTCTGGTGCAGGTGGAAATGGACGAGCAGGGCACCATGCTGATTCAGCTGCTCTGAACACACAACCAATGAAAGAAGGCTATGACGATGAGCTTTGACCGGGAGAAGGGCCTTGCCGCCCTGATGCAGTACAATCATGAACCCTTTCACCTGCTCCACGCGCTGACGGTGGAGAAGGTGATGCGCTGGTTCGCGCAGGATCAGGGCTATGGGGACGAGGTGGATTTCTGGGGCCTGGTGGGTCTGGTGCATGATATTGATTTCGAGCAGTGGCCCGATGAACACTGCGTCCGGTGCGTGGAGCTGCTGCAGGAGGCCGGCGCGGATGAGCGGCTGATTCATGCGGTGTGCAGCCATGGCTACGGCCAGTGCAGCGATGTGAAGCCGGAGCATCCCATGGAAAAGGTGCTTTTCGCGGCGGACGAGCTGACCGGCCTGATTGGTGCAGCGGCGAAGATGCGCCCCTCCAAGTCATGCACGGACATGGAGGTTTCCAGCCTGAAGAAAAAGTTCAAGGACAAGAAGTTCGCCGCCGGGTGCAGCCGGGATGTCATCCGGGAGGGCGCGGCCAATCTGGGCTGGGAGCTGGACACCCTCATGGACAAGACCCTGCAGGCCATGGCGCACAGTGAAGCGCAAATCAACGAGGAGCTGGCGCAGCTGACAGCAGGTTTGTGAGCATTGCATGCAAGAATGCCCGCGCTTCATCCGTTCAATGAGTGGAATCACACAGGAAGGAGCAGGAGCAGTGAAATATCTTCGGCGCATGATCTGGTATGTGGCCTCGCGCCTGCTGATTGTCTGCATGGTGCTGGGCGTGCTGGTCACGACCTTCTACTACGCCATGAACCTGACCAACGTGTACATCGTCCTCAAGGACGGCATGGCCCGGCGGGCGCAGGTGGTCATGATGGAGGAGGA
>JBJEUL010000057.1:0-6543 GCA_051883835.1 Aristaeellaceae bacterium
GCCGTTCCGACAATCTCCAGACCAAGGAACTGGAGGAGAAGCTGGGCATCAAGATTGAATGGGTGATTGCCCCCACCGGCAGCACCCGTGAAAAGCTGAACCTGCTCTTTGCCGGCCAGAACGCCGAGGGCGTTGACCTGGTGCTGGTGGGCGTGGGTGAGCGTCTGGACATGGTGACGGAGGCCCAGCTGGCTTCCCAAGGCCTGATTCTGCCGCTCAACGAGTATTACGACACCATCTCCGTGGGCTACAAGGCAGCCTTCGAGGATATGCCCGGCATGCGTGAGTACATCACCCATCCCGACGGCAACATCTACTCCATGCCCAACGTGGACGGCTCCCTGCACGTCCAGTACCAGCTCAAGTGCTGGATCAACCAGAAGTGGCTGGACAACCTGGGCCTGGCTACCCCCACCACCACCGAGGAATTCTATCAGGTGATGAAGGCCTTCAAGGAGCTGGATGCCAACGGCAACGGCGATCCCAACGATGAGATTCCGCTGTCCACCTCCAAGAACGGCGTGTCCGCCATGATTGACGGCTTCCTGATGGCTCCCTTCCAGCTGACCCCCATGACCACCCGCATGTACGTGGACAACGGCACCGTCACCTATGCTCCCATTCAGGAGGGCTACCGTGAGGGCCTGCGCTTCCTGCACAAGATGTACAGCGAGGGTCTGATTAACCCCGAATCCTTCACCCAGCAGTCCTCCAACCAGGTCAACGTCAACGAGAACGGCGAGGAGACCGTCATCGGTGCTTTCCTGGCCATGCGTCCCGGCTACGCCACCAACATGGCGGCTGACGGTGCCCGCAAGTGGGAAGAATACCGCATTCTGGCTCCCCTGACCGGCCCCACCGGCCAGTGCATCTCCGACTGGAACCCCTATGTGATGTATCAGACCGGCATGTGCTTCATCCCCGCCGGCGCGAAGAACCCCGAGGCCGCGTTCCGTCTGGTGGACTACCTGGCCACCAAGGAAGGCTCCATGCGCTCCTCCTTCGGCGTGGAGGGCGTGCACTGGCGCAAGGCGACCGAGGGTGAGGTTGGTCTGGACGGCGAGCCCTCCGAGGTCACTGCCCTGCCCCACAGCGATGTCAACTACTCCTGGACGCAGCTGTGCGGTCTGGTCCGCAACACCCGCTTCACCTGCTTCCTGACCACCAACCCCGATCCCTACGCCCCCGACGTGGCGCCGCTGGACGGCCGTCAGGTGGTGCTGTACCAGGGCTCCCTGCTGCATGAGGCTGTCCGTCAGCCCCTGGAGAGCGTGCTGCCCGGCCTGTACTTCACCGAGGAAGTGTCCGAGGAAATCGCCCTGCTCCAGACGGCTGTGAGCGACTACCAGCAGGAGTGCATGGTGGCCTTCATCACCGGCGACATGAGCCTGGATGACGAGTGGGATTCCTATGTGGAGACCATCAAGTCCATCGCGCTGGATGACTACCTGGCCCTGTACCAGGAAGCCTACGACGCCAGCGCATTCGCGGCCCAGTAAGCCCTTGAACCAACCCGGGGGACGCCGGAAGCGACATTCGGCGTCCCCTTTCTATTCCAACCACCAGCAGGAGGAATCCGCATGACCACCACGCCCGTTCCCTCCACCCAGCGTTCCCGTGCCGCAAGGCTCTATCAGGGCATCATGCGGCATTGGCAGCTGTATTTGCTGATGCTGCTGCCCATCGTCTGGGTCATCATGTTCCGGTATGTGCCCATCTGGGGCTCACAGATTGCCTTCAAGGACTACAAGCTGGCTCTGGGCGTGGAAGGCAGTGCCTGGGCCGAGCCGATTTTCAAGCATTTCATCAAGTTCTTCAAGTCCAACCAGTTCTCCCGCCTGATGACCAACACCATCGGGCTGTCGCTGTACAACATTCTGGCTGGCATCTTCCCGCCCATCATTCTGGCCATCTCGCTGAACTACTGCCGTTCCCGCTTCTTCAGCAAGACGGTGCAGCTGGTCACCTACATGCCCTATTTCATTTCCACCGTGCTGGTGGTGAGCATTCTCACCCAGATGCTCTCTCTCTCCGGCGTGGTCAACAAGGCCATCGAGGCACTGGGCGGCAAGCCCATCCAGTTCCTGAGCAAGCCGGAGTGGTTCAAGACCCTCTATGTGTTCAGTGAGCTGTGGCAAAAGACCGGCTACAACGCCGTGGTCTACATCGCCGCGCTGGCTGCCATCTCCCCCGAGCTGCACGAGGCCGCCATTGTGGACGGCGCGAACATCTGGCAGCGCATCCTGCATGTGGACATTCCCGGCATCATGCCCACCATGATTACCCTGACCATCCTGGCCTGCGGCCGTATCCTCACCATGGGCTACGAAAAGGTGCTGCTGATGCAGAACCTTCAAAATATGCGCGCCTCGGACGTCATTTCCACCTATGTGTACCGCATCGGCATCGCCGAGGGCATGCAGTTCAGCTATTCCACGGCCATCGGCCTGTTCCAGTCCGTGGTATCGCTGCTGATGCTCACGCTGGTGAACAACATTTCCCGCAAGCTCAGCGACAGCAGTCTGTGGTAAAGGAGGGCAAGGCATTATGCAGGCAACTCATCTGAAAAAGAGCGCGTCCGACAAGGCTTTCTATGTGCTGAACTATGTGCTGCTGGCCCTGTCGCTGCTCATCGTGCTGATTCCGCTGCTGCATGTGGTGGCGCAGTCCGTTTCCGCGCCCACGGAGGTGGTGGCGGGCCGGGTGTTCATCATCCCCAAGAAGCCCACGCTCATTGCCTATCAGGAGATTTTCCGCTCCAAGCTGCTGCTCTCCGGCTATGGCAACTCCATCCTGTACACGGTGCTGGGCACCATCATCAACATCCTGATGACCATCATGTGCGCCTATCCCCTCTCCCGCAAGGACTTCCTGGGGCGCAAGTGGATGATGTGGCTGTTCGTGTTCACGATGATTTTCTCCGCGCCGCTGATTCCCACCTACCTCAACGTGCGCAACCTGGGACTCATCGATACCATGTGGGCGGTCATGCTGCCCAACGCCATCGGTGTGTACAACATGGTGGTGGCTCGCACCTTCTTCATGAACACCATCCCGGACGAGATGATTGAGGCGGCAGAGCTGGACGGTGCCAGCGACATGCAGATTGTACTGCAAATCGTGCTGCCCCTCTCGAAGGCCATCATGGCGGTGCTGACGCTGTTCTACGCTGTGTCCCACTGGAATTCCTACTTTGATGCCTTCATGTATCTCAGCTCCGAAACCAAGCTGCCCCTGCAGGTGGTGCTGCGCAACATTCTGGCCAATGCCAAGCTGATTGAGGAAATGGCCAACGCCAGCGTGGAGCAGAGCCAGCGGCTGGCCATGGTGGAGGTGCTGAAGTACGCGGTCATCGTATTCGGCAGCCTGCCGGTTATCATGCTTTACCCCTTCGTGCAGAAGCACTTCGTCAAGGGCGTGATGGTCGGCTCCATCAAGGGCTGATGCCCCGCCAGCAAGGACAATAGCAAAACGGCGTGACGTTCGCGGTCACGCCGTTTTCCGTGTTCATGGCAGGGCGTTTGTGTTACCTTCTGACCTTGCCTGTCTGGCGGTAATAGCGGTCCTTTTCTTCATACATGCGGGCTTCCGCATTTTTAATCAGGCTGTCCATATTCAGCGGCACATCCTGCGTACAGCGTCCGACAGAAATATGATAATCCTGCTCCATCAAATGCTGCTCCATCGCGGAGCACTTGTCCCGTATGGCCTCCATGGGCGCATCCATGGCAAAGGCAACAAACTCATCGCCGCCAATCCGATAGGTATGGCTGGCCCCGAAATGCTTCTGCAGCGTTTTGGCAACCTCCTGCAGCATTTTGTCACCAGCTTCGTGGCCCTTGGTGTTATTCACGTCATGCAGACCGTTGACATCCACATAGATACAGGTAAGATGGCTCCTGCAAGGGAATGCGCGTGCTTCCAGATTCCGCTCGTAGCAGTTGCGATTGCGCAATCCTGTGAGCAAATCGGTATCAGCCAGCCGCTGCTTCTCCAGCAGCTCTGCTCGGGTACCCATCAGCAGCCACAGGAAATAGCCAGCCAGGACAACAAGCTGGATGCCGATAACCCCCATCAGCAGGCCATTCACCTGTCTGACCTTCGCAAACACAAGGCTTTCCGGTACATGGATGCCCACGGCCCAATGATTGATATTCGCAGGCGTTGAATAGAAGTACAGGTTTTCCCCAATGCTGCGGGAAACAAACACGCTGTATCCCGACTGACCCTCCAGAGCCATCCGGCAAAGTGTCCTGGTATCCTGCCCGCTGACAAGCTCACGTTCTCCCTGGTCATTGATGTTGCCAAGGGTCTCATGCCAGGTATCAATGATGTAATCACCGCTCAGGGCATCCAGCATGGTGATTTGAATGTGGCCGCCATAAGCACTTTTGTCCAGATGCTCTGGCAAGGCCGCCAAATCAACGACCCCATAGAGCATGGCGACTGTTTGACCCTGCTTGACAACCGGCACAAAATTGCGCAGGATGGGCTTGCTTTCGTCCCGGATATCCACGCTTCTGTCTGAAATATGCTTGCCCAAAGCGGCTTCTTCCGCAAAGGACAGGATGCCGCTGGTTCCCCGTATGGGCTCGTCCGGCAGCATCAGCTTGTCTCCCGGCAAAAGCAGCGCAATGTGATTAATCATGGTATTGGGCTGGAACTCGTCAATAATCTTCTGAACCGTATCCAGGTGCGATTCGTCCATCCCGCCTATGATATTGGCGATGCTCTCCAGCAGCTCCTGGTCGCATTCAATCTGCATTTTCAGCATACTGGCTGTCTGTGTTGCTGTCTGTGCGAGCGCATCCCAGCAAGCCTGCTCTTCCATATCATAGATCTTCCTGGCCATGAAGAGCGAACAGCCTATCAGCATCAGCATCACCAGCAGGGTGATGACAATTTTCCTGCTCTGACGGAACATCATAGGACGATTGGCTTGTTTGAGCATATCAAGCACCTTCTTCGTGACGCTTTACCTTTCTGCCCATGCCGCTTGGCAGGTGCTGTCCGTCCGGGATTCAGAAAACACCCTTGTTGTACTGCTTCTGGACAGCCACAACACAGCCTGTTCCAATCCCGATGCCTGCCAAAAGCACCAGCACTGCCATGACCTCCGCATTCCCCAGCAGCCCCACCAGGCCGCTGAGCAAGGGGGCCATCGCCACCACAGACAGAGCCTTGCCAAAGGCTTTGCCGTAGGCTGCTGCATCCGTCACCTTGGTTTGATGGTAAGCGTGAATCAGATTCGTTTTGCCCCTGTAAATCATCATACTCAGCAGCATAAGCAGGACTGCCGTCAGGAACATGACAACCGAATAGACCAGCATACAAGCTCCTCCGTACCCGTCCATGTGCAGCCTTTATGCACTGCGCTCCAGCTCATAAAGACGATAGAGCTTTCTGTACAGGCTTCCCGCAAACATGGTCTTGAAGAATGCCTGCTCCAACGGCTTCAGCTCATGAATCAGGTGTTCCGGCGTAAACGAATGCTCCGCCTTGAGCGTGATGCCCGTATCATGCAGGACGCTTTGGATATCATCCAGGCCGTACAATTGGGTGACACCCACCTCATTCACCGGGTTTTTGTATTTGGATGCTTTGGCGGCGAATACCGTATAGACATCCATCAAAATATGCAGCCGGGCATATCGCCTGGCCAATGCCTGCAGGAAGCCATGCACCTGCTCACTGGTCAGGTACATGCTGATGCCTTCCAGCACCACAATGGCTGTTTCGCTCTCCGGGAGCTTCGCGATTTGTTCCGGTTTGGCAGCGTCCAGGGCCATCATGTGATAGGTGTCATTGGCCGCATAGTAGCGTTCCCGCAGGGCCAGCACATCGGGGAAATCCGCGTCAATCCAATGCTGATAAGGCACCTTGACCCGCAGACACCGGCTGTCCAGACCGCATCCCACATGCAGGACGAGCGCGTTGGGATGGGCGCGGAGCATGGCTTCCGTCCAGTCGTCAAACACCCTTGCCCGCATGGCCATGTTGTAGGCCAGCCATTTGGATTTCGACTTGCCGTGCATGGGAAACCCCTCGGCTCCCCAGATTTTTTCTGCCATGGGGTCGTGCAGAATCACGCCCTGTCGGCTGACCTTCGACTTGCCATACAGCGGAATGAATAAGGTCTTGTTCACTTCATTCATCAGTATCAGCCTTCCCAATCCTCGTTGACAGGATAGCCCTTCTTGTATTCCAGCAAATCGGCCTCGGTGATGGGCCGCACCACCCGGCAGGGCGCGCCAAAGGCCACCACATTGGCCGGAATATCCCGCGTCACCACACTGCCTGCGCCGATGACGCTGTTCTCCCCGATGGTCACGCCGGGCATGATGACCACATTGGAGCCAATCCATGTATGGCTGCCGATATGCACCGGCAATGAGAACTGCGCACCCTTGTCCCGGAAGGACGGATGAACCGGGTGGCCCGTGGTGGTGATGGTCACGTTGGGCGCGAACATCACATAGTCGCCGATATGCACCTCGCCGTCATCCACCACGGTCAGGTTGAAGTTGGCATACACATGGTCGC
>JBJEUL010000058.1:0-6489 GCA_051883835.1 Aristaeellaceae bacterium
CGAGTTTCCAAGCAGACGACGCAGTTCGTCCGCGTTGGAAACGGCAGGTTCCGGGAACTGCGCGAGGAACGGCACCTCATCCGACCTCGCTGCACTTAACCACCTTCCTAAGAAGGGGGAAGGCTTCCAACGTTTCCCTATACCTCGCTGACAGGCTGGGCATACCATTTCCCCGCCTGCCTTTTTTTGTTGAAATCATTGGATTGGTATCGTTTCCGGCAGGAATTTTTCTGTTCTGCGGCGAATGCTTGAACGGAACCCTCCGGGAGCCTGACAGCTCCCCATCTCTACAAGAGGAAAGCAGGTTGCACAATGATCCGCAGATATGATTTCGGCACGCCCATGAACACCCGCGCTGTGGTGCGCGATGTCCCCGTGGAGCAGGGCTGTCCGCCCTTCTTCACCCTTGCCCGGCAGGACAAGGCTGTTTCCTTCACCCTCCCGCTGGACGCGGATGATGTGATTTTCGGCCTTGGCGAAACCCTGCGCGGCGTGAACAAGCGCGGCCATCTCTACCGCGCATGGAACATGGACGACTTTTCCCATACGGAGAACAAGGCCGGTCTGTACGCCAGCCACAACCTGCTGCTGTTCTTCGGCCCGGAGAAGTGCTTCGGCGTGTATGTGGACGACCCCGGCGAGGTCGTGTTTGATTTGGGCTACACGCGCATAGATGAAGCCGTCATCACCTCGGTGAACGGCAGCTTCAAGCTGTTCGTGCTGGAGGGCGAGAGCCTGACGGCCATCTGCCGGGAGTTCCGCGGCCTGACCGGACGCAGCTACATTCCGCCCAAGTGGGCCTTCGGCTATATCCAGTCCCGCTGGGGCTATGCCTCGGACGCGGAGGTGCGCAGCATTGTGGCGGAGCATCGGACGCGCCACATCCCCCTGGACGGCGTGTGCATGGATATCGACTACATGGACGATTTCAAGGACTTCACCTGGAACCAGGAGCAGTTCCCGGACATGCAGCAGCTGACCCGCGACATGAAGCAGGCGCATATCCGCCTGGTGCCCATCATTGACGCAGGTGTGAAGGAGCAGGAGGGCTACGACATCTGCGATGAGGGTGTGGCGCAGGACCGCTTCTGCAAGAAGGAGAATGGCGACATTTTCGTGGGCGCGGTGTGGCCCGGGCGCAGCTATTTCCCGGACTTCCTGCGGGAGGATGTGCAAGACTGGTTCGGCGGGAAGTATCACCGCCTGCTGGAGGCAGGCATCGAGGGCTTCTGGAACGACATGAACGAACCTGCCCTGTTCTACTCCCCCGAGACCCTCGAATCCGCCTATGCGCTGGTAGACCGCTTCCGGTATCAGAATGTGGGCATTCGCGAGAGCTTCGCGCTCAAGGACGCTTTCGGCCGCATCGCCAACAATGCCGAGGATTACCGTCGCTTCTATCATGAGCTGGACGGTCAGCGTGTGCGCCATGACAAGGTGCATAACCTCTACGGCGCGATGATGACCCGTTCCGCCGCCAAGGGACTGCGCAGCTTCGACCCGGACAAGCGGTTCCTGCTGTTCAGCCGTTCCAGCTTCATCGGGGCGCATCGGGATGGCGGCGTGTGGCAAGGCGACAATTCCTCCTGGTGGGGCCATCTGCTGATGAACCTGAAAATGCTTCCCTCGCTGAACATGTGCGGCTTCCTCTACACGGGCGCGGATCTGGGCGGCTTCTCCTGCAACACCACGGAGGATCTGCTGCTGCGCTGGCTGGGGCTGGGGGTATTCACGCCCCTGATGCGCAACCACACGGCTCAGCACACCCGGAATCAGGAGGTATACCGCTTCTCCAACTGGGCGGACATGCGCAATGTGCTGACCGTGCGCTACGCGCTGGTGCCCTACCTGTACAGCGAATTCATGAAGGCCGCACTGATGGATGGCATGTACTTCCGTCCTCTGGCCTTTGACTATCCGCAGGACAGCATGGCGGTACGCACAGAAGACCAGATGATGCTGGGTGCCGACTGCATGATTGCCCCTGTGTACGAGCAGAATGCCCGGGGCCGCCATGTCTATCTGCCCGAGGATATGCTGATGGTGCGTTTCCGCTCTGCGGAGGATTACGATGTGCAGCCCATGCCTGCGGGTCATCACTGGGTTGAGCTGGCCCTGAACGAGCTGCCGCTGTTCATCCGCCGGGGGCATGTGATTCCGCTGGCCAAGGGTGCGGAATATGTGGAGGGCATCGACACGGCACACCTGACCTTGCTGGGCTGGGTGAACGGGGATACCGACCTGTCCCTCTACGATGATGACGGCCTGTCCACGGACGTGGAGCTGTCCCGCGGGCTGAGCGTCATTCATGTGACGGTGCAGGATGGCTGTGCGGCGGCCAGCGTGGAAGGCATGGATGCAAGCAAGGTGCTGGTAGGAGACGGTGCCATGGAGCGCAAGGGATGATTCGTGCAGTCATCTTCGACATGTATGAAACGCTCATCACCCACTACCGCTGTCCGCTGTATTTCAGTGCCGAAATGGCAGCGGATGCAGGGATATCGGCAGCGGATTTCCAGCGGCTGTGGCGGGCCACGGACGCGGAGCGCACCACAGGCCGCCTGACGCTGGAGGATGCTTTGGCGGACATCCTGCGCACCTGCGGCCATGATGCACCTGACCTTGTGCAGACGCTGGTGGAACGCCGCGTTGCCGTCAAGGAGGCATGCTTCCAGCACCTGCATGAGGGCATTGTGCCCATGCTGGACGCACTCCGGGCCAAGGGCATGCGGATTGGGCTGATTAGCAACTGCTTCTCTGAGGAAGCGGCCGTGATTCGCGCCAGTGTGCTGTATCCTTTCTTTGACGCGCCGCTGCTCTCCTGGGAGGCGGGGCTGCAAAAGCCGGACGCAGCCATCTTTCAGCGATGCGTAGAGCGTCTGAACGTTTTGCCGGAGGAATGCCTGTATGTAGGGGACGGAGGCAGTCATGAGCTGGAAGCTGCCCGTTCGCTGGGCATGACCGCCCTGCAGGCCACCTGGTATTTGCGTGAGGACACCATGCAGCCCTGCGGCAGGAAGCCGGATTTCCCGGCCCTGGCACAGCCCATGGATGTGCTGGCGTTTCTCACCTGAAGAACATTGGACGGCTGCTCCTGCATGGGAGCAGCCGTTTTCGTTGCCTCCTTCAAGGTGGCCAGGCAAAGCGAGGTCGGGTGTGGTCATTCCTCGTGCATGCTTCTGAGCCTGCCGTTTCCAACGCGGACAAACTGCATCGTCTGCCATGGAACCACACGCTCATTCTGCGCTGCATCCAACCCCCGCTTGCACAAAATGCCATGTGCAGCCTGTCCAAGCCACACATGGCACGATTTTGGGGGGCGGCAGGTTATCCCCTCGCCTGCCAGACCTGCGTGCTGACAATTTTGTAATAGGCATTGGCCGTCATGCGGTACACCAGCAGGTAGAACAGTGCAAAGATGAAATAGCTCGCCAGCGTGGTCAGCATCAGGAGCGGAACGTTCATCAGGTTGAAAAGCATCAGGAGCTTCTGCACCAGCGGGAAGGCGAAGGTCAAATGCACCCCCGCCATCACCAGCGGCAGGAAAAACACCGTCAGCAGCTGGGCATTGATGCTGCGGCGGATATCCTGGCTGGTCATGCCCACCTTGCGCATGATGTCGAACCGTGCCTGATCCTCATATCCCTCGGAAATCTGCTTGTAGTAGATCATCAGCACCGCCGCGAAGATGAATACAATGCTCAGCATGATGCCCAGCATGAACAGGCTCCCGTAGGTGCCGAAGAAGTCCTCCCGATTCTCCGCCTTGCTCTCGCAGTACAGCTTGCTCACACTTCCGTCGGCGGGCAGGACGATGTAGTCCAGCTCCAGCTCCGTGACAAGGCGCGCGTGCATATCCTCCGGCAGGGCCAGGTCATAGCCGTATTCCCAGCCGCAGGTCATCATCACGCCGCCATGCTCGTAGCTCAGCGCGTTCAGGGCCGTCAGCGAGGGGGTAAAGTCCGGCACCACCACATACAGCGACGGTACCGTGAGCGCGGCACTCATGCCGATGGTCGTCATCTGCGGCAGCACCCGCTTGACACGGAAGCCCGGGCCGCCCCGCAGGGCGAGGGTATTCTCCGTGTAGGTGGAACGCTCGGCGTAAATTAGGCACTCCCCCGGTGCGAGGGTCTCCGGCTCGGCACAGCTGCGGTTGTAGTCCTCCAGACAGACGAAATAGAGCATGTACACGCCACGGTAAGGATTCAGCGGGTCGATTTGCGCCTTGTCCATGTCGCACTCCACCACATTGCCCGTCAGCTGCCCCGTGATGGACACATACCGGTAGTCCAGCATGACCTCCGGCACAACGCCGTACTGCTCCGCCTGCGCGGCACACGCGGCGCGGATGCTGTCAAAACCGGGGCTGTCCATGGCGTCCAGCCCGCTCAGGCGGGCACTGACGTTCATGTCCTGCGGGTAGCGGGTATTCAGGCTGTCCTCCCCGCCGAAGTACAGGCAGGTGGTGGATGCCAGCATCACCAGCACCATGGTCGCCAGAATGCAGATGGATGCCAGCCCCGCGCCGTTGCGCTTCATGCGATAGGCCATGGAGGACACCGAAACAAAATGGTTGGCCTTGTAATAGTATCCCTTGTTCTTTTGCAGGATGCGGCACAGCAGCACCGACCCGGACACAAATGTCAGGTAGGTTCCCACAATGACCATCACCACCGCAATGAAGAACCATGTCAGTGCAGTCAGCGGGTCCTGAATGGATACAGCCAGCCCGTAGGCTGCTGCCAGCAGCGCAATGCCCAGCAGGCCCAGCAGCCAGTTGGCGCGGGGCGGCTTTTCCCCGGCATTCTCGCTGCGCAGGAGAGAAATGGCACTGCTGCGTCTGAGCAGCCATAGGCTGTGGAGCATCATCAGCAGATGAATAGGCAGGAACACCCGCACCGTACTGACCAGCCCCGGCATGGACACGGACAGCGTATAGGTGACGCTGCCGCCCATGATATTGAGCATCAGCAGCTCTGCCAGTTTGGAGAAAGCCGCACCCATCAACAGGCCCGCCGACAGGGACAGCACAATCACCACGATGGTTTCCCACAGCAGAATGCGGGCAATGTTTATCTTGCCCATACCCAGCATGTTGTATAGGCCGAATTCCTTCATGCGTCTGCGGATGAGGAAGGAGTGGGTATAGAACAGGAAAATTGCGGCAAAAATCGCCATGACCTGACTGCCAAAGAGCATCATCTCCCGCATGAACTCGGTGCCTCGTATGGTACTCGTGGCCGGAGAAAAGGCCAGAAAGCGGACGATGTAGTGCATGGCGACCATGCCGATGCACGTCAGGATATAGGGAATGTAGAGTCGGCCATTCTTGCGCATGCCATCCCATGCCAGACGGAGGTAGAAGCCCTTCTTCATGCCTGCTCACCGCCCGTCGTCAGCATGGTGAGGGTATCGAAGATTTTCTGATAGAGCTGCTCATTGGTGCTGCTGCCCCGGTAGATTTGATGGAACACCTCGCCGTCCTTGATGAACAGCACCCGTCCCGCGTGACTGGCGGCCTTGACGGAGTGTGTCACCATGAGGATGGTCTGCCCCAGACGGTTGATGGTGCCGAACAGCCGCAGCAGCTCGTCCGTGGCCTTTGAATCCAGTGCGCCGGTGGGTTCATCCGCCAGCACCAGCCGGGGGTGGGTAATCAGCGCACGGGCGACGGCGGCGCGTTGCTTCTGTCCGCCGGAGACCTCGTAGGGGTACTTGTGGAGGATATCCCCGATGCCCAGCTGCACGGCGATGGGGCCCAGCAGCTGCTTCATTTCCTGATAGGGCTTGCCTGCCAGCACCAGCGGCAGGTAGATATTGTCCTCGATGGTGAAGGTGTCCAGCAGGTTGAAGTCCTGGAACACGAACCCCAGGTTGTCCCGGCGGAAGGCTGCCAGGGCGGATTCCCGGATATCCTGGAGGTTGATGCCGTCCAGCGCGACACTGCCGCCGCTGGGCTTGTCCAGGGCTGCCAGCAGGTTCAGCAGCGTGGTCTTGCCCGAACCGGATTCGCCCATGATGGCGACATACTCGCCCTCCTCCACCGTGAAGGTGACGCTGCGCAGGGCTTCCACCTTTGCGCCGCCCATACGGGTGGTATAGACTTTGCGCAGTTGATTGACTTCCAGCATGCTCATGATCGTTCCTCCCTTTGATTCAGCTTGCACAATCATGATAGCATGGCGGAGAGAGCCACCGCCATCGAATCGGCTTACATTTGGCCCGGATATTCTTACATTTTTGTAAGGAGCAGGCTGTCAAGCAGAGCTTTACCGTACGGTCGCGTGAAAAGCCTTTCCCTTGGGGGAAGGTAGCCGAACGCGGTGAGGTCGTTCCTCGTGCAGTCCATGGAACCTGCCGTTTCCTACGCGGACGAACTGCGTCGTCTGCTTGGAAACTCTGATTTTTTCTTTTCCTTTTTACTATTTGGTATCTGTTGCGCTGGGCTGCCGCCCAGACCTGCGCAGGGGTTTCACCCCTGCACCC